>CAZTBY010000161.1:0-1511 GCA_964612395.1 uncultured Clostridium sp. | reverse complement strand
CCACAAGCTTCGATTATTGCATACATTATCGAAAAGCACCTCTTCTTTCTTTTAAATACTCGCTAAGTTTATATTTAGGTAGCTATATAAAGCTTTAAAAACCTAACTTAAGCGGCTTACGAATAAATATTTTACCATAGTTTGCTAGGAATGTCAAGAAAAATTTGGCAAAAACTGCAAATTATAGTTCTATTATTCTTTCCCAAGATAAGTTTTCTTTTCCAAAGTGTCCGTAGTTTGTTGTTTCCTTATAAATAGGCTTTTTAAGATCTAGGTGTTTTATTATTCCTTTTGGTGTTAAATCAAACTTACTCTTTATCTTCTCTACAATTTCTCCCTCTGGTATTGTTGCTGTTCCAAATGTATCTATATATATAGAAATTGGCTCTGCCACTCCTATTGCATATGAAAGTTGTATCTCACATTTTTTTGCATAACCATTTGCAACAATGTTTTTTGCGATAAAACGTGCCATATATGATGCTGACCTATCAACCTTTGTAGCATCTTTGCCTGAAAAAGATCCACCACCATGTCTGCTATAACCACCATAAGTATCAACAATTATCTTTCTTCCTGTCAAACCACTATCCCCAAGAGGTCCACCTATTACAAATCTCCCTGTTGGGTTTATATAATATTTTGTATTTTCATCTAGCATGTTTTGTGGTACAACTGAGGCTATAACTTTTTCTTTTATATCCTTTTTTAAAGTATTTAAATTGGCAACTTCATTATGCTGAGCAGATACAACTATTGCATCTATTCTTACAGGCTTATCTCCATCATATTCTACGGTCACTTGAGTTTTTCCATCTGGTCTTAAATAGCTTATTTTTCCATTTCTTCTAACCTCTGTTAATCGTTTTGATAATTTATGTGCTAAAAAAATTGGAAGTGGCATGTATTCTTCTGTTTCATCACATGCAAACCCAAACATCATTCCTTGATCTCCAGCTCCTCCAATTTCGTCATTTGTACCAAGTTCAATATCTGGAGATTGTTTAGATATATTTACATGAACTTTGCAAGTTCTATAATCAATATCTGTATAGGCATCATCATAGCCAATTTCTTTTATTGCATTTCTAACAATTTCTTCAATATTAATATTTTCGGCTGTTGAAGTAATTTCGCCTGTTACAAATACTTCTCCTTTGCTTGCTACAGTTTCGCATGCTACCCTTGCGTTTTCGTCCTTTTCTAAATATGCATCTAATATACTATCTGAAATAAAATCACATAATTTATCTGGATGTCCTTCTGTTACACTTTCTGATGTGAAAAAATTTCTCATTTTAATTACCTCTATCATACTTTCCACATTTACACTTTTTTGATTTTTTCTTAAATGGATTTTCCTAATTCATATGCTTTTTGCAATTCTTCTTTTTTCTCTTTTACATCTCCAATATTGTGTACACCACCTACCAATATTTCCCCAAGATTCTCCCATTCCATATGCTTTAGCATTCCATTAAACCAATATTTTGACTCTTCAAAGCCATTAC
>CAZTBY010000160.1:0-1519 GCA_964612395.1 uncultured Clostridium sp. | reverse complement strand
ATGTTGTAATTTTAGAGACAGGAGATTATGTTCCAGCAGACTTAAGAATAATCGAAGCAGTGAACTTAAAAGCACAAGAATCAGCATTAACAGGAGAATCTGTACCAGTTGAAAAAATGGCAGCGAGAATTGAAGATGCAAAGGTTGGAATTGGCGATAGAATAAATATGCTATTTGCTTCAAGTTTAATCACATATGGTAGAGGAAAAGCAATAGTAGTTGAAACAGGTATGAATACTGAAGTTGGTAAAATTGCAAATATAATCAATTCAGCAGAAGAAGGAGAAACTCCACTTCAAGCAAAGCTAGATAAACTTGGAAAAACATTAGGAATAGCAGCTTTAATAATATGCTTTGTGATATTTGGAATAGGTTTATTATATGGTAAAGATGTAATAGAAATGTTCCTAACAGCAGTTAGCTTAGCAGTTGCAGCAATACCAGAAGGCTTGCCTGCAGTATCAACAATAGTTTTAGCAATAGGTGTTCAAAGAATGGTAAAGAAAAATGCAATAGTAAAAAAACTACCAGCAGTTGAAACACTAGGAAGTGCAACAGTAATCTGTTCAGATAAAACAGGTACATTAACACAAAATAAAATGACAGTTGAAAAAATTTACTATAATGATAAAGTTTTTGAAGTAAAAGATTTCAAAAGAGACTTAGGCGACGAAGACTTAAATAAATTAATATATGCAAGTATGTTGTGTAATGATACAAAAATAACAGAAAGTGATAAATTAGCAGGAGATCCAACAGAAACAGCTTTAGTGGATTTAGGTTTTAAACTAAACTATGAAGGAACTCTATATGGGCAATATCCACGTGTGCAAGAAATTCCATTTGACTCAGACAGAAAATTAATGACAACAGTAAATGAAACAAATGGAAAATATATAGTTTACACAAAAGGCGGTGTAGATGAACTTCTTGCAAGATGTACAAAATATATAGTAAATGGAGAAATAAAAGATAACTTAAAAGAATTCAAAGAAAGAATTAAAGAAGTTAATAATGAAATGGCAAGCTCAGCATTAAGAGTTCTTGCAATGGCATACAAAGAACTAGACCATAAACCTACAAACGAAGAAATGAGCTCAATGGAATCAGACCTAATTTATATAGGAATGGTAGGTATGATAGATCCACCAAGACTAGAAGTAAAAGATGCAGTTGCAAAATGTAAAAAAGCAGGAATAAAAACTGTAATGATTACAGGAGATCACAAAGCAACAGCAATAGCAATTGCTAAAACATTAGGAATATTAGAGAATGAAGATGAAGCAATAACAGGAATAGAACTTGAAGAAATGAGCCAAGAAGAGTTAGAGAAAAATGTACGTAAATATTCAGTTTATGCAAGGGTATCACCAGAGCATAAAGTAAGAATAGTAAAAGCATGGCAAGCAAATGGTGAAATAGTTGCCATGACAGGAGATGGAGTAAATGATGCACCATCACTAAAAATTGCAGATATTGGTTGTGCAATGGGTGTAGTTGGAACAGATGTAGCAAAAGA
>CAZTBY010000159.1:0-1520 GCA_964612395.1 uncultured Clostridium sp. | reverse complement strand
TGTTGATTTTAAAATTTTTTCACTAAATTCTGAAATTGAAATAGCATTTTCTAATCTGTCATTTAATTTTACTACTTTATTTTGTACAAATTGTCTTATTATTCTGTATAATTTAAATCCATAATTTCTTGAATCACAATTACATTTTATACATTTCATTGATAATGGCTTTAAATGACATATTTCATTTTTTTTATAATTAAAGTATCCACCATTAGGGCAAGCTGTAAAATAATCATGTAATGTAAGTACTACTTTAAATTTCATTTTAAAAGCTATATCAAATACACTACTAGATAGAGCTTTAGTCCAACCATGTATGTGAATAATTGTAGTTTTCTTATCTAATGTTTTTAGCAATTTTTTAAAATTTTTTCGTGCTTTAAAATTATATATTCCGTTTAAAGCTCCTTTTAATTTATTTTTTTCTTTTAAGGCCTCATTTTGATTTGTTGAAATATATTCTATTCCTTCAATATTTTCTTCTGGTTTGTTTACTGCAGAAAAAAAATAAACTTTTATATTCTCTTTTAACAATAATCTAGCCGTATCTATCGCAACCTTGCTAGCTCCACCCTGTATATAATTAAAGTCATTTACTACAACTACTGTTTTAACATTCATTGTTTTCTCCCTTTTATTTACTTAACTTTCCCATTTTCATTCCTATAAATCTCGCAGCCATGTTTGGTACAAATTTAATTAATACTTGCCAATTCTTATCTTGCCAAGCTCTTTTTAATATATACCTTGCTAGACTTCCTCCTGCTTGATTCACTTTGTATTTGTTTAAATAATCATTTTCCTTAAAAAATTCACCTGTATCATAATATCTTTTATATTGTTGTTTTAATGTAAAATTATGTGAATGTACTACCTCTGAATCTGCACAATATTTTATTTTGTAACCATTCATTATTAGCTTATATGCAATATACATATCTTCGTTTGTTGGAAATATTTTTCCATCATAGCCATTCAATCTAACAAAAGTTTCTCTTTTAATTGCTGACGATGCATCAGAAAAAAAGAAAGTCTTTAATCCAAGTTCTTTTATATCTTCTTTTGAAACAATTTTTGAATTACTTGGGTAATTACTTTCCCTTGTATATTTTTCTATAGAATTGTTATTGCACAATTGCCTGCTATAACAAGCATCTGCTTGTCCATTTTCTATATCTTTTATTAAATTATATAACCAATCTGTTCTTTCAATTATAACATCTTGTGTAATAAATACTAGTATATCTGCATTACTTTTAAAAGCTTCTTGTTCTCTTGTTAGACTATGTGAAAAGTCTTTTGTTTCAATAATTGTATATGTACAATTATCTAGTTTTTTCAATATTTCTTCTGTATTATCTTTATTATCTTTTCCTCTTGTTAATATGTATCTTATATTGTTTAAACTAACTTTTTCTTGTTTCAATATAGATTTATGTAAGTTTTCTATATATTTTTCTGCATTATATAAAGGACATATTATATCTACATTCATTATTTTGCTCCTTCTTTTTTTA
>CAZTBY010000158.1:0-1531 GCA_964612395.1 uncultured Clostridium sp. | reverse complement strand
ATGAAGTTGCTTGCGATAAAGCATTAACTGAATTTGAAAAATATAGAATTAAGCAGGATAAACTATATAAATCAGACTTTGATTTATTATTAGAAGAAAGTGGCAAATAGAAAGTTTGGATTTAAATATGTAAGCTTAATAGTATCAATAGTAGGATAAGTTAATGGTTTAAGAATTTACGTAGAAGTAGAAAATTGATATATACATAATAAACATTAAACCATTAAGAGTGTTTATTATGTAATAGTCAGTTGTCCCCAAACATATAAAAAGCAACTATTCATAATTAGCGAACACGGCACGTGGAATGCGTTGCGGTGATGGGTATTAAGGAAATTTTGTAAGCTTTGATACAGTAAGCTTTACAGCAAAGTGAAAAATGTATGAAATTAACCTGCAGTTCCAAAAAATTAAAATATTTGCAAAAAAAAATGTAAAAAAAAGTTTTTATGGTATAATGATAAAAGAATATGTTTATATGAAAAAAATTATAAATACAGAGGAGGAGTAGAGCATGAGTGATTTTACTTTTTTAACCGAAGAGCAAATCTTTGGTTCTAATCAAATAGATGTAATAAAGAAAAGAGGAACAAAAGCAGCTATAAGTGATTTCTCTATATTGCTTGGTGGATGGGTTTCTGATTATCATATAGATAGTGATAGTTCTTAAAAGGGTAGAACAGGATATTATTGAGCAACAAAGCCAGATGATAGAGATGACCACGAGCACGTGGGTTACGGTCATGGTTTCAGTCGTTACCTCAATGTTAACAGACGCGATGGAGGGGCTCGCCAAACTTTACCGTTCTCATCCAATCTCTAACATCCCCACGAACGGAGAGAGTGGAAAAAGAGCAAGAGATGGTGTCTTAGAAGTAGAGTATGGTTATTATCCACAAAGAGCAGTTTCAAGAGATATGCAAGAAAGGCTAGAAAGAGCATATAGAAGTAGCAGTATATCAAAAATAGGGAATAGTTATACAACAGACTCTGTCGGCACTTATGATTATAATGATTACGATACAGCGTTTCAACCACAAACTCATCAAGAGTATGATAAGGATGATAGAAGCAGATAAAGTGCCTATAGAAATAAGTACTTTACAAAAAGAATGTAATATATTATAATAGTTTTATAAAGGAGTGAAATGATAATGAAAAAAATATTGATATTAAATGGAAGTCCAAGAACAGTTGGAAATACTTCATGCTTAATTCAAGAATTTGAAAGAGGAGCAAAAGAAAATGGTAATGAAGTGCAGATATTCAATTTAACAAAAATGAATATTCATGAATGTTTAGGTTGTTTTAGAGGAGGAAAAAATGCAGAATGTCCTTGTGTTCAAAAGGATGATATGAATCTAATATATCCATATTTTAAAGAAGCGGATATTGTTGTATTAGCATCTCCATTATATTATTGGACGATAAGTGGTCAGTTAAAAATGGCTTTTGATAGATTGTTTGCTGTAGAAGAACTAAAAAGAGAATATGCAAGAGGAAATAAAGGTGCAATTTTAATTATGGCGGG
>CAZTBY010000157.1:0-1543 GCA_964612395.1 uncultured Clostridium sp. | reverse complement strand
GCAGCGGTGCGAACGGCGAGGGCGAGTGGAATGTGTGGAGACTTTACTCCGCAGGAGACGGTTACTATTATGTCTACTCAGCGCTCGGAGACGGCAAGACGTTCGTTCTTGACGTTGCTGGCAAAAAGGCGGATAACGGCACAAATCTCGACCTCTACCAGTATAACGGCGGAGACAATCAGAAGTTCAAGTTCGTAAAGAACGCTGACGGCTCATACAAGATCTACACCAAGATTTCCAATGACGTTTCCGTTGTTGAAGTTTCCGCAGGCAGTCTTGAACACGGCGGAAATGTTCAGCAATGGGAAATGAACGGCTATAATTGTCAGGACTGGAACCTCGTTCCGGCAGTTCTTCCGATAAGCGGAAAGCTTATTAAGGGACTCGGCGTGAAGGATACCGACAATGCTGCCGACTGGAATATTGCCTACAACGCTGCACTGGGTGGAAAGGTTTTCGGTGACTGCGATTTCACTATCACATCACTTCCCGATAAGCTTGCCGGCGCAGAGCAGATCCTCACAGCCTGCGATTCAAAGGCATTTTCGGGCGACCTCGGCAAGTTTACGGCAGGTGCGGATATTGTGGTCTACATCGCGCTCGATACGCGAGTTGCCAACATTCCTGTATGGATGTCGGACTACACCGATACGGGATCGACAGTCGGCATATCAAATGACGTTGTATTCAAGGTTTACTCAAAGAACTTCTCTGACGGAGAGTCCGTAACGCTCGGAACAAACGGTCAGAGCGGCAATACGGTGAACTATACGGTTTTTGTCAAGGAGGCTGAAAAGGAGCAGGTCGTTGACGTTAACGGTGACGGCGAATTCAATATCGCCGACCTCGTGGCTCTGAACAATTTCGTCCTCGGCAAAAAGGACAGCGGTATCGTAAACTGGGAGGCAGGCGACCTCAATTCGGACGGCAGACTGAATTCGATCGACCTTGTTCTCATGAGAAAGCTCATAACCGAAAAAACAGCATGATCTCAAGCCCCTGACCATTTGGGTCGGGGGCTTTTGCCGTTTTTAAAAGCTTGTCCGCGCCGTTGACAAATGAGGTCGAATGAGGTATAATTAATAGTTGTATAGATCTAAGGAAACACCGCTGAGGAGGACTAAAAAGTGGATAAGGAAATTTATGAAAAATATGAGATAATAGATGCCCATGCGCACATTTTCCCTGAAAAAATAGCGGAAAATGCCACAGTCAACATCGGACGTTTCTACGACCTGCCAATGGAAAGCTGCGGCTTCAGTAAAAAGCTGATAGAAAGCGGCAGCAAGATCGGCGTATCGAGATACCTTGTGTGCTCGACGGCAACGACTCCGCACCAGATAAATTCGATAAACAAGTTTATCGGCAGAGAGTGCAAGGCGAATCCTTGCTTTTTCGGCTTGGGAACGACTCACCCGAACTCCGAGAACCTTGAGGCAGACATTGAGCAGATAAAGTCTCTCGGTCTGCACGGCGTGAAGCTCCACCCCGATTTTCAGGAGTTTGATGCGGATTCTCCCGAGGCTTTCAAAATATACGAACT
>CAZTBY010000156.1:0-1562 GCA_964612395.1 uncultured Clostridium sp. | reverse complement strand
TCATTGGATTTTCACAAGTTTTATGGCACAAATAATTTAAAAGGAGAGTGATATTATGCCTGTATATAAATCAAAGACACCTACCAAGGATGGTAGATCATGGTTCTTTAAGACACCTTATAGGGATGCATTTAATAATGTTCAAACTAAAGTAAGTAAAAAGTATATTACAAAAACAGAAGCAAAAGATGAAGAAAGAAAGTTCTTAAATGGAATTACTGTTGGAATTAAACCTTCTAATTTAACTTTTGAGCAACTATGTACTTCATTTATAGATAATAGAAAAGATAAAATAAGAGCACAAACTCTTAGGCAATATAAAGGTCAAATGAAATATCTTGAAATGTTTAATAATGTAAAATGTACTAATCTTACTGTAGAACAATTTCAAGCATGGAAGGACTATATGAATAAATCCAACTTAAATACAAAGTCTAAAAATACAATTTATAAGACTTTAAAAGCAATTATTAATTATGGTATTAAATGGTTGGAGATTGATATGGTTTCTGTAGCCAATAGAATGACTAATTTTACTGACCCTAACGAACCTAAAAAGGAAATGCAATTTTACACCTTTGATGAGTTTCAAAAATTTATATCAGTTGAAGATGATATTAGGTATAAGTGCATTTTTGAGGTAGCATATTATTGTGGATTAAGGCATGGTGAATTACGAGGGCTTACTTGGAACGATATTGATTTTGAAAAAAAATTAATTAGTATAAATAAACAAGTAACAAGAGCATGGAAAAGTGAAGCAAAAACTCCTACATTTTCTCCAGTAAAATCTGAGGCTTCATATAGAGTGTTACCAATGTGTGATGTCTTATATGATGACTTAAAAGAATTATTCTTTGAACAAAGTAAACCTAGCAATTTTGATAAAAGTTTCTTTGTGTTTAGCAAAAATGGTATTGCACCTTTTGATGCATTTATGGTTGCAGAAAGAAAAGAAAGAAATTCAAAACTCGCAAATGTTAAAAATATAAGAATGCATGATTTTAGACATAGCTGTGCTTCCCTACTTATTAACTCAGGTGCAAAAATTACATTGGTTGCAAAATATTTAGGTCATGCTAATACTAATATGACTCTTAACACATATGCTCATATGTTTAAGTCAGATTTAGATGATGTAGTTAATGTTATGAATTTACTTAACCAGAACCAAAAGTAGTATCTAAATGTATTAAAATTTCTGTTAAAAAATTAAAAACTCCAAATAAAATGTATCTAAAACGTATCTAAACACACTTTACGGAGTTCATAAAAATCAAAAAAGCCTTATTTTATGGGCTTTTTTCTTGTTTTATATTAAGCTAAACAAATTGCTAATTGCAATTTTTGTGCTAAATCTTCTTGAGAAATTTTAGCAGCAGTTCTTAATTCTCTTAACTTGGTTCCAGAAACATTTCGCCATTCGTTATTTTTATTTATTTTCATACTATTACCTCATTCGCTTTATTAACGATTTTATTTTACTATTTAATTTATTAAAATTATCCCTAATAAAGCGAATTATATTGACTTTAAAATTTGTTATGATAAAATATAATTGA
>CAZTBY010000155.1:0-1569 GCA_964612395.1 uncultured Clostridium sp. | reverse complement strand
AGGCACTTGACGCGCTTTCCCGCTCCGCGGTAGAGGACGGGGCCACTGGCATAGCCGCCTACGCCCACGCATACGTCGGGCTTGAACTCCGAGATGACGTCGCCTGCCTTTACGAGGCTGCCGATGAGCTTAAAGGGAAACAGGAGGTTGCGGGCTATGTTGCGCAAGTTTATCTTGCGGTGGAAACCTGCTACTGGCAGACCGACAATTTTATAGCCGGCTGCGGGCACCTTCTCCATCTCCATCTTGCCTTGCGCACCGACGAAGAGTATCTCCGTCGTGGGGTCCGCCTCTTTGAGGGCGTTGGCTATCGATATGGCGGGAAAGATATGGCCTCCCGTGCCGCCTCCGCTTATTATTACTCTCATTTTTTTTCTGACTTCTGTTTGCCCGTTTCTCGCCTTGGGTGTGTGCGGCTTTCCGTTCCGCATTTTGGCCTTCGTCGGGTGGGGGAGCGTTATATCTGGTTCTGTTTTTTCTTTATTTATTTTCACCTCCACTCTCGGCTTTGAGCCTGTTGGGCTCTTCGCTTATCGAGAGCATGATGCCATATGTTGCGCCTGTGATGAAGTTCGACGAGCCACCCATACTGAGCATCGGCAGCGTCTGACCCGTCACTGGCATCAGTCCTACGCCTACCATCATGTTGATGACAGCTTGGAGAGTCAGCATCAGCGCTAGCCCGTATATTGCGTATAAGTGGAAGGACCTCTGACTCCGGAGGGCTATCAACCTCGCTCGGGCGAAAATTATGAAGTAGGCCACGACGACCAAAAGCCCTCCCCATAAGCCATACTCTTCGAGGATGGTGGAGAAGATGAAGTCGCTATACGCCATTGGCAAGAAGTTCTTCATATAGCTGTTGCCAGGCCCGCGGCCCGCAAGTCCGCCCGTGCTGACTGCCGTGGCAGCCTGCTCCACCTGAGTCTTGTCGCCTATATGCTTGCCATTCTGCGCTGCTTCCGAGCTGCCGCCATCCCAGAACCTCTCGATGCGTGCGCGCCACGTTATTGCTCGCTTGGCGGGTGGGAAAACCTCGCTGACTATGGGCGCAAAGTATATGATAAGGCCTACGAAGAGGGCCGCACCTGCGCCAATTATGGAAAGTTTGCTCAGCGATACGCGTCCGATAATCAACATAATGTACACCGACACTGTCACAAGCAAGACCGTCGAGAGATTCTCTAAGAGGATTAGTCCGCCGATAGCGCCTGTTGCCGCAAGTATAAACCAAAGAGCCTTGTCCGGGTCTTTCTCGTTCTTAGCTAACATTTTGGCCGTGAATAACATCAGTGCTACTTTGGCTATCTCCGATGGTTGGAAGGTTACGCCTGCCACATTTATCCAACGCGACGAGCCGTTGATGCTGGATCCTGCCGCAAAGGCAAGAATGAGAAGGAGAATGGAGGCTAGTACTCCCACTTCCGCAAGCCCCGAAAGGATGCGCGGCCTGACATTGCTCATGAAGACGAGGAGGACGAATCCCAAAAGAAGCATGAAGCAATGCTTAGTTATATAGTGGGTCGTGTCGCCTCCGAACTTCTGATAGGCGAGTGCGCTCGTAGAACT
>CAZTBY010000154.1:0-1589 GCA_964612395.1 uncultured Clostridium sp. | reverse complement strand
ATTTTGTTGGGCAGGATACTAATATTGAAAAGATTGATATTGAGAATGATAAGCAGGAAATAGATGAATTATTACAACCTTTAAATATACCAGAAGGAAGATGGCCATCAGAATATCCATTAAGTTTAATGCAACAGATAGCAGTAAATGTTAGTAACGGAAACTTAATAGAAACTCAAGGGATTTTTTCTGTAAATGGTCCTCCAGGGACTGGAAAAACAACATTATTACGCGATATAATATCTGAAATTGTAGTTAATAGAGCTAAGATATTATGTAAATATGATAATCCACAAGATGCATTCACAAAATCACAAGATGAAATAAAAATAGTAATGAGGAATGGAAAAGAATATGTATATCATCCATATGTTATAGATAAATGCTTAAGAAATAGTGGAATAACAGTTGTATCAAATAATAATAATGCAGTTGAGAATATATCAAAAGAATTGCCTGAATTAGGAGTAATAGGAAAATTTGCTGATTTGCAAGAAGGTGATTATTTCAGAGATATAAGCGATGAAGTGTGTGGATTTAAAACATGGGGATTGATATCAGTTGCTTTAGGTAATAAGGGAAATTGTGATAAGTTTTTAAGTAAGTTTTGGAATAATGGATTTTCTAAATTTGCGAAAATATTGAATCCTAATAAAACTAAGAATAAAGATATTATAGGTGAAGAATATAAAGTTGATTGGAATGAAGAAAAAAGGAAATTTGAAAAATTATATAAGGAAATATTATTTGATAAATTAGAATTGAATAATGTTCGAAAAGCAATAAAAGAAAATAAATACTTGGATGAAGAAATACATATACTCAAAAATGATATTGAAAATATAGATCAGATAATAAAGAGTCTTATAAATAAAAATGATGAAATTAACAAAAATATTTATAACGTTAAAGAAAGATTAAGTATATTAAACGAATTAATATCAAATATAAGAAAACCAAATATATTTATAAGAATTTTTAAAAGAAATATATATGAGGATTATTTAAAGAAGATACAAGAAAAAACTATAATAAAAGAAAAATATTTGAATGAAAATTTGGAATATCATACTTTATTAAAATATAATGAACAATTAATAATCAAAGAACAAGAGAAAAAAAATAAGTTAAATGATGAATATAAAATTAAGAATACTAAATATATGGAAAATTTAAAAATAATAGAGAAGAATAAAGAAAAGAATAGTGGCATTAATTCAGAAGAATTTTGGAATATGCCAGAAGAAAAACAGCAGATAGAATCTTTGTGGATCAGCAAAGAATTAAATAAAAAACGATGTGAATTATTTTTGAAAGCATTACAGCTGCATAAAGCTTTTATTTTAAATGCTAAAAAGGAATTTGAGAATAATTTGACTATATTGATGAATTATCTTTCAAATACAGAAATGAAGGGAAATTATATAGAAAATATAAGCAACTCATGGAATACATTATTTATGGTTATTCCAGTAGTATCAAGTTCATTTGCATCAATAAGAAGTATGTATAGGCATTTAGGAAGAGAAGAAATTGGATGGTTAATGATAGATGAAGCAGGGCAAGCATTACCACAAAATGCACTTGGG
>CAZTBY010000153.1:0-1598 GCA_964612395.1 uncultured Clostridium sp. | reverse complement strand
AATGAAACAACTTTTCCATACTTTTTATACATGGAAGGAATATAACCATCTCCTTTCAATTCACTAACATACATATTTTTTAAAGTATCGAGTATTTGTGAAGTAGTATAATTATAATTTAGCTTCTTTTCTAATATCCTATATATTAATAATGATATATAGCAAGTTAAAAAGTGAGCTGTAATTCTATCTTGCCTTGATAGGTTAACAGGTCTTGCTTTGAAATCACTTTTCATTATTCTAAACGATTCTTCAATTTCCCATCTTCCTTTTATTATTCTTAAAATAACTTTGATGTCATCATTTAAATTGGTTGTTATTCCATAATAGCCATCATATTGTTCCTCATTTTTTATTATTTCTTCATCAATACTATAATAATATTCTTCTGCTTTTTCTCCTTGTTTGGTTGAAACATCTTCTTTTATGAATCTTCTAAAATCGTTTGGATTAGTCTTTAATTTTAATTTTTCATGTTTAGTATTTTCTGATATTTTTCTATTTGCTCTTTCTATTTGACTATTTCTAATATTTCTATGGTATTCTTTATATTTAATTGAAAAAGTGACAATTAAATCTTGTTTTACTGATTTTGTTTCTGTAGGAATAATTTTATAAAATAAAGTATCATAATATCTTTTATATAATTTTTCATCATTTTGAATATCGTTAATATTATAAGTATTTCTATAGTTTCCAACAATTCTCCAGTTTTCATCTTCAAAAACTTTTTTTTGATATTCTTTTTTCAATTTTTTTATAGATTGTGTTATTACAAAACCTCTGCCTTCTTGAATATAAAAATGTTTTATTTCATCAGTGCACATTGCTGCATCTGTGCATATTACTATTCTTGAATCATTTAATTTGAACTTATTCACTATTTTATTTTCTGTATTAATAAGTTGTTTTGTTTCATTTTCGTTTCCTGGGTATATATTCATAGCAAGTGGTATACCATCTCCATCCATGAATAGTCCCATTCCAACTTGAGGCTTTGGTTGATGTTGTTTGTTTATTCCATATCTTTGAAAATCGTTTTCCTCATATGTTTCAAAATAATAATTTGTACAATCAAAATAAACAACTCTAGAGTTTCTAGCCATAACATTTAAGCTATTCTCATAAATTTTTTCTTGAATATAATACATTTCATTATTTAAGTAAGTTAGACCTCGATACATATTTTCAAGCTTTATATTTGGGCAATAAATAAACTTTTTAGCTAGTTCATGTGTTTTAACTTTGGATGCTGGAAATAGTATTCTGCTGTATATAATGTAAGAAAGAATATCATTCAAATTGAACTTGAATCTATATTTGTTTTCTATATGTTCACATATTTCATTTAATTTTAAATCGTAATAAATATTTTTTAGGAATAAGTATCCTATGTTAAAAGTATTTTTTTGATTTTTTGGTATTATTTTACCAATATGTTTTTCTATAATAACCTTATTATTTTTTTCAGTATGTTGTTTTATGTATTCATTCAAATAGTTTTTTAGCCATTGTTCAATAGTTATATTTTGAGCTTCTGCCAAAGATGTTACATATTTGATATTTCCAATTTTGTTTACAATTTTTGTGCTTCTTTT
>CAZTBY010000152.1:0-1614 GCA_964612395.1 uncultured Clostridium sp. | reverse complement strand
ATTTATTTGCATTATTTTGCAATACTACATAATTAATAGAGTAATCATCAGGAGCATGATCTGCTCTTAATGCATTTACAATATTAGATAATGCTTGTTCGGTATCGTCAATTCCTTTGTCATAAGTTCTTTTAGTATCGGTTATATATGTTAAATAATCTTGTGCATCATTTAATTCCCAAGATTCAAGATAATAATTACTTGCATATCTAAAGACTCTACGAATTTTATCTAACCTTTGTTTTAATATGCTGTTTTCATTTGCATCTAATTGTTGGCTAACAAGATCCAAATCATATAATAATTTTCTCGCATTTATATTATTTGGATTTTTAAATTTGTTTTTTTCATTTAAATTGTTAAGTAGAAATAAATCTGCTTCATCCATTTTTTCTAAAAGAATATGATTATTCATAGATTTTACTCCTTTGTTTTATTTCATTACATTATATCATTTTGAAAAAAAATATACAACAATAAATGGCAAAAAAGTTTAAAAGATAACATTAGAACAAAATTCGACATAAAATATAGTAACCGATAATATTTGAGGTGGTAATTTTGAAAGTAAAAACAGGAAGAATACTACATTTAGATGGAGACCGAAGATATAGCGAAAAATCCGCAAGATATTATAAAAAACTAGGTTTAAATGCAGTTGTAAAGAATGTTCCAGAATATATGCAGTCCCAGGTTGTAAGAGGGCTACTCGAAAAGTATAAACCAGATATATTAATCATAACAGGACATGATGCAATGCTAAAAAAAGGAATAAGCTATTCCAATATATATAATTACAGAAATTCAAAAAACTTTATAAACACGGTAAAGGAAGCTAGAAAATGGGCTAAAAGTTCAAGTAAATTAGTAATTTTTGCAGGGGCATGCCAGAGCTTTTTTGAAGCACTAATAGATGCGGGGGCAGATTTTGCATCATCACCAGGAAGAATATTAATAGATTTTGTTGATCCACTAATTGTAGCAGAAAAAATTGCTACAACAGATAGAAATAAATTTGTAAGTGGACACGACATTGCAAAAGAAATTAAGGAAGGAGAAAAAGGGATAAATGGAGTTGGAGCAATGGGGAAAAAACAGGCAATATTTATGTAATAAAAATGTAATAAAAATGTAATAAACAAAAAAAATAACATGAAACCCTTGATATTGTTTCAGTAGCCAGATTTGACAAAATAAAACAAATTTTGACAATTTTATGTTCACATGATATAATTTCAACAAATTAATGGAGAGGATGTGTTTCATATGATTTGCCAAATGGATATCTCAAACATTAAAGCTGAACTTGATAAAAACATAGGACAAAAGGTCATGATAAGAGGAGCAATGGGAAGAAAAAAATTCTTTGAAGAGAAAGCAGTTATAGAAAATACCTATCCAGATATTTTTAGAGTAAAGAGCGAAGAAAAAAAAACAAATGCATGTTATAAATATAAGGATATACTTGCAAACGAATTAGAAATATCAATATTTAATGGAGAAGATTATTTTCCATTAGTACCATCAATATTAAGAACAAAATTTTAAAAAATTCCTAAATTTTAGGAATTTTTTTAATTCCTCCTAATATAATTTAATAATTAAGGGAGGTAA
>CAZTBY010000151.1:0-1659 GCA_964612395.1 uncultured Clostridium sp. | reverse complement strand
TGCAAGAGATGGCAGAATAAAACCTGATATAGCATCTGGAGGTGTAAATGCAACTGTAATAAAACCAGGAGGAGGTACGACTATTGCATCTGGATCATCAGTGGCTTCAGCTGTACTTGCAGGCTGTTGTGCGCTTATATTGCAATGGGCAATTACAGAGAAAAATGATTCGGGAATAACGCTGTTAACATTGACTACGTATATAATAAGCGGAGCTAAAATGCGCCAGGGTGATGTTTACCCTAATAAAGAATGGGGATATGGAATGCTTGATATTCAGAATGTTTTTAATTCGTTTAGAAATATGAGAAAAATAAATTTATTAAAAGAAAATAGATATGTTGAATTTAAAGAAGCAAGAAAGAAGGTAAAAGATAAAGAATACAGAGTGAGAAATTTGTTTATAAGACTTCCAAAGTAAAATATTTGTAACCAATTTAGTGAGAGATTCATATAATGTTTAAGGATTAATTTTTAGGAGAATTTTATGGCTGATACTGGTAGATTGAAAGTGCAATGTTTTATAGGAAATGATTATATTCCGGTAGATAGATGTAAGATAGTGATTAATGGAAGAGGAGAATATGCAACTGAAAAAACAATAACTTTAATTACAGATTCAACAGGATTAACAGAAGAAATTGAATTAGATGCACACCTTTAGAATACTCTTTAAATGAAAATAGTGATAAAGTTCCTTATAGTCTATATGATATTACTGTAGAAAGGGATGGATTTGATCCAATAATAATAAGAGGATGTCAGGTGTTTCCAAGAGAAGTTGCTTACCAGGTTTGTAATTTAAGAGAAAATACAAATAGAAGTACACGTCAGCAGCTAATAAACATACAGGCAAACACTTTAAATGGAGATTTTCCACCTAAGATACCTGAATCTGATGAAAAACCTCTTCCTCCACCAACTTCAGGTGTAGTACTGCCACAACCAGTAGTACCTGAATTTATTGTGGTACACCAAGGAGGTCCAAATGATTCATCTGCACCTAATTATAAAGTACCATTTAAGGATTATATTAAGAATGTTGCATCATGTGAAATATATTCAACATGGCCTGAAGTAACAATAAGAGCTAATATTTTCTGTATAGTGTCTTTTACACTTAATAGAATTTATACAGAATGGTATAGGGGTAAAGGTAAGAACTTTCAGATAACAAATTCTACAGCTTATGACCATGCATTTAATTATGGAAGAAATATTTATGATAGTATAAGTGTAATTGTAGATGAGATTTTTTCAACATATATAAGAAGAGTAGGAAGGAAACAGCCTCTTTTAACCCAGTATTGTGATGGAAAGAATGTTACATGTCCGCAATGGCTAAGTCAGTGGGGAAGCAAGTATTTAGGAGATCAAGGAAAGCTTCCTTATGAAATATTAAGGTATTATTATGGAAATGATATAGAACTTGTTACAGCAGATAAAGTTGAAGGAATACCTGAATCTTATCCAGGATATGATTTGACAGTAGGTTCATCTGGAGAGTATGTAAGAACGATACAGGAACAATTAAATAGAATAGCGGAGAATTATCCATTGATACCAAAACTTTCGCTAGATGGACAGTATTCTGATAATATGGCTGAATCAGTAAAAGTTTTTCAAGGAGTATTTAATCTTCCTAAGACAGGAGTTGTT
>CAZTBY010000150.1:0-1686 GCA_964612395.1 uncultured Clostridium sp. | reverse complement strand
TGATTATGGTTATAATATTTTTGTTGGAGAAAATTTTTATATGAATCATAATTGTATAATATTAGATGGTGCAAAAGTAGAATTTGGAGATAATGTTTTTGTTGCACCTAATTGTTGCTTTTATACAGCAGGACATCCATTGGATTATATAATTAGAAATAAAGGATTAGAATATGCAAAACCTATAAAAGTAGGAAATAATGTATGGATAGGTGGAAATGTAGTTGTACTTCCAGGAGTAACAATTGGCGATAATGTTGTAGTAGGTGCAGGAAGTGTTGTAAACAAAGATATTCCATCAAATAGTGTGGCAGTTGGAAATCCTTGTAAAGTTATAAAAAATTTAAATTATGATAGAGAATGAATAATAAGCTTGAAAATTAAGTGAAAAATATTAGATACAATAAATGAATTTGGTAATTTCTATAAAACTGGAAGTGATGTAATTTGAATGATATTTGGAATCCTTGGCATGGATGCCATAAATATAGCGAAGGATGTGAGTATTGCTATATGTATTTTCTTGACTCTCAAAGAGAAAAAGATGGTAGCGATATATATAAAGTAAAAACAAATTTTAATTTACCATTAAAGAAAAACAGAAATGGAGAATATAAAATTCCAAGTGGTTCTATTATACGAGTTTGTATGACTAGTGATTTTTTCTTAGAAGAGGCAGATAAGTGGCGAGATGAAGTATGGAATATGATAAGGATTAGAAAAGATATTACATTTTGGATTCAAACAAAAAGAGCAGAACGAGTTGCAGTTAATTTGCCAGATGATTGGAATGATGGCTGGGAAAATGTAATTATGGTTTTTACAGCAGAAAATCAAAAAAGAGCAGATGAACGAATACCAATTTTATTGAACTTACCTTTTAAGCATAAAGGAATTATGTGTGCACCAATGATTAGCGAAATCACATTAGACAAATATTTGAAAATGAAAAAGTTTGAAATAGTATTAGTTGATGGAGAAAACTATGAAGGAAATAGACCATTACATTATGAATGGGTAAAAAAATTATATGATGAATGTATAAAGTATAATATCAAATTTGATTTTATTGGAACAGGAAATGTATTTATAAAAGACGGGAAGACTTATCATATACCTAAAGCTTATCAAAAATTAATGGCATTAAAATCTAAGTTGCAAAATCCATTAGAACATAATGAAATTAAAATTCAACCTAAATGCAGAAATTGCAAAAATAGAGACAGATGTAATGGATGTTCTTGGTGTGGTAAATGTAAAAACTAAAAACAAATATGATATAATATTTCTCTTGATGATGTAACTAATGGTTCTAATCTTAAAATGAGTGTTTACTATAAGACTGATGAAGAACTAAAATCTGCAAAAGAACTTGACCAAGAGACTTTAGATATAATTAGTTCATTAAAAATAACATCAAATAAATAAATTGTATCAAAAATAAACCAACTCACATAATATATACAAAAATTATGTAGGAGGTTTATTTTTTATGGACTATGAAATAATGATGAATGGAAATGTAAAAATAGGACAAATGGCTCCTGAGTTTGAAGGAATATCAACACAGGGACAAATAAAATTAAGTGATTTTAAAGGAAAATGGGTAGTATTGTTCTCACACCCTCGGTGATTTATCGCCAAAAAGCAAAAGACCAACAACAGTTAAGCTTTTGCTTTTTTAAG
>CAZTBY010000149.1:0-1707 GCA_964612395.1 uncultured Clostridium sp. | reverse complement strand
CGTCTCCATAAGGTGCGAATACGTCTTGTCGCTCGGCATTATGGGCTGATGCTCGGCATTTAGGCGTACGTTGACAGGATATTCGAATGCGCCGCTGTGGAATGCCAGTTGCGTGCCTACATATTTGGCATACGAGTAGCCTTTCATCTGATTCTCGCCCAGATGGTCGCGTTTGTTAGTTAGCAACTCGGGGTAACCCACGGCTTGCGACGTGGTCTTGAGAATTATCTGGATGTAGAGTCGGTTTGGCGAGTCGGCCGGGCGCGGCGCCTCTTTGTCGTATATGAGGTGACCTATGTAACAAGGCCGTCCGTCTCCGTCGTCCAGGCAATAGAAGTGCGGCGCACGGGGTAGGCGACGTCCGTGTGCATCAACCAGTTGGTCGAAGTATGCCACGCAGTCGGCTATGTCGCCGTTGTTTGTCATCTGGATGGTGCTCCCCGTGCCGCGGCAGGGTATCACTTGCATGTCGTAGCGCGAGAAGTACCCGTTGAAGAATCTGTTGCGGACGTATGTATATATCTGGTCGTGAGAGAGCGTCTGTGCGCTCATAAGGGCGCGAAGAGTGGAGTCGCTCGCAAGTGCGTCATGTATCTGCGGCAAGAGTTGCTCGGCTATGGGGTCGTCTTCGCGCATCATCTGCGATGAGAGGTTCGAGGCCATCAACTGTCTGCAAGCCTGCTCTTTACTCTCGTTGAGCTGCGTCGTGCGTACAAGTGCGCAGCCCGATGTCAGCATCACTATCCATACGAAGTGCGAAAATCGCATGGAATCTGGCGAACTTTTTTTCATCAGGTAAAAGACCACGCCAAAAATGGCAAATCCCAAGCCAATTATCGCCCCATGCGCGTCATATGCGAAGTTGCCGACAATGGCTGCTATACCTGACGCCACTGCCAAGTAGCAGGTCCCGGTCTCCCAATTCGCCCCTACGGCAAACGCTACGGCTACCCGCTCTTCGATAAGCGTGAAGGCCATAAACGCCATGCCTATTATGACCACCTTCGCCACCGACGCTGCCGACAAGTCCACCTCGCCCGCATAAAACGTTAGTCCCTGCGAATGCCTGACTATCAATTCTATGAAGCCATTTACGGCCACGAAGGCCAGCAACGCCACAAGCATATGCGCCACGAGCCATGCCCACAGCGGCCAATTGCACGCCGTCCGCCCGTCCGTTATGAAGTCCGTCCGCCCTACTTCCGAATCCACTATGCGGAAGAAGAGGTATCCCCAGTGGAGCGTGCACACAGCCAGCAATGTCAGGTGCCACAATGTCGGTGCCCACCAGTCGTAGGAGAATACCAGTATCGAGAATATCTTATAGTCATCCAGCCCCGCAGGTGTCCCGAGGGCGAGCATGAGTCCATATACCGCCAGGATGAGCCCGAAGGCCACAGTGAGCCCCACCGTTATGCGCCCGCGCCGCGCCATCTCTACAATTACGCAGCGCACGCTCCACAAGAGGGCTACGAATATCACAATCAGCAGTCCTACTGCCAAGGCCGACATCCATAGCGGCGTCATCCGTTCCCATACCTTGGTTACGCTGAATAGGTAAGCCCCGTCTGGCCCACATACGTCCACTCCGCTATCCGTATGGCAGGTGGCGAGTCCCGCAGCTTGTGGCAGTCCAAAAGACGGGTGGTAGGAGTCTGTCAGGTAGTCGTTGTCGTAGGGGAAGGTGCTGCGGATGCGCAAGAGGGC
>CAZTBY010000148.1:0-1730 GCA_964612395.1 uncultured Clostridium sp. | reverse complement strand
ATGCACATGGCTACGGGGGCTATGAAAGAGAGTCGATATCGGGCATTCTCTACATTCATTTTTATCTGCACCTTACCGCTCTCCATGGCCTTAGCATCCGACAAGTTTATGCCAAGATTTTTCTCCGCAAGTTTGGACACCAAATTGTCCATTATAGAGATTTGGTTGGCGGAGTTGAATACATTCTCCGAAGATATCTCGCACAAAATGCCGTCACTGCCAGACGGAGTAAGACGGACATACGCATCATATCCCTTCTCCTTCCAATCTGAGCCAGCGCCATAAATCACGTTCATTGTGGGCGTTGCCGCAATGGGCTGAGTCAAAGACGTTTGATTATCGACCAAGACGACATTGGATGGTGCGCTATTGAAATTGAGGACGAACATCAAGACCATAGCCACAGGCGGGATCATAGATATCACCCAGAAGGATTTGGGACGTATCTGAATGCCAAGATCGAATTTCAGTATGCTGAGGAAGAGTTTCCAATTCATAGGTAATCTCATTTTTTGCTAAGCTCGATAAAAATATCCTCCATAGACCTGGTCTTGCGTGAGCATTGATAGACCTCATATCCCTCAAGGATACTCAACGCCTGCCGCATAATATCGGAATACAAAGATTTCTTCGGGTCTGAAATCTCAACAAACAGGTGACCGTCCTCGGCGCGCGCGGACTCAATCTTGAAAGCGGTTGAAAGTTTTGCCTGCACGTCCTCCAACGAGTCGACCTCACCTCTTTGAGCTATATCCAAAGAGAGCACATTGCCCTTTGAAAAAGACTGCTTGACGGCCTCAACATTTCCAGCAATCTCAACATCACCCTCGCTGAGTAGAACGACATCGCTGCAAAGTTCCTCAACGGACTTCATATTATGGGTGGACAAGATAACCGTAGCGTTGCTCTGCTTCTGATATTCCTTGAGCACCTCGGCAAAAAGGCGGAAGTTAACGGGGTCGACACCCGTAAAAGGCTCATCCATAAACAGCACCTTCGGGTTGTTCACAAGGCTGCTTATGAACTGAACCTTCTGCTGCATACCCTTAGACAGTTCGGACACGAGGCGCGACCTCCAATTGCTGATCTCGAACCTCCTAAGCCAATGCTCCACATTTTTCTTAGCTGCCTTATCGCCAACACCCCTGATATTAGCGAAATAAACGAGCTGAGTCTCTATGTCGACACCGGCATAGAGGCCCCTCTGCTCAGGAAGATAAGAAATACTTTGACGGAAAGTATTCAGATCAACCGTCGAGCCATAATCTATCGAACCAGAGTCATAGCTAAGGATTTGGGTAAGGATTTTCAGGAGGGTGCTTTTGCCAGCGCCATTCGGGCCGACAATTGCGCAAATGGATTGATCGGGGATTGATAAAGAAATATTATTCAAAGCGCGGTGACACCCATATTTCTTCACCAGGCTGTCTATGGTTATCATTCAGCTCTATTATTTGATAAGAATGTTTCTTTGAGCACTTTCGTTCTTTTGAGGACCGGACACAAATCCTTTCCGTGGGCCTTCCTCTCACTGTTCGCCATAAAAATTTTATTGATGCATTTACCGCAAAAACTTTCGTGATAGCAACCTTTGCACTCTGCCCTATTGCCGTTCTCGGCACTCAGGTTGATATTAGCAAAAGCGGCGTAAAGCGGATTACTGAACGAAAGAAAATCTAAGTTAGCATCTATTTTATAATTTCCCAAATTCCATTCCGCGCCCATCATAT
>CAZTBY010000147.1:0-1742 GCA_964612395.1 uncultured Clostridium sp. | reverse complement strand
ATTAAGCTGCATTGATATTAATCTTCCTTCATTTCCAAGCTCTAAAATATACATATTTATTTCTTCAACAATTCTCATTACCATTTCTGTTCTCTGAACTGAACTAACTACATCAAATAAAGTAGTTAAATCTTGAAATTCTAATAAGTTTAAATTATTAATTACACGTTCTAAAACAGCAACATATTTTTCTAATGTCTGAATCGCCTGATTTGCTTTGCTTAAAATGACACTACTTTCCCTGAGAACATATTTTATATCGCCTTTATACATAGTTATTATATTTCTTCTTTGAGATATTGCAATAACAATATTATTAGTCTGTTTTGCTACTCTATGAGCTGTTCTATGTCTTGTTCCTGTTTCATATGTTGGTATTGATGAATCTGGAATTAATTGTGCATTTGCACACACAATTTTTTTTAAATCCCCAGTTATAACTATAGCTCCATCCATTTTTGCTAATTCATATACATATGAAGGAGTATATTCTGAATTAATATAAAATCCACCATCGACAAGTTCCATAACTTCTTCATCATCACCAATTACTATAAGGCCACCTGTTTTAGCTCTAAGTATATTTTCAATTCCTTCTCTTAGCTGAGTGCCCGGGCATATTATCTTCAGCACATCTTTAATTCCTGTTCCCTTTTCTAATCTCATACACTCACCCCACTTTTCTTCATAATAAAATCTATAATTAATTTATAATTTAAAATCTATTTTTAATATATGTAGAAAAAGTCAACTTTAATTGCTCAACTCTAAATTATATAATACTATATTAAAATTGCACTCTCAATAATATTCCCTTAGTTTATATATTTTAATTATACTTTATCAGATTAATTCTAAATATACAATGACTTCCTATTGTATATTTTGCTTAGCTATACACATGTTGTATAACATTGCTTAGAGTCTTTAATTGAACTATATCTATTCCTTCTATATTAGGCTTGCTTATAAATGAATCTTTAGGAACATAAACTCTTCTAAATCCCATTCTAGCTAATTCTTTAATTCTACTTTCTAGTGATGGAACCTTTTTTAATTCTCCAGTCAAACCTACGTCTGCAATAAACGCTATATTAGATTCAATACCTATTTGTTTTACTGATGAAACTATGCTCATTATTACAGCCAGATTTATTCCCTGTTCGCGTATCTTTATACCTCCAGTAGTTTTTATTATTACATTTTTATCAAATAAATTTATTCCGCCTCTTTGCTCTAATATTGATATCAATGTATTAAGTTTATCTTTTCCAAGTGTTTCTCCTATACGTGTGGGATATGGAGTAAAACTCTTTGAAACTAAACTTTCTATTTCAGTTATTATTGATCTGGTACCTTCTTTTATAACTGTCAGTGCACTTCCTGAAACAATCTCTCCTTCCTCTCTTTTTGTCATAAAGAATTCTGACGGATTATCTATAGATAGAATTCCCTTTTCACACATTTGGAAAAATCCATTCTCTATTCCTCCAAATCTATTTTTAGAACTCACAAGAACTCTTATTTCTTCATCATTATCATCTTCTATTATCAAAACCGTATCTACAAGATGTTCTAATGCTCTTAAACCTGCTAATTCATCATTTTTTGTCATCTGTCCTACAATAATTACTGCTCTAGGTCTTTTTTCATTTTTAGCAACATTTAATAGTGCGTTTGCACACTCCATAGTCTGAGTAGGTGATCCAGCCCTTGCCGGCATAGCATTTTCCATAGTAAAG
>CAZTBY010000146.1:0-1802 GCA_964612395.1 uncultured Clostridium sp. | reverse complement strand
AATCTTCCTTAGTAATTGAAGATGCTTCTTCAAAATTATTTGCTAGTATCATTAAGCTTGATACTGCTGTATTATAAGCCATTCTTGTTAAGTCACATTGAACTTTTTTTATTGTCTTATTAATAATTGGTTCTAATTTTGGAGAATAATTATCTCCATCTACAACTTTGCTTTTTAAACGAATAATTTTATCTATAAAACGCTTACAACCTCTTAAAGAATCTGTACTCCAAGGAGCATCTTGAGTGTAGTCTCCCATAAACATTTCATATAATCTTAAAGTATCTGCACCATATTCTTTTATAATATCATCAGGGTTAATTACATTACCTTTTGACTTACTCATTTTCTCATTGTTAGAACCTAAAACCATACCATGACTAACACGTGTCCAAATCATTTCCTTTCTAGGAACTAAGCCAATATTGTATAAAAATTGTACCCAAAATCTTGCATATAGTAAGTGTCTTGCAGTATGCTCCATTCCACCATTATACCAGTCAACTTGCTTCCAATATTTCATGGCGTCCATAGAAGCAAATTCTTTATCATTATGTGGATCCATAAATCTTAAGAAATACCAGCTAGAACCAGCCCAGTTAGGCATAGTATCAGTTTCTCTTTTAGCCTTACCACCACAGTGAGGGCAAGTTGTATTTACCCAAGATGTGATATTTGCAAGAGGACTTTCTCCATTTTCTGTAGGCTCATATTCAGCAACATCTGGAAGAAGTAATGGTAAATCTTCTTCTTTCATTGGTTGCCAACCACATTTTTTGCAGTAAACAATTGGAATTGGTTCACCCCAAAATCTTTGACGAGAGAATATCCAATCTCTCATTTTATAATTATTAACTTTTCTTGCAACCCCTATATCTACAAGCTTTTTAGTAATTTCCTTCTTTGCTTTTTCAACAGTAAGACCAGTAAATTCTTCAGAATTTATAAGCTTACAACCTTTATTTAAATAATCTTGTTTTTCAAAAGCTTCTTTAGAAGTATCTCTGCCATCAATTACTTGTATCATTTCCAAGTTGTGTTCTACAGCATATTCAAAATCTCTTTGGTCATGACTTGGAACAGCCATAACAGCACCAGTTCCATAATCGCCTAAAACAAAGTCGCCAAGGAAAATTGGAACTTCTTTTCCATTAACTGGATTAATAGCAGTAATACCTTGAAGAATGCAACCAGTTTTTCCTTTATTTAAGTCAGTTCTATCCATATTAGATTTCTTTGCAGTTTCTTCTATATATTTTTGAACTTCTTCTTTATTTTGAACACGTGGCATTAATTCTTTAATTAGTTTTCCATCAGGAGCAATAACAAAGAAAGTAACACCATAAATTGTTTCAATACAAGTTGTGAAAATTGAAAAACTTCCACCACCAACAATTTTTACGTCAACTTCAACACCAGTTGATTTTCCAATCCAATTAATTTGACCAAGTTTAACTCTATCAGCAAAATTTGTATCATCTAAACCTTTTAATAAATCTTCTGCATAATTGCTCATTCTAAGCATCCATTGAGATTTTTCTTTTTGAACAACTTGTGAACCACATCTTTCACAAACTCCACCTGCAGCATCTTCATTAGATAAAACTGTTTTACAAGTTGGACACCAATTAACAGGAATAGTATCTTTATATGCCATGCCACGTTTATAAAATTGTAAAAATTGCCATTGTGTCCATTTATAATACTCAGGGTCAGTAGTTGAAAACTCTCTAGACCAATCAAAAGAAAAACCTAAGTCCTTCATCTGATTTTTAAATGTATGAATATTTTCTTTAACCGCT
>CAZTBY010000145.1:0-1833 GCA_964612395.1 uncultured Clostridium sp. | reverse complement strand
AAGGAGCAGCAGCGTATAACAATTGTATAGATGAAATAAATAGAATGTGTAAAGAATTGTATGGAGAAAATGCCAGAGGGATGACAATAGAAGATGTAAATAAAGTATTAGGATATGAACCAGAGGGAGGAATGTATTACTTAAATGATAAATGGAATACAACAGGAAATTTAACAACAAAACTAAAAGATTTAGGAGAAACATGGGAAGCGATAAAAAGCTACAATGATACAAATTGTTCAGGAAAATACTATGACCCAAGTAACCCAGAAGGAATAAGTGATAGTGGAGCAACTTTAGGAGAATATGAATTAAATGGATATTGGTATACATCTGGTGCAACAAAAGGAGCACCACAAGTATCAAGTGAAATTTCAGCAAAAGCAAAGGCAATGATATTTGGAAGTAGTGGTAATCTTTATGCATATTGTCTGGCTTCTCGTGGTGTCGTTGGGGATGATTCTGGTTTTGCTGGCTTTGGCCTAGGCGAAGTGATAAATGGTAGAGCACGCTCGTACGGAGGCTTGTTCGAGACCGGTGGCACGGAGGGCTCAAATAAGGTCGCTTTGCGTCCACTAGTTTCTCTGACATCCGACGTACCAACTGCTGGATAAATATTAGATTTTTCTTAAACCTTTGTGAACTAGCACTATTACAGACCATATGACATGGGGAAATTACTGGTAGAATTAGATATTTACTTACCAACTGGTTGATGATTTTTATAAAAATGGTTGATTTTTATAGTAAAATATGGTAAAATAAATAGGCTGCAAGAACAGCCTATTTTATTTTGGTTGTTTTATCCTTACTCATACTTATTTTAGGCGGTATGGGTTATAACCAAGAGGGAGGTGGAAATGATGAATAAATACGAAAGTGTTATCATTATTAATCCAAATTTAGAGGAAGAAAGTGTTAAAAACTTAATAAAAAAATTCTCTGATTTAATTAATACTGATGGAACAGTTGCTTCTGTTGAAGAAATGGGAAAAAGAAAATTAGCTTATGAAATTAAAAAGCAAAAAGAAGGTTTCTATATAGTATTCAAATTTGAAGCAAAACCAGAACTAATATCTGAACTTGAAAGAAATTACAGAATAACAGATGAAGTTATGAAATTTATAGTAATAAAAGAAGAAGTATAAACCTGTAATTTTAAGGAGGAACGGTATATGAATAAAGTTATCTTAATGGGACGTTTAACCAGAGATCCAGAAGTTAGATATACAACTAACACAAATACTTTAGTAGCAAGCTTTTCATTAGCAGTAAATAGAAGGTTTGCAAAACAAGGTGAAGAAAGACAAGCTGACTTTATAAATGTAGTAGCTTGGAACAAAACTGGCGAGTTTTGTAGCAAGTGGTTTAAAAAAGGTCAACAAGTTGGTGTAATTGGAAGACTTCAAACAAGAAATTGGGAAGATGAAAATAAAGTTAAACATTATATAACAGAGGTAGTCGCAGAAGAAGCATATTTTGCAGATAGCAAGAGAGATAATGCTGGAGCAGATGGATTCGAAAATACTTTTGGAAACACAGTTTCTGAAAGCTCAGAATTTAGTGTGCAATCAGATGACGATTTACCATTCTAGTAATAGGAAGGGGGAATAAAAATGGCAGAAAGAAAATCAAACAACAAAAACAATAAAAAGAAAAGATTTAATGGAAATAGTGATGAAGAATTTAATCCTAAATTTAGAAAAACAAGAAAAAAAGTTTGTACAATGTGTGCAAATAAAGAATTAGTATTAGATTACAAAAACTATGACCAAATGAAAAAATTTGTAAATGAAAAAGGTAAAATATTACCTAGAAGAGCAACAGGTGCTT
>CAZTBY010000144.1:0-1855 GCA_964612395.1 uncultured Clostridium sp. | reverse complement strand
GAACAAGTATTTAGAGCATGTAAAAAAAGTAATCTTACCAAAGATACAATTTTAGAACATAATTACTTTGGAACAATAAATGGTAAAGATGGTAAACCATTTAAAACAAGAAGTGGTGAGACATTAAAACTAGATGATTTAATAAAACAAACAAAAGAAATATTTATATCAAAAAAAGAATCAAATAAAGCTATGAAAGAAGAAGATATAGATATAATAGTAAATTCAATACTAAAATATGCGGATTTACAAAATAATAAATATAAAAATTATATATTTGATATAGAAAAATTCGCAGATGTAAATGGAAAAACAGGACCTTATTTATTATATACTGCAGTTAGAATTAGAAAATTAATAGAAGAGGCCAAAGTAACTAATAATAGTATTGGTAATGTTATATATAATGATAATGATAGAGATCTAAGAAAACAATTATTAAAAGTAAATGATATAGTAACAAAAGCTGCAGATGAAAGAATGCCCCATTATATAGCAGATTATTTATATGATTTAGCAGTAATTGTAAATACATTCTATCAAAATAATAATATTTCTAACTTAGAAGATGAGAGTACGAAGAATGATTGGATTAATTTATTAAATTACACATATAAAGTAATAGAAAAATTATTGTCATTATTAATGATTAAAATACCAAGTAAAATGTAAGAAAAAATAAAATAACTACTTGAAAGAGTGGTTATTTTATTGTATTATAGTAGTGTAAGAAAAATAGAAGAAGGAGGAAAGATTTGTAAAGTAAATGTTTATGAATCGAAGAAATACTATGAGAAAATCTAAAGTTTCTGAACAAATGTTCGGGGGGGGGGGTAAAGCTAACAAATAATAAAGAACTCCTTCCAAAAAATAAAAAAATAATAACAATAGGACTAGTAATAACATTACTAGTTTTAGTGGTGGGAATAACATATTCATTATGGACCTATGGATATCTAGGAAAAACAAATACATTACAAACAGGAGATGTATCATTAAAACTTCTAGAAAGTACAAGTGAAATAATAGATATAAAAAATGCTTTACCAAAAGGAGATTATGAAGGAAAAACACAAGAAGAAACATTTAATTTTGCAGTAACAACAACAGCAAGTAGAAATACTGCAATAAGTTATAGCATAAACATAGAAAAACTAGAAGTAGATGCAGGCTATACATCACTAGAAGATAAAGATATAAAAGTACATTTAGATTACTATAATAACAAAGAAATAGTGGCACCAAGTTTAATAAGTAATATAGGAACAAAATTATATAGTAAAACAAATATACATAATAGTAACAATAAAGAAATAACAGATAAATATAAATTAAGGGTATGGTTAGATGAAGAAGTAGATATATCAAACTGGACAAAAGACACAAAACTAGAATATAAATTCAAAATAGGAGTAACATCAAAAGAAGTAGATCCAAACAATATAGAACCAAATATGCCAAAGTTAGATACAAATATGATACCAGTATATTATGATGAAACAACAGAAACATGGAAGAAAGCAGATGGAAGTAATGAGAATAATAATTGGTATGATTATAACAATAAAAAGTGGGCCAATAGTGTAACAGTAAGTGAAGAAAATAGAAGTAAATATTTAGCAGCAAATCCAGGAACAGAAATACCAATGGATGATATTCTAACAATGCAAGTATGGATACCAAGATATAAATATAAAGTATGGAATTACAATGCTGATGGAAAGCAAACAAGTAGTCCACAAGAAATTCAAATAACATGGGAAACATCATCAAATAATACAAGTGAAATAACATGTGAAGATAAAATACAAGGAGAAAATGGAGATGGAACAAGTGAGACATGTAAATTAAAAGC
>CAZTBY010000143.1:0-1925 GCA_964612395.1 uncultured Clostridium sp. | reverse complement strand
GACAAAAAGGAACAGGTAGAGCAAGACAAGGAAGTATAAGAGCACCACAATGGATAAAAGGTGGTATAGCTTTAGGACCAAAACCAAGAGATTACAGCTACAGAATAAACAAAAAAGAAAGACAACTAGCTATAAGATCAGTATTAAGTTCTAAGGTATTAGAAAACAACTTAGTGGTTGTTGATAAATTAGATTTAAAAGAAGTTAAAACAAAGAACATGGTAAAAGCATTAGAAAACTTAAAAGTTGAAGGAAAAATATTAATCGTGTTACCAGAAAAGAACTTAAATGTTCAAGCTTCTAGCCGAAACATTGAAGGAGTTAAAACAACATTAACAAACACAATAAATGTTTATGATTTATTAAAATACAATAAATTAGTATTAACAGTTGATAGTGTTAAAAACTTAGAGGAGGTGTATGCTTAAATGAAACCAGAAGATATAATAATAAAACCTATAGTAACAGAAAAAAGCAACCAAGGTTTAGAAGAAGGAAAGTATACATTCCGCGTTGCAAAAAAAGCAACAAAAGTTCAAATAGCAAATGCTGTAGAAGCAATATTTGGAGTTAAAGTATTAAATGTTAATACAATGACAGTTAAAGGTAAAGAAAAAAGAATGGGAGCACATTCAGGAAAAAGACCTGATTGGAAAAAAGCAATAGTAACTATTGATACAAACCCAGCAGAAGTAACTTACCTAGGAAAAGGTGGAAAAGAAGTTAAGCTAGATAAAAAGTACAAAGATTCAATAGATGAATTCATGGGAGCTTAATTAACAACTAAATTATCTGGAAAAAACCAGGAAAACAAATAAATATCTGCAGAGTGGAGCAGGAAAAAATCCACAAATATTTTAAGTAAGAGAATTTAGAAAAAACGAGTAGTGCTAGGAAAGCGAAAGAAAAAAGCAAAGACTATACAAAAGTATGTCGAGCATTTTTGATTGAGCTTGACAACGTAATACGAAGTTTTTCATGAATTCGAGAAAGGAAAAGAGAAAATGGGAATAAAAACATTTAGACCATATACACCATCAAGAAGAAATATGACAACATTGACAAACGACGAAATAACAAAAACAACACCTGAAAAATCTTTATTAGCAAAGAAAAAGAAAAATGCAGGTAGAAACTCTTATGGTAGAATTACAGTTAGACACCAAGGTGGTGGAAACAGACAAAAATATAGAATAATCGATTTTAAAAGAAAGAAAGATAACATGGAAGCAACTGTTATCGGAATTGAATACGATCCAAATCGTACGAGTAATATAGCTTTAATTCAATATAAAGACGGAGAAAAAGCATATATACTAGCTCCAGTAGGATTAAAAGATGGAGACAAAGTAGTATCTGGTGAAAACGTAGATATTAAACCAGGAAACTGCTTACCAATAGAAAACATTCCAGTTGGTACTTTAATTCATAATATAGAATTAAATCCAGGTCAAGGTGGAAAAATGGTAAAAGCTGCAGGTGGAGAAGCACAACTTATGGCTAAAGAAGGAGAATATGCACATGTAAGATTACCATCAGGAGAAATGAGATTAGTAAGAGCAAAATGTAGAGCAACAATAGGAACAATTGGCAACACAGACCATGGAAACGTAAAACTAGGAAAAGCAGGAAGAACAAGACATATGGGTGTTAGACCAACAGTTAGAGGTTCTGTTATGAACCCAGTAGATCACCCACATGGTGGTGGTGAAGGTAAAGCACCAGTAGGACATAGTGGACCACTTACTCCTTGGGGCAAACCAGCATTAGGATATAAGACAAGAAAGAAAAATAATAGAACAGATAAATATATAGTAAAGAGAAGAAAATAATTAAAAGGAGGAAAATCTAATGTCAAGATCTAGTAAGAAAAAACCATTCGTAGAAGAAAGATTATTAAAAAGAATTCAAGCTATGAATGAAAG
>CAZTBY010000142.1:0-1929 GCA_964612395.1 uncultured Clostridium sp. | reverse complement strand
CAGGACCACGACCAGCCTGTGAGCGGTCCTCGTTCGAAATACCGAACTGGCTGAAGAACTTGTCGGGCAGCATAATGCTGGACTCTACTTTGTAGCAATGCTGTACATCGGGATATTCATGTACGACCTTGCCGTTGATGCTGAGTACGTTATGACTTACGCAAAGAGTGTCACCTGGCAGACCTACGCATCGCTTGACGTAGCAGTCGCGTTTGTCCACAGGGCGTACCGCAATCTCGCTAAGCGTGGAGTTCGGTTGATTGATTCGCTTGCGGCCGAGGTCGGCAAGGTAGTGATTGCGCTCCCACGCCGTGCTGAACTCGTTAAGCTTAGACACGTCGGTCTTCTGCATCGAGTTGATGCCCTGCCACATGAGTATCTGGTAATAATCAGGGTTGCTCATGTTCACGCACACGGTGTCGCCCGCAGGGAAGTTGAACACCACAATGTCGCCATGGCGTACACTGTCCGTGCCTGCCAACCTGTGGTACTCCCAATAAGGCCAGTCGAGGTAAGACTTGACGTTGAAGAAAGGCAACGTGTTCTGTACCATCGGCATGCTGATTGGGGTGTTCGGCATTCTCGGACCATAGGATATCTTGCTCACGCAGAGGTGGTCACCCACGAGGAGCGACTTTTCCAGTGAGGAGGTCGGGATTTGGTAGTTTTGGAAGAGGAAGATGTTGACGAGGGTGACCGCGATGAGGGCGAAGATTACTGCGTCAACCCATTCGAGCACTTTAGACGGCTTCTGGCCTGGCTTGGGCCTTTTCCAAAATCCCCAAGGGATGAACCTGGTTGAGTAGAGGTCGAAGACGAACGGGATGCCGATGATGAGCCATGCATTGCCGGTCCACACGATGAGGCCAATGTAAAGCAGCGTGAGCAGTACGGTGAAAATCCAATCCCATATGCTCATTGCCGCAAACCTCTGTTTGAGGCTGCCTTTGCCTTTTGTCAATCCGTTGTTATTCGTTTCGTTTGTCTCCATTTCGTTGTCTCGTTCGTTTCTGTCTGTTTGTCAGTCCCTCTCTTAGAAACCGAGCATGTCTTTCATTCCGAAGAAGCCCTTCTTGCCATTGGTGTACTCGGCGGCGAGGACTACTCCGAGAGCGAAGCCTCGGCGGCTGTTGGCGCTGTGCTTGATCTCGATGAAGTCGGCTTCAGAGTCGTATCGAATGGTGTGGATACCAGGAACTTCGCCTTCGCGGTATGCGGTAATGGGAAGTTTGTCTGTGGGAATGTTCTCGTTGGCCACTACGGTTGGCTTGTCGCCTGCTGTGTAGATGGTGCGGTCCAACATCCAACCGTCGATGCGGTCGAGGTTGTCTACCACGCCCTCGGCGAGGGTTATGGCCGTGCCACTCGGGGCGTCGAGCTTGTGGATGTGGTGGGTCTCGGTCATCGAAGGCTTGTATGCGTCGAACTGGTTCATCACCTTGGCAAGGTGACGGTTGAGCTCGAAGAAGATGTTGACGCCGAGGCTGAAGTTAGACGAGTAGAAGAATGTATGGCTGCCGTCGGCGCACATCTTCTGAATCTCAGGCAACTTGTCGAGCCACCCCGTGGTGCCGGACACGACCGACTTGCCTCGCTCGAAGCATTTCATATAGTTGGCGTAGGCTGCTGCGGGTGCTGTGAACTCAATGACGATGTCGGCCTCGCGGAAGCCTGCGCTGTCGAACGAGCCGGGCAGGGTGATGTCAATCTTCTCCGTTATCTTGTGGCCGCGGCTGATTGCAATCTCTTCGATTGTCTTGCCCATCTTGCCGTAACCTATGAGTGCTATATTCATCCTATTGTATATTATTCGTTTATATATTCATTTATATGCTCATTATGAGATATGCAACGTATGCGATGTACGTCGCAAGGAGGATAAATCCCTCCCAACGTTCCACGGTGCGCTTTGTCGCGCAAAAAAGCCAC
>CAZTBY010000141.1:0-1944 GCA_964612395.1 uncultured Clostridium sp. | reverse complement strand
TCCATACACCACCAAAATCCCCACAGATAATAACATAGTCATCTTTTGTCATATCTGTTTGAATTGGAAATTTTTCCAACTCAAATCTTGAAAAATCACAATGTGTATCACCAGTTATATATATCATAGATAGCCCCTTTCTAAATCACTTAATATTCCATCTGCTTGCTTTATCTCAAAAATGTCTTTTGCTTCAATATTCTTATTTGTATATCCTTCACCGATTAATTTTTTCATATTTTAGTTTCTTTTTCATATTTTCCATAAAAAAATCATTACATATATCAGAATATTTAACGGCAAATTTAATAACATATGGTTTGCTAATACTTGATATTTTTTTCTTTGCTGTTTCAAATTCATTTATATTACCATAAATAGATTCTCCTCCCCAATGCTTAAAAAATGGCACACAGCCAAAGTCTATTGATTTTAATGAATAAACAAAATGAATCTGTCCTTCTCTATTAAATATATCTTTCATTTTTAAAGTTTTAATTATTTGATCCTCTTCTTCTTTATTTAAACCTATTTTTTTAATTCTATCTATTTGACTTTTTTTAGTTAAAACTATTAATCCATTTTTCTTGATTGATTTGTAATCATCTCTTGTTAATCTTGTACAATGATAACAAACAATTTTTCTTTTATTAAGATTTTCTTCTATTTGTCCTTCTATTTGTTTCTTCTCTTGCATATACTTCTCTATTGTATTCACACCATCTTTACTAACTTTTTCAGGTACAGTCTTTTTTTTCCATTTTTCATCAAACTCTTCCTCTTTTTTATTTAGCTCTGATAATAATTTTTTTATATTTTCTCCCCATGTATCTATATTATCTAATTCAATCATTCCGATTAGCAGTAAAACTTGATATTGCCTGCTTCAGAGTTTTTTCCACTAGTTCTGCACAATGTTTTTTTTCCTTTGGTAACCCATTTAATTGTTTAATTATTTCATTCGCTGTTATATATTTAGTTTCATATATATTCATTCCCCTAATTAACTCTGTTATAGCACAACATGATGCTATTACTGGCGGACACCCTTTGACTTCAAATTTTGCATCTCGTATAATATTATTTTTATCTACTTTTATATAAATTTTTATTATATCACTGCAGATTTTATTTTCTATTATTCCAATTGCATCAGCATCTTCAATTATCCCTAAGTTTATCGGATTCTCAAAATACTCTTTTACTATTTTACTATACATCTTTGTTTCCCTCTTATTGCCATTTTATAATATTTTTTCATATATATCAATATAGAGTAGCTTTTTTGCTACTCTATATAAACATTTTTTGTAGTAATCCTTTTTTTAATTTGTCTAATTTTTGATATTTCTTTTCTTCTTTTTCTATTTTCTGTGCAATTTCATTTATTATTCTTCCTTTTTTGTTTTGTTCTGCAATATTTGGAATTACAAAATTTATTTCATAAAATGATTCTATATTTAAGTTTCTCCTTACAATACTTGCCCCTTGTTCTGAATTTATTGTATAGTAATAAATTGCTTTATTTGTTTTTAATAAGTTTGCAATATAATCTTTATCAAGCTTTTTATTTATATTAAATATTTTGTATGATGGAGAAACCATTCCAATTTCATATTTATTATTATAGTTTATATTTCCCATCCATAAATTTTGTGGACTTAAAACAATTTGATTCTTTTTTAAAATTTTATAACCTATATTATTATCACTTGCTATACTTCTATTAAAATATTCGCTTTGTAAAAACAAACCTTCTTTTGTAGAAGAAATAACATCATATTGATTATTTTCTGTAGTCTTGTTTATAACTTCTTCTAATATTTCACTCATTTTTATTTTTTTGCCATTCTTACTTTCAAAATATTTTTGCATCAATCCTTTTTTATATATCTTAAGGGCTTCTATTTTTCTTTGTTGTAATTCTATTTTTTTATCTAATAA
>CAZTBY010000140.1:0-2000 GCA_964612395.1 uncultured Clostridium sp. | reverse complement strand
CTTGTTCCATAGCTTCTAATTTTTTAAGTCTTTCAACTCTTGTTCTAATTGTTTTGAAGTTTGTAAGCATTCCGCCTAACCATCTTTGGTCTACATAGAACATACCGCTTTTTTCAGCAGCTTCTTTAACACATTCTTGTGCTTGTTTTTTTGTTCCAACAAATAGAATTTCTTGTCCTTCCTCTGCGATTTCTTTTACGAATGCATATGCTTCGTCAATTTTCTTTGATGTCTTTTGTAAATCGATAATATGGATACCATTTCTAGCTTGATAAATGTATTCAGCCATCTTAGGGTCCCATCTCTTTGTTTGGTGTCCAAAATGTACACCTGCTTCAAGTAATTGTTTCATTGCAACTACTGCCATTTTTCATTCCTCCTTGTTTTTCCTCCACAAAGCCTTCGAGCACTTAAAGACACTTATATTCCTTTGGAATTATAAGCACAACTTTAAGCTAAACTATGTGTGCGTATTTTTCAACTTGTATATTATACCAAACTGAAAGCCCAAAGTCAATACTTTGGGCTAAAATTTATTCTAATTCAAATGCACCTGTATATAATTGATAGTATTTTCCTTTTTGAGCTATTAAATCGTTATGATCTCCTCTTTCTATTATCTGTCCGTGTTCTAGTACTATTATTGCTTTTGCATTTCTTACTGTTGATAATCTATGTGCTATTACAAAAACCGTTCTTCCTTCCATAAGTTTATCCATACCTTCTTGAACTATCTTTTCTGTTCTTGTATCTATTGAACTTGTTGCTTCGTCTAGTATCATTACTGGTGGATCGTTTATTGCAGCTCTTGCTATTGAAAGTAATTGTCTTTGCCCTTGTGATAGATTCGTTCCATTTGATGTAAGCATTGTGTCATACCCTTGTGGCAATCTTGTTATAAAGTCATGTGCATTTGCAAGTTTTGCTGCATTAATAACTTCTTCATCTGTTGCATTTTCTTTTCCATATTTAATGTTTTCTTTTATTGTTCCTGTAAATAAGTTTGTATCTTGAAGAACCATTCCTAAAGATTTTCTTAAGTCTGTTTTCTTAATCTTTTTAATGTTTATTCCATCATATCTTATTTTTCCATCATTTACATCATAAAATCTGTTTATCAAATTTGTTATTGTAGTTTTGCCAGCTCCTGTTGCACCAACAAATGCAATTTTTTGACCTGGTTTTGCATATAAAGATACATCGTGAAGAACTAATTTATCTGGTTCATATCCGAAATTTACATGTTCTAATTCAATATGACCTCTAAGTTCCACATAAGTTGTAGTTCCATCGTGGTGTGGATGTTTCCATGCCCACATACCTGTACGTTCTTCTGTTTCTACAATCTCGCCATTTTCTTTTTTTGCATTTACTAGTGTTACATATCCTTCATCTTGTTCAGGTTCCGTGTCTATTAGTTTAAATATTCTTTCTGCACCAGCAAGTGCCATAACAACTGAATTCAATTGATTTGACATTTGCATTATTGGTTGGTTAAAACTTTGCGTTAATTGTAAAAATGTTGCAATAGAACCTATTGTAAGAGCTCCATTTCCTTTTATTGCAATGGCTCCACCTATTATTGCAACTAAAACATATTCTAGGTTTCCTAGATTGTTTAGCATTGGCATTAGTATATTGGCAAATTTGTTTGCTGTTGTCATGTTTTCACATAATTCATCGTTTATTTCATCAAAATGAGCTTTTGCTTCCTCTTCATATGTAAATACCTTTATTACTTTTTGTCCATTTATCATTTCTTCAATGTATCCATTAACTTTTCCTAATGTTTCTTGTTGTTTTACAAAGTATTTTCCACTTTTCCCTGCAACTCTACCTGTAATATTTAGCATTAAAACTATAAATACTATCACAAATATTGTAAGTGGTATACTTGTCATAATCATTGCAATAAGTACTGCTATAACTGATGTTGCTGATGATATAAATTGTGGTAAACTTTGAGATATCATTTCTGATAATGTATCTACATCATTTGT
>CAZTBY010000139.1:0-2010 GCA_964612395.1 uncultured Clostridium sp. | reverse complement strand
TCCTGAATTTGACAGTTGTAAGAGTGCAAAAACTCCCTAAGCCCCATTTTATGGGGATTTAGAGAGTTTTTTATTTGTTCAAAAAAGTGCGTACGTTTTTCAATTTGAAATTGTATTTAAAATTTTTTTGATTTTTTTATAAGTTATTATTTCTGTGTCTGTATTAAAATTAAATTTATCATGTAGTAAATCCGTTATTTCTGTTCTTTGGTATGATGGAATATAACCATTTCCTTTTAATTCAGTTATATTCATATTTTTCAAAGTATCAAGTATTTCTTTTGTAGTAAATTTATAATCTAATTTCTTTTCTAATAATCTATAAATAAACAATGAAATGAAGCAAGTCATAAAATGAGCTTTAATACGATCTTCTCTAGATAGGTTAACTGGTCTAGCTAAAAAGTCGGATTTCATAATTCTAAATGATTCTTCAATTTCCCATCTGCCTTTAACTATTTTTAATATTTGTTCGATATCCCCAATTAGGTTAGTAGTTAATGCATAATATCCATCATATTGTTCTTCATCTTTAATCACATCTTCATTAATAGAATAAGATGTATTATCGGCAACTTCTCCATTATCAGTTGAATTAATACTATCAATAAATCTTCTATAATCATTTTGACTTTTGCCTTTTCTAGTAACATTATTAGTCTCGATGCTTTTTTTAGCTCTTTCAATTTGATTATTTCTTATATTTCTATTGTAATCAAAATATTTAAAAGAAAAGGTAACAATTAAATCTTGTTTAACTGATTTAGTTTCAGTTGGAATAATTTTGTAAAATAAAGTATTGTAGTATTTTTCTTTTAAAGATTCATTACTCATTATATTTTCTAAGTTGTAAATATTTTTTAAGTCATTTGAAATTCTCCAACCGGTATTTTCAAACACTTGATTTTTATATTCATCTTTTAATTTTTTTAAAGATTGAGTAATAACAAAACCACGGTTATCTTTAATATTGTATTTTTTAATTTCATCAGAAGCAAGCCCAGCATCGGTACATAAAATCACTTTAGTATCATCTAATTTAAAATTATCGATAATTTTAGTTTCTTCTGGTATTAAAGTTTTTTGTTCATTTTGATTGCCTGGATATATATTATAAGAAAGAGGCAATCCATCACCATCCATAAATAATCCCATACCAACCTGTGGTTTTGGCTGATGTTGTTTATTAACACCATATTTTTTAAAATCATCATCTAAATCTATTTCAAAAAAATAATTAGTACAGTCATAGTAAATAACTCTTGAGTTTCTTTTAACAATGTCCTTACTATTATTAAATAATTGTTCTTGAATAAAATCCATGTTCTTGGCAATATAACTTAATGCTCTATATTCATCATGAAGTTTAAACTTTGGTTGTTCAATAAAATTTTGGCATTGTTTAAAAGTTTCTAATTTAGAAGATGGATAAATAATTCTAGCATAAACTAAATAAGACAATATTTCATTCAAATCAAACTGAAATTTGTATTTACCTTGAATTGTTTTACAAATATCATTTATTTTTAATTTGTTATATATATTTTTTAAAAATAAATATCCGACATTAAAATTTCTAATTTCCTTATTAATTCTTTTAGTAGAATTAAGTTCTAATTTTATTAATTCTTTTTTGTCTTTTGAATTTAATTCATTAATATATTCTTTAATTTTTTCAATTGTATTAATTTTACCAAATCTTTCTTCAATTTGTTTTTGATTACCCAATTTTTCGAAGATTTTAGTCGTTCTTTTACCATCTCTATTAGTATAGTCTTTAATAATTGAATAATAAGAATAATTGTTAATTGTTCTAATATGTAATCTCATTTTATACCTTCTAACTATTTACATAATATCATACACACGATAACACACGCAAGTATAAAATGATAAAAAAACTAGATTTTTCAATGCCTAGAGAAGATTTTAATAGTGCAACTGTCAAAGTAGGGTTTATTTTATAGAAATTTACTTGAAAAAAGTAAATTTAATTTTAAATATATTGTT
>CAZTBY010000138.1:0-2015 GCA_964612395.1 uncultured Clostridium sp. | reverse complement strand
GTGAAGAATATTCAAGCAAAAATGCAATAGCAAATCTATTAAATAAAATTATGTATGCTATTCCTGTTGGAGTGCAATTACTATCTATTGAAAACCAATCAGGAAAAGATATAGTAATAACAGCGCAAGCAGAAAAATATGACCAATTAGGATATTTTAAAGCGGCACTTGAAGAAGAAGGAATATTAACAGATATTGTATCAACTAAAGGTGTAAAACAAGGAGATTTAATTAATATTACAATCACAGGAAAATTACCATACTAAAAAGGAGTAAAAATGAAAAAGTTTTTAATATCAATTGTTGTTATTTTATTTATGATACTAACATACTTTGTAATATTTAAAAATATTACAATTGCAAGTTGGAAAAGTAGTAATATTAATGACATTAAACAACTTGATTCTAATTTGAATGAAAAAATTAATACTGCAAAACAATTAAATAATCAAGAATATCCAGAGAAGGTTAGTAAATTGGATAGTGCGATGGAAAAACTAGAAGTTACAAAAGAAAAGTATGAAAGCAAAATGTCATATGTTTCACAAGATGTAAATCTAAATGTAGTAAATATTAAGAGTTATAAAATTGAAAGATTGTGGATAACCTTAGAAAATTATGCAAAAACTGAAAATGTAGAACTTAAGCTTGAGGTATTGGATACATCATCAACAGGACTTTATGACTTAAGTATTACAGTGGTTGGTGAATATATAGGGATTACGGACTTCATATATGATATAGAAAAAGATGATACATTAGGATTTAAAATATTGAACTTTAAATTGTTACCAGGAGTAACAACAACTACAACAACATCAGAGTCAAGTGAAACAACAAACAAAACAACAACAGATGCAAATAAAAATTCAGATAACACAACAACAACTACTACTTCAGTAAAAGTTGATAAATTAACAGCAACATTTAAAATTGAAGGAGTAGAAATAGAATTTAATTAAGGAGAGAACAAGCATATGGTTAAATCTATAATTAAAGAAATATTTATAATACTATTATTAGTGGTAACAATATTATTAGTATTAGGTATACTATTTTATGAATATAGACCAGCTACTAAAAAGATACCAACACAAGTAGCAGAATATACCTTACCGCAAGATATGCAAGAAGAATTAGAAGAAACTATACAAGCAGCTGAAAGCCAAAATATTGTAAAAGTATACAAAGTAACGAGTGATGATTTAAAAGTTCATGAAAAAAATAATGATTATGTAAAAGGAAGACCAAACCCTTTTGATAAAATTGATGAAACATCAACAGAAACAGGTACAAACACAAGCTCAGATTCTAATACAACAGGTTCTAGTTCACAAAACACATCAGGAGGAAACTTTATAAAGAATACAGTTAAATAGTTTTAGGTAATATTTATTAAAGTAAATATATACAAAAAATACGCGTAAAAAGAGGGGGTGAAAACAAATGAAGAATCAAAAAGGTATTACATTAGTTGCATTAATTATAACAATCATTGTTATGTTAATATTAGTAGCTGTAGTAGTTGGCATTGTTATCAATTCTAACGTATTAGGAGCAGCAGAGAAAGCAACAGAACAATACAAAGAAAAAGCTAAAGAGGAAGAAAACTATGGTGAAGGTAATATAGTAGAGGTAAATGGAGAGCAACATGACTTAAATTACTATCTTGACGAAGCTGGCATAACACCATAATTTCAGCTAAATATACTTAGGCATATGCATTAGATATGTATATGCCTACTTCAATAAAAGGAGAAAAAATTGAATACAATACTTTACATGTTTATGTTTGCAATAGGTGCAACACTTGGAAGTTTCTATACTTTAGCAGTTTATAGAATTCCTATAAAACAAGATATAACACACAAAAGGTCATATTGTCCTAACTGTAATCATAGATTAAATTTTTTAGACCTTATACCTATACTTAGCTACATATTTTTAGGTGGAAAGTGTAGATACTGTAAAAATAAAATTAGACCACGTTATTTAATACTTGAAATTTCATCTGG
>CAZTBY010000137.1:0-2052 GCA_964612395.1 uncultured Clostridium sp. | reverse complement strand
TATAAACCCTGATGAGTGTGTTGCTATTGGTGCAGCAATTCAAGGTGGTGTTTTATCAGGAGATGTTAAAGACTTAGTATTACTAGATGTAACACCACTATCATTAGGTATTGAAACATATGGAGGAGTATTCACAAAATTAATTGAAAGAAACACAACAATACCAACTAAAAAATCACAAGTGTTCTCAACAGCAGCAGATGGTCAAACAAGCGTTGAAGTTCATGTATTACAAGGTGAACGTGAAATGGCTGCATATAATAAAACATTAGGAAGATTTCAATTAACAGGAATACCACCAGCACCAAGAGGAATACCACAAATTGAAGTAACATTCGATATTGATGCAAATGGTATAGTACACGTATCTGCAAAAGATATGGCGACAGGAAATGAGCAAAATGTTTCAATAACAGCAAGTTCAAACTTATCCGAAGAAGATATTGATAAAGCTGTTAAAGATGCAGAAGCACATGCAGCAGAAGACAAGAAGAGAAAAGAAGAAGTTGAAGTAAAAAATAATGCGGAAAGTTTAGTATACAGTAGCCAAAAAACACTTGATGAATTAGGAGACAAAATAAGTGGTGAAGAAAAAGCTAAAGTTGAAACAGAAATTGAAAATGTTAAAAAAGCATTAGAAACAAATAACACAGAAACAATAAAAGATGCAACAGAAAAATTAACACAAGCTTTTTACCAAATATCTGAGCAACTATACAAAGCAAATGCACAAAATGGAGCCGCAACAGGAGCTACTGAAGGAACAGAAGAAAATGCAGAAAACGGTGAAAACAATGGAACAGTATATGATGCAGATTATAAAGTAGAAGACGACGGAAACAACGAGAATAAATAAGACTTGTATGGAACGGCTATTAAAAGCCGTTCCACATAATACTTTGCAAATTATATGTGTATTATTAGTTATAATATAGATATAATTTACAAAAAAAGGAGTAATTGATAAAATGGCAAATAAAAGAGACTATTATGAGGTTTTGGGTATTGATAAAAATGTAAGCGATGAAGAACTAAAAAAAGCATACAGAAAACTTGCAAAAAAATATCATCCAGATGCAAATCCAGATAATAAAAAAGAGGCTGAGGAAAAGTTTAAAGAAGTTTCAGAAGCTTATGAAACTTTATCAGACCCACAAAAAAGAAGAATGTATGATCAATTTGGACCAGATGGACCACAAGGCTTTGGCGGTGGTGCAGGAGGACCAGGTGGTGGATATTATTCATACACAAGTTCTGGTTTCAATGGTTTTAGCGGTTTTGATGGCTTTAGTGATTTTGGAGATTTAGGCGATATTTTCTCAAACATATTTGGAGGAGGTTCTGGTTTTGGTTCAAGAACATCTAGTTCAAGACAAAGAGCTTCAGGACCAAAGAAGGGTAGAGATTTAAGATATAGCCTAGATATCACATTCGAAGAAGCTTTTTCAGGAATAAAAAAAGAAGTTACTATTGTAAGGGATGAAGAATGCCCTACATGCCATGGAAACAAAGCAAAACTCGGTACAAAGGTTACAACCTGTGAAGCTTGCCACGGAAAAGGAAAGGTTACACAAACAGTATCTACAATTTTAGGACAAATGCAAACAACAAAAACATGTCCAGAATGTGGTGGAGAAGGTACTAAAATAGAGGAAAAATGTCCAGAATGTAGAGGAAAAGGCACTATTCGTAAAACAGTAAAAATTCAAGTTTCTGTTCCAGCAGGTATAGATAATGACCAAATTATAGCCTTAAAAGGAGAAGGAGAATCTGGCATAAAAGGTGGACCAAGAGGAGACTTATACATAGTAGTTACAGTAAGAAACCATAGAATATTTAAAAGGCAAGGAAATACTGTACTATGTGAAGTGCCAATTACATTCACACAGGCAATTTTAGGAGCAGATTTAAAAATTCCTATGGTAGATGGAACAGAAGAAACCTATAGAATACCAGAAGGTACACAAAGTGGTACAAAATTTGCAATTAGAGGAAAAGGCTTTAAAGCAGTAAATAGTTCAGTGCAAGGTGATTTCATTTTTACAGTAAATG
>CAZTBY010000136.1:0-2096 GCA_964612395.1 uncultured Clostridium sp. | reverse complement strand
GTCTTCATCGCTGTCCTAAATTTGCTATACAGTATGGTAATAAAACAAAGAAGCACGGACAGTATCTAAATCCTAATGTGAAGATTTGACTTTAATGACTATAAGCAAAACTATGTTTACTTAGGTGTTGTAAAAAATACAATCAATAATATAGTAATAACATATCGAGTAGGAGGAACTAAATAAAGGTTCTTCCTTTATTTTTGTTCCGACCTCTCACACCACCGTACGTACGGTTCCGTATACGGCGGTTTCAAATCTACTTAAAAGTTGTGTACTAATTGATAATAATCTAGAAGTGATACAAGATTTGCTTTATCAAATATTGCTTTGGGTAAGGCATGAATTAGAAAACCTGAATGGGCAACTCTAGCGTAGGATTTTCTAGTATTGCCATATGCTTTTGCTTGCCACTTTGGAAGCCCACATTTTCTTAGTTGCTTTACTCTATTTCTTGGAAGTTTCCATTGTTTCCAGATACACATTCTAAGTCTAGTTCTTAGGTATCCATCAATGTTTTTCATCCACGATTTCATATCGCATATCTTAAAGTAGTTTATCCAACCTCTAATAATCGGATTTAATCTACTTATCTTATAAGCAATAGATGTGGATACACTTCTAATGGTTTCATCATGTAGTTTCTTTTTGAACTTCTCAATCGATTTAATATGAGGTTTAGGCCTCCATTTTAAATCTTTTAAGTAAAATCCAAATCCTAAATACTTGATGTCATTAGGTCTAGCGACTTTTGTTTTTGTGGCATTTACTTCTACCCTTAACTTCTTCTTTAACCAATTAGTTACTGATGTCATAACTCTATTAGCGGCTACTTCTGATTTAACACATATAAGAACATCATCAGCATATCTAGTAAATCTTAGACCTCTATTCTCCAATTCTTTATCAAATTCATTTAAATAGATATTGGCTAATAATGGTGAAAGATTGCCGCCTTGTGGTGTTCCTTTATCAGTTGGGCTAATGGTACCACCAATATTAACACCACTTTGAAGAAATTTTCTTATTAATGACTCAGTATCACCATCTTTAATAATTTCATGCACTAGTATCATTAAAATATCTTGATTAACATTATCAAAGAATTTAGATAAGTCTAAATCAACTAACCAGTCATAACCATCATTAAAGTATTCAAGTGCTTTAATAACCGCATTTTCACATCTTCTGTTTGGTCTAAAACCATAAGAATAATCTGAGAATACTTCTTCGCACCTTGGGCTTATAACTTGAGTTATTGCCTGTTGTAAGACTCTATCTTTTACTGATGGAATACCTAATGGTCTAAAACTACCATCACCTTTGGGGATTTCAACTCTTTTAACAGGAAGCGGTTTGTATTTTCTACATCTAATCTTAGATTTAATAACTTCACCATTTTCTTTAAAGTAGTCTTCAACCTCATTAGTGTTCATTTTATCTACACCAGGACTTCCCTTATTTGCTTTAACTTGTTTAATAGCTAAGGCGATGTTGTCATCAGATAAAATCTCTTCTAAAAGCTTCGACATTACTTCTGTTTCCTTTCTACATTTGCTTGTGATAACTCTATGCCCTAAGATAATTAAATCAGCACAGGCAATTCTGAAAGTTATCATCACATTTGAATCAAAGTAAAACACTTCAATTTGATTCACCCCTTCGCTCCATCTTCATTACAAAGACTTCTTTACTACTATGGGTTCTGCTGACTTCTCACACTTCGTTATTAACTAGGCTAGTGAGACCTGTGTGAGATCTCCCAGGATAAGGTCATAAGTCCTTCATTTCATATATCCGCCACATATACATTACTTAGTATTTCTTAACTCTATAGGGCTTTGTGTTGTATAGCACACTCTCCCAACTAAATCCTGCCTCACTTGTGGTTCGTATTCCTCGGACCGAAACTTTGCCTTCATCTTCTTTCAGATTCTATCTCACGATAGACACCCTTGATGTTTGGCTAATGGTTGGCGGTTAAGATGAACGCCCCCATAGTGGACTTGCACCACCAAGACTTATGCCATGCCTGGCATACTATAAAAACCTCAAATTTTTTTGAGGTTTTTAAGTATCATATTTTCTTTTCTTAT
>CAZTBY010000135.1:0-2124 GCA_964612395.1 uncultured Clostridium sp. | reverse complement strand
GCTCCATCAACTAAATCTTTAGCTTCTTTTAGTCCTAAACCTGTAGCATCTCTAACAACTTTTATAACTGCTATTTTGTTAGCCCCTACTTCTTTTAATACTACATTAAATGAAGATTTTTCTTCAGCTGCTACTGCTGCTCCACCAGCTACTGGTGCTGCTACTGCTTGTGCTGATACTCCATATTTTTCTTCTATTCCTTTTACTAATTCTGATAGTTCGATAACTGTTAAACTATCTATTTCTTCTAATAATTTTGCAATGTCTGCCATTTTAAAATCTCTCCTTTTTTAATAATTTTTTTAAAATTCTGTGTTGGTCACAACCCTATTTGTTTTAAGCATTTGCACTTTCTTTTTGCTTAGCAACTTCATTAAGTGCAACTGCAAGTTTTGAAATATTTCCAAGTAATGCACCAGCAAGTTGTGCTATTAATGTTTCTCTTGATGGAAGTTTTGCTAATGTGATTAATTCTTCTACTGGAACTACTTTGCCTTCGATAATTCCACCTTTTATTTTGTAGAATTCGTTATCTTTAGAATAATTATAGATTGCCTTTAATGGTTCTAAGTAATCTTCGTATCCCATAATAACTGCTGTTGTTCCTAATAATTGATCTTCTAGACCTGTAATTTCACATGCTTCAAGTGCTCTTCTTGTTATATTATTTTTTATAACTTTGTATTCTGTATCTGTTGTTCTTAAAGATGCTCTTAATTTTGTTACATCTTCAACATTAATTCCTTTATAATCTGTTAAAAGAACTAATTTAGCTTTTTTGATTTTTTCAGCTAATTCTTCAACTTCTTTTTTCTTTTGGTTTAGAATTTTTTCGCTTGCCATTTTTTATTTTCACCTCCACATTTTATATAGATTAAAATTAAAAACTCTTGAATGCCAAATTTTCAAGGCAAATAAGAGTTTTATATCTCTAAAATTTACCTCGGTAGGACTTATTTTAATGCCTACTGTCTTTGGCGATGTTTATTTTAATTAACCAACGTAAATGCTTGGTCCCATTGTTGTAGTAATTGCAACACTCTTAATGTATTGTCCCTTTGCTGCTGCTGGTTTTGCTTTTATTATAGCATCCATAACTGTTTCATAGTTTTCGAATAATTTGTCTGCACCAAAAGATACTTTACCAAATCCTAAGTGAATTATGTTAGATTTATCTAATCTATATTCAACTTTACCAGATTTAATTTCGTTTATTGCTTTTGTCACATCCATTGTAACTGTTCCAGATTTTGGGTTTGGCATTAATCCTTTAGGTCCTAATATTTTACCTAATCTTCCTATAACCCCCATCATATCTGGTGTTGCAACGATTACATCATAATCGAACCAGTTTTCTTTTTCGATTTTTGGAACTAATTCTTCAGCTCCAACGAAATCTGCTCCAGCTGCTTCAGCTTCTTTAGCTTTATCACCTTTTGCAAATACTAAAACCTTTTGAGTTTTACCTGTTCCATTTGGAAGAACTACTGTTCCTCTGACTTGTTGGTCAGCTTGTTTAGAATCTACACCTAATTTTACATGTAATTCTAGTGTTTCATCAAATTTTCTTTTAGGCATATTGGTTAATACCTCAATAGCCTCTTTAGCATCATAATTTTTGCTTTTATCAATTAGCTTTACACTATCTTGATATAATTTTCCTTTTTTCATATTATCCTCCTTTTGGTTTTAACGGATTTCTCCTCCCAAATTATTTATATATACTTTACTATATATCTTAGTCTTTAACTACAACACCCATTGAACGAGCTGTGCCAGCTACCATTCTCATAGCAGCCTCCACAGATGCAGCATTTAAGTCTTCCATTTTTTGTTCTGCTATAGCTTTTACTTGTTCACTTGTAATTGTTGCAACTTTTTCCTTGTTTGGTTTTCCAGAACCTTTTTCAATTTTAATTGCTTTTTTAATTAATACAGCAACTGGTGGTACTTTTGTTATAAAAGTAAATGATTTGTCTGAATATACTGTTATAACAACTGGAATTATCATACCTGGTTGATTTGCTGTTTTTTCATTGAATTCCTTTGTGAATTGCATAATGTTTATACCTGTTGAACCTAATGCTGGTCCTACTGGTGGTGCTGGTGTTGCTTTTCCAGCTT
>CAZTBY010000134.1:0-2149 GCA_964612395.1 uncultured Clostridium sp. | reverse complement strand
GGAACAAATTTTTCTCCTGTTTCTTGGTCTAAATATGTAAAGTCTTCTTTTGAATGTTCCATGTGTTGTTTTAGGTCATAGTCTGTTCTATCTGCTATTCCCCATAATTCTCCCCAACCAAATGGGAATTTAAATTCTATATCTGTTGTTCCCTTACTGTAGAAACATAATTCTTGTGGTGAATGATCTCTTAATCGTAAGCTTTCTTCTTTTATCCCTAGGCTTAAAAGCCAGTCTTTACAGAATGCCCTCCAATATTTAAACCATTCCATATCTGTTCCTGGTTTGCAGAAAAATTCTAATTCCATTTGTTCAAATTCACGAATTCTAAATAAGAAGTTTCCTGGTGTTATTTCATTTCTAAATGATTTACCTACTTGACCAATTCCCATTGGAAGTTTTCTTCTTGTTGTTCTTAATACATTTTTAAAGTTTACAAATATTCCTTGTGCTGTTTCTGGTCTTAAATACAATTCGGATTTTGTATCTTCTGTTACTCCTTGGAATGTTTTAAACATTAAGTTGAATTTTCTAATTGGCGTAAAATTACTTGCACCACAATCTGGGCATTTAATATTATTATCATGTATAAAGTCTACCATTTTTTCATCTGACCAACCATCTACAACCTCTTCTTTGTTGTTTTCTTTTAGCCAGTCTTCTATTAATTTATCTGCTCTATGTCTTGTTTTGCACTCTTTACAGTCTATAAGAGGATCGCTAAATCCCCCAACATGTCCTGAAGCAACCCAAGTCTCTGGGTTCATTAATATTGCAGAATCTAACCCAACATTATATTTATTTTCTTGAATAAATTTCTTCATCCACACTCTTTTAACATTATTCTTAAACTCTACTCCCAAAGGACCGTAATCCCAAGAATTTGCAAGTCCTCCATAAATCTCAGACCCTGGGTATATATATCCTCTACTCTTACATAAATTAACAATCTTATCCATTGATTTTTCCATCGTTACTTCACTTTCCTTTCATCAACGACATATATTTTATACTATTTTCTTCGTATTATCAATAGTTTTTATATATTTTACTATTAGTTTTTTTGCTTTTTGTTTTATGTTGCCTTGTGTCTATTTTATTTTTGTCTGTGGATACTGTGGATAACTCTGTGAATAACTCGTGTTGTAGCATTCTGTTTTTGTCGTTTTTTGTCTTTTAATATTCCTTTGTCTGTTTGTTTTTTTATTTTTTCATTTTATGTGTACAGCAATTTTGTTTGCTATTTGTTGGCTATAAGTATTGCTACAACTACTAAAATTTCAAATATTAGTATAGTTGGGAAGCCTATTACAAATCTTGTTTTCTTTGTTTTATGTCTAAATAGGTACATTCCAAAAATTCCTCCTATTCCTCCACCTAGCCCTACAAGTATAAATAATGTTTTTTCTGAAATTCTTCTTTTACCTTTTTTTGCTTTTCTTTTATCTATGTACATTGCCAAAAATGTAATCAAATTTATTAAGATCAAATATATGACAATATTCTTCATTGAAAAAAACTGTTTCATATGTTTTCTCCTTTTTTAGTTGTTGAAAAAGCGACCTTAATTCTAGGTCGCTTTCTTAATTTATATAAACCTTATTTTTTGTTTACTAAATCTTTAAGAGCTTTACCAGCTTTGAATACTGGAGCTTTTGATGCAGGTATTTTGATCTCTTCCTTGGTTTGTGGATTTCTTCCTTTTCTAGCTGCTCTTTTTCTTACTTCAAAAGAACCAAATCCAACTAGTTGAACTTTATCTCCATCTGTTAATGCTTCTGTTACTACATCTACGAATGCGTTTACAGATGTTTCTGCTCCTTTTTTAGTATCTCCTGTTTTTGCAGCTATTGCTGCGATTAATTCAGCTTTGTTCATTTAAAACTACCTCCTATAAAGTTTGTATTGATGTAGAAATCACATCTACTAATTAGATAATTCGCCATATTTAGCTAAAATCCTCCTTTTTTTGGTTGATGTTTTTGTAATTTTTCTTTTGTTTTCAATGCTTTCAGCTTTTGTAAGTCCTGAAAATTGCTATTTTACTGTGTTTTAGCTTTTTTATTTTTTTTAATTTTATTTCCATATGGCAACATGAAAATTTCATTATTTGATAGTATTTTTAGTTTTGCAATCAATACAATATATA
>CAZTBY010000133.1:0-2164 GCA_964612395.1 uncultured Clostridium sp. | reverse complement strand
TGTAAGTTTAATAAATCAAGGAATAAAAACAATATTTTATCCATGCATGATGTATTCAAGACAAGAAGATAAAGAAGCAAATAACAAGTATAACTGCCCAATAGTTATATCATATTCAGAAGTACTGAAAAACAATGTAGAAGAATTAAATACTCAAGGTATAAAATTTATCAATCCGTTCTTACCATTTGATAAACAAGGATTGGTAAAAAGATTTTATGAGTTAGAAGAATTTAAGGAATATGGTTTTACAAAAAAAGAACTAAAAGAAGCGGTTCAAAAAGCAGAAGAGGAATATCAAAGATATAAAGCAGATATAAGACAAAAAGGCGAAGAAACAATAAAATATATTAAGGAAAATAATCTAAAGGGAATAGTTCTAGCAGGTAGACCATACCATATAGATCCGGAAATAAACCATGGCATAGATACTATGATAACATCTCTTGGACTATGTGTTTTATCGGAAGATAGTATTGCACATTTATCAACAATAGAAAGACCTATAAGAGTTGTTGACCAATGGGTATTCCACTCAAGGTTATATAGAGCAGCTGATGTTGTTGGAAGAAATAATAACTTAGAACTAGTACAGTTAAATTCTTTTGGTTGTGGTGTAGATGCAGTAACAACAGACCAGGTTGAAGAAATTCTTTCAAGTTTTGGTAAGATGTACACATTAATAAAAATAGATGAAGTAAATAACCTAGGAGCTATAAGAATTAGAATCCGTTCACTAATTGCAAGTATGAATAAAAGAAAAACAGTACATGGAAAATGCTCACGGAGATTACGAAATTCATAAAGTGGAATTTACAAAAGAGATGAAAAATGACTATACAATACTTGTACCACAAATGTCTCCAGTACACTTTGAAATGTTTGAAGCTGTTTTAAAATCTGAAGGATATAAAGTAAAACTTTTAAGAGATTGCACTCGGACATACAGTTGAGACTGGTTTGAAATATGTAAATAATGATGCATGTTATCCATCAATATTAACTATAGGTCAATTAATGGAAGAAGTAGAAAGTGGAGAATATGATACAAATAAATTAGCTTTAATGATGTCTCAAACAGGTGGTGGCTGTAGAGCAACAAACTATATAGGCTTTATTCGCAAAGCTTTAAAAGATGCAGGCTATCCAAATATTCCAGTAATATCATTCAACTTTGTGGGAATGGAGAAAAATTCAGGCTTTAAGATAACACTTTCCTTAGTAAAAAAGCTAATAAAAGCAACAATTTATGGAGATTTATTGCAAAAACTATTACATAAAAACAGAGCATATGAAGTAAATAAAGGTGAAACCGAAAAGCTGTATTATTCATGGCTAGAAAAATGTAAAAAACTATCAGTAGAAGCAACAATGAATGAATTTAACAAAACATTATATGAGATGGTAAATGATTTTGAAAAAATTGAATTAGATACCTCAAAAGAAAAACCAAAGGTTGGAATAGTTGGAGAAATTTTAATCAAATATCATCCATTTGGTAATAATTATTGTACAGATCTTTTAGAAAAAGAGGATGCAGAAGTTGTAATGCCAGACTTGATGGGATTTGTAAAATATGTAATAATGAATAGCATTATAAAGGCAAAGCTACTTGGAAGCGGAAGAATGAATGCAAGAATATATAAAGTAGCATTAAACATTGTAAATAGCATTGAAAAGGACTATAAAAAAGCACTTAAAAAATCAAACAAAGGATATTTACCACCATGTAATATAGAAGAACTTGCAGAAAAGGTAGAAGATATCTTATCAACAGGAAATCAAACGGGAGAAGGCTGGATACTTACAGCTGAAATGCTTGAATTTATGGAACATGGAATTCAAAATATAGTATGTTTGCAACCATTTGCATGTTTGCCAAACCATGTTGTAGGTAAAGGTGTTATAAAAACAATAAGAAATAAATTTCCAGAAGCAAATATTGCACCAATAGATTATGACCCAGGAGCAAGCCAAAGTAACCAAGTAAATAGAATAAAACTACTATTAACAATAGCTAAAGATAATATTAAATTAAAAGAAAAAAGACTTCAGATAGAAAAAGACGAAAACATAGAAGAAACAAAGATCACAGAAAATGTAAAAAAATGATAAATTATGTTTACTAATTACTGTAAAATATGTTATAATAAAAAAGTAAACA
>CAZTBY010000132.1:0-2192 GCA_964612395.1 uncultured Clostridium sp. | reverse complement strand
AATAAAGAACCACAAAACTTTTTTGAAGATATACTAACTGTATTTGATGCAATAAAACAAAAAAATAATACATATAATACATAAAAGAAGGGAAACAAAATGAAAGTATCAGATTTTTATTATGACTTACCAAAAGAATTAATAGCACAACATCCGATTAAAAAACGAGATGAATCTAGACTTATGGTGTTACATAGAGATACAAAACAAATTGAAAATAAAACATTTAAAAATATAATAGATTATTTAGAACCAGGTGATTGCCTAGTAAGAAATAACACAAAAGTAATACCAGCAAGACTATATGGAAAAATTGTAGGTAAAACTTCTGAAAAGCTAGTCGAGTTTTTACTATTAAAACAATTAGAAAACGATAATTGGGAAGTTATGGTAAGACCAGGGAAAAAACTAAGAGAAGGCGTAAAAGTTGATTTCGGAGATGGCTTATTACATGCAGAAATTTTAAAAGTGATGGAAAATGGAGATAGATTAGTTCATTTTGAATATGAAGGAATTTTTAATGAAATACTAGACAAAATTGGTTTAATGCCGCTGCCACCATACATAACAGAAAGACTAAAAGATAAAGATAGATATCAAACTGTATATGCAAAGTATGATGGCTCAGCAGCAGCACCAACAGCAGGACTACACTTCACAGAAGAACTTTTAAAAAAAATAAAAGAAAAAGGTGTAGAAATTGCAAATGTAACATTACATGTTGGAATAGGAACATTTAGACCAGTAAAGGTAGAAAATATAGAAGAACACCATATGCATTCCGAACATTATTACATAAAGCAAGAGGATGTAGACAAGATAAATAAAGCAAAAAGAGAAGGACATAGAATAATAGCAGTTGGTACAACATCTTGTAGAGTACTTGAATCTATTGCAAATGATAACGGAGAAGTTGAGCCAACAGAAGGAGATACAAGCATATTTATATATCCAGGTTACAAATTTAAATGTATAGATTGCCTAATAACTAATTTCCATTTACCAGAATCCACACTAATAATGCTAGTTTCAAGCTTAGCAACAAAAGAATTCATAATGGAAGCATATAACAAAGCTGTTAAGGAAAAATACAGATTTTTCAGTTTTGGAGATGCAATGTTAATATTATAATAAATAAAGAAGCAAGAGCTATTTTATCGGCTCTTGTTTTTTGAAAAATTTAACAAAAAGTGTTGACGTTTCCAACACATAGGTGGTATAATATATAACGTTAATGTTTATTTTCAGGAGGTGAAAAAGAAAGTGCCAACAATAAATCAATTAGTAAGAAAAGGTAGAAAAACATCAACTACAAAATCAACAGCTCCAGCATTACAAAAAGGTTTTAACTCTAAATTAAATAGACAAACAAATGCAAGATCACCACAAAAAAGAGGAGTATGTACAGTAGTTAAAACAGTTACACCTAAGAAACCAAACTCAGCTTTAAGAAAAGTTGCAAGAGTTAGACTATCAAACGGATATGAAGTAACATCATATATTCCAGGTGTAGGTCACAACTTACAAGAACACAGTGTTGTTTTGATAAGAGGTGGAAGGGTTAAAGATATCCCAGGTGTTAGATACCATATTATCAGAGGTACATTAGATACAGCAGGCGTTAAAGACAGAATGCAAGCTAGATCTAAGTATGGTGCAAAACGTCCTAAGAAATAGGATTTAAGGAAATAAGTGTTAATGAAAATGTGTAATAAATTTATATAGATATAGTTAGCACTGACTGAAAGAAAAACTTTCAGAGTAACTTTGATATTTTATGTAAAATATCTGAAATTTTAATAAAAAGGAGTGAAGAAAGGTGCCAAGAAGAGGATTTATAGCAAAAAGAGATGTTTTACCAGATCCAATATATAATAGCAAAATAGTTACAAAACTAATAAACAATATTATGTTAGATGGTAAGAAAACAGTTGCTCAAAAAATAGTTTATGATGCATTCGATATAGTTAAAGAAAAAGAAAACAAAGATGCATTAGAAGTATTTGAAACAGCTCTTAACAATATAATGCCAGTTCTTGAGGTTAAAGCAAGAAGAGTAGGTGGAGCAACATACCAAGTTCCAATCGAAATTAGAGCAGAAAGAAGACAGACTTTAGGCTTAAGATGGTTAGTAAACTATGCTAGAAACAGACATGAAAAAACAATGGCTGAAAAATTAGCTGGTGAAATTA
>CAZTBY010000131.1:0-2227 GCA_964612395.1 uncultured Clostridium sp. | reverse complement strand
GACATGCTGTTGGAAGAGATTGTAATGCCATTATATTATAAGGAAGAAGTTTTAAAACAAGAAGGACTTAAATCCTTTGGTGTGCAAGGAATGATAGTAAAGGATAAGCTATTTCCAATAGAGTTTAACAGAGAGCAAAGATTTGCTGAAAAAAGGTTTTTAGAAAAAACACAAGATGAAGAAAGATAAAAAAGGAGTGGAAGAATATGGAGACAATAGTGGGAACTATTATATTAAAAGACAACAAAATACTAATGGTAAAAGAAGCAAAAGAAAAATGTTATGGAAAATGGTCATTTCCTGCTGGACATATTGAGCCAAATGAAACTATATATGCAGGTGCAAAGAGAGAAACATTTGAAGAAACTGGGTGCACGGTAACATTAAAAAAAGCATTTCCAGTTTTACTAAAAAATACAGTCAATTCTAAAATAGTGATGATACATTTCCTATCAGATTTAGTAAATGAGGAAAATAACTACAATAAAGATGAAATTTTAGAAACAAAATGGATAAGCATTGATAAAATAAAAAATATGAGTGAAAAAGAATTTAGAAGTAGTGCTGTTGTAAATCAGATAATTAATGATATTGAGAAACAAAATTTGTATGATTTAGACATAGTAAAAGACATGCCAAAAATATAATGTTAGATATTAACATAAAATATATATTTAAGGAGGATTTGTAAGATGAAAACAAAGATGAATTTAGATGTTGTTGCAGAAAATGAAGAAGAAAGAAAAATTGAAAACTTTATTAATATGTTACATGAAAGTAAGGAAGTTCAAGAGTTTTTAAAAACAATGGAGAAGGAAGCCCAAAGACGTAATGTATTTAAATATAGGGCAAGAATTAAAAATCCAGCTTCAGCAATTAGAACATATAGAATTAACAAAAAGAACTTAGATAATGCACATGACTACATAGGCATAACATTTATAACAAATACAGAAGAGGAAATTTACCCAATAGTAGAGTATATAAAAAAGCTTATGCCAGATGCAGACTATGTAGATTTTGTCGCAGAAGAGACCATATATTCTCCACTAGTTTATATAAAATGGGTTCCACCATTAGGATATAATGTTTTAGCAAAAGAGAAACTAATACCTAATCAAAAAGCAGTGCCAATTGAAATAAGAGTATGTTCAAAACAAGGGTTTATATCTGAACAAGCAGCATATTATTCAGTAAAGAAAAACGATACAATTAAGCTACCTCTTGAGCAAATAAACCACTTAAGAGACTTAGTTCAACATATTACATATAAACTAGCATTATTGAATACAAGAGCCCTTACAGAGGCAGAAAGAGAAAAACATGAAAGAGAATTGAATGAACTATTAACCAATAATAAAGAGCTTTTGCAAGCAAACCAAGAACCATATAAAGATGCTATTTTAGATCTTGGTAGACTTATATATGAATGTGAACACAATGAAATTATTGAAGAAAAAAGAGCAATATCAAATGATAATACAAATGATACAGAGGATGATTTAAAAGAAAAATTTGGGGAACTTTTTGAAACATCAACTGGAGATATGATAACAAGAGTTTGTAAAAGCATTGAAAAATTAAGAAAACTAGGAAGCTTAAAAAATGAAGAAAAATGTTCATAAATGAAGCATATCCTCTATATCTAAAGCATATATTTAAAATAGCTTAAAGGTATAGGGGGTTTGTATGTTTTTTGTGTTTAAAAAAGATAAAATCATGGCATTTTTGGTGGCATGTTCAACAGTATTTGCTTTGTTTTTAATGACATCATTTTTTGCAAAAACACCAGAAGATGCAAGTATGCTAACTTCAACTACTCAAAAGCAACTTCCAATCTATTCGGTAAAAACGGAAGAGGCAAAAGTTGCGTTAACTATAAATTGTGCATGGAGTGCAGATGATATTGATAAAATTTTAGAGGTACTAGAAAAAGATCAAGTAGAGGTTACATTTTTCATGGTAGGGGATTGGATAGAAAAAAACAGGGAAGCAGCTAAAAAAATATATAGTGCTGGTCATGAGCTTGCCAACCATTCATACAATCACCCACATGTAAATAATATGGAATATGATAAAAATGTTGAACAAATAAACAAGTGCTCAGAATTAATAAGGGAAATAACAGGAAAGCCAAGCACTTTGTACAGAGGACCTTATGGAGAATATAACAATACAGTTCTTCAAGCAGCAAAGGATAATAACCATCAAACAATTCAATGGTCTA
>CAZTBY010000130.1:0-2256 GCA_964612395.1 uncultured Clostridium sp. | reverse complement strand
TAATAAACGAAATGAATGGCGAAAAAATAGATGTTATTGAATGGAGCGAAGACCCAGCAACATTTATATGTGCAGCATTATTACCAGCACATGTAATGGCAGTAGATATTAAAGAAGACGAAAAGTTTGCACAAGTAATAGTTCCAGATGAAGAGTTATCATTAGCAATAGGAAAAGGTGGACAAAATGCGAGACTAGCAGTAAAACTTACAAATTGGAAGATAGATATAAAGAGCGAAACACAATTCAGAGAGTTAATGGAATATGAAGAAAACAAGAAAAACGAAGAAAAAACTGTAGAAGAAGGAAATGATGAATAAAATGAAACAAGCATTTCAAAGGAAATGTATGGCATGTAATTTAAAAAAAGGCAAATATGAGTTAATAAGAATTGTGAGAAATAAAAATAATGAAATTCTTGTAGATAAAACAGGTAAGCTAGATGGACGAGGTGCATATATTTGTAATAATATAGAATGCTTAAATAAGGTTATTAAAACAAATAGAATTGGAAAAGTTCTAAAAAGTAATATAGACCAAAAAATTTATGAAGATATAAGGGGTGTAATTATTGGTAACGAACAAAAAAATCAAACTAACAGCTAAAAATCAAATAGGGGGTGATATTAATGGGTAATAAAATAAAAATTCATGAAATAGCAAAAAAAATAGGAATAACAAGTAAAGAAGCTTTGGAAAAAGCAAAAGCACTTGGAATAGAGGCTTCATCACATTTAAGTGGCGTAAGTGAAGAGGAAGCTGAAAGAATAGAAAAAAGTTTTAAAGGAAATAGCAAACAGGAAGAACCAAAAAAACATAAGGAAGCTAAAACAAAAAAAGAAGTTAAAGAAGAACCAGTAATAATTAGAAGACAAGTAATTCTAGAATATAGTGAAGATAAAATAAAAAAAGATAAAAAGCAAGAAAATCGTAGAAAAGATGTTGGGTTTGTTGAACGTGAGAGAAACAAAGACTATAACATAGTTTATAGAAACAAACCAACAAAACCTTTAACAGTAAGTGAATTATTTGGTAAAAAAGAAGAACCTAAAAAGGAAGCAGTAGAACCAGAAGAAAAGCATGAAGAACTTGTTGCAGAGCAAAAGCAAGAAACACCAAAACAATCAGCAGCACCTGTAGAACAAGAAAAACCTTTCTTTAACAAAAACAACCAAAACAGGAACTTTAATAACAACAGAGATAATCAAAACAGAAATTATAATAATAGAGATAATAGAAATTATAACAATAATTACAACAACAATAATAATAAAAGAAGACCTTTTAGCAATAACCAAGAAGGAAGAAATTTTGGCAAAAATAATAATTTCAATAACAACAATAACAATGGTTTCAGACAAAGAGATAATAATGGAAGAGACTTTGGAAATAGAAACAATAACTTTAATAGAGATAGACAAGGGAACAACAATAATAGACCTTTTGGAAATAAAAACAATAATGGTGGATATAATAATAAACCAAATCGTAGTTTAGATGAAAGAGGAATAGAGAAAAATATTAAAAACATCATGGCTACAGATGTTATTGAAAAAGAAGCAGTTAGAGAATACGCAAACAAAGCAATAGATAAGCAAAAAAATAACAGTAAATATGATGACAACAGAGGAAATAAGAAAAATAAGAATAGAAAAAACAACTATGATGAATTTAGTTCACATAAATTAAAAGACTTAAAACAAGAACGTGGTTTATCAGACGAAGGAACAATGCTTGATTACTATGATTTAACAACAGCTAGAGGAAAGAAAAATAAGAAGAAAGTAAATAATCAAGAAGAAAGAAATAAACAAAAAATATTTCAATTAACAGAAATAACAATACCAGAAACAATTTCTGTAAAAGATTTAAGTGCAGAGCTTAAAAAGACAAGTAGCGAAATAATTAAACAATTATTTGGATTTGGAATAATGGCAACAATAAATAATGAAATAGATTTCGATACAGCATATCTTATAGCACAGGAATTTGGAGTTACAGCAACTAAAAAAGAAGTTGTAACAGATGAAGATATCTTATTTGATGATAGTGAAGATAGTCCAGAAGAATTACTTTCAAGACCACCAGTAGTAGTAGTTATGGGTCACGTAGACCATGGAAAAACATCTTTACTTGATGCAGTAAGATCTACAAATGTTATAGAAGGTGAAGCAGGAGGAATTACACAAGCAATAGGTGCATACAAAGTTAAAATAAATGATAGGGAAATAACATTCTTAGATACACCAGGACACG
>CAZTBY010000129.1:0-2261 GCA_964612395.1 uncultured Clostridium sp. | reverse complement strand
CGAAATGGAATATCCAGGACAAATAAAAGTAAATGTAATAAGAGAAACAAGAGCAGTAGATTATGCAAAATAAAACAAAAAAGACTTACCTAAAAAAAGGGTGGGTCTTTTTGTTTACTCTAAAATTTGACTTCCAGAAAAAAAAGTAGTATAATAATAAAAGTGGTGCCGTTTTAGGCCAATTTGAGATTTATTTATAGATGTTTAATAAAAGTAGTATTCGGGTAAAATAAAATATGTAAAAGAAGAACAAGAAAGAGACTTTTGTTCTATTGTGTTTGATACGGAAATAAATTTTTAGAAAGGAGCTTTTAGGAGCATACGGGTAAATCAAAGAAAAAATAGGAGGAGAAAAAGAATAAAATGGAAGAGATTACAAAACAAACGAAAACAAGAAGAAAAGCAAAAACAAACAAAAGAGAGGAAAAAGGAGTATTTAAAAAATCAAATTTAAAAATAATTCCACTTGGTGGTTTATTAGAAATTGGAAAAAATATTACAGTTATTGAATATGAAGATGATATAATAATTGTAGACTGTGGGCTTGGCTTCCCAGAGGACGACATGCTTGGTGTAGATTTAGTTATACCAGATATAACATACTTAGAAAAAAACAAAGATAAAATTAGAGGACTAGTTATTACACACGGACATGAGGACCATATAGGTGGAATACCATATTTATTAAAACAAATAAATGTGCCAATATATGCAACAAAATTAACAGTAGGTTTGATATCAAATAAACTAGAAGAACACAATTTATTAAGAAGCACAAGACTAAAAGAAGTAAGACCAGGTCAAACAATTACTTTAGGTTCAATGAAAGTTGAATTTATAAGAATAACACATAGTATTCCAGATGCATGTGCACTTGCAATTCATACACCAGTAGGAACTATAGTACACACAGGAGACTTTAAAATAGATTATACACCAATAGATGGGGAAATAATTGACTTAGGAAGGCTTGCATCACTTGGAAATAAAGGCGTTTTAGCACTTATGTCTGATAGTACAAATGCCGAAAGAAAAGGATACACAATGTCTGAAAGCACAGTTGGAGATATATTAGACAAGCTATTTGTAAACTGTACAAAAAGAATTGTTGTAGCAACATTCTCATCAAACGTGCACAGGGTTCAACAAATTGTAAATTCAGCAGTAAAATATAAAAGAAAAGTTGCAGTATGTGGTAGAAGCATGTGCAACATGATAGAAACTGCAAGAAAATTTGGGTATATTAAAGTGCCAGATCATGTGTTTATAGATATTGATAGTATAAAATCATATCCAGATGATAGTCTGGTTATAATAACAACAGGTAGCCAGGGGGAACCAATGTCTGCATTAACAAGAATGGCATCAGGAGAACATAGAAAGGTTCAAATAACACCAAATGACTTAATAATAATATCTGCAAACCCAATACCAGGAAATGAAAAATACATTTCAAAGGTTATAGATGATTTAATGGCAATAGGTGCAGAAGTTATTTACAATGCACTTCAAGACATACACGTTTCAGGACATGCATGCCAAGAAGAACAAAAACTAATGTTAACACTTGTAAAACCAAAATTCTTCATACCCGTTCATGGAGAATACAGACAGTTAATAGCACATGCTGAAACAGCAAAATTGCTTGGAATACCACATGAAAATATATTCTTAACAGAAAATGGAAAGGTATTAGAATTAAACGAAAACGAAGCTAAATTTACAGGACATGTAATATCAGGAAAAGTATTAGTAGATGGTTTGGGTGTAGGAGACGTTGGGAACATAGTATTAAAAGATAGACAAAAATTATCTCAAGATGGTTTAATAGTTGTAGTAATAACAATGGACTCAAGAAGTGGAAAAATTATCTCAGGACCAGATGTAATAAGCCGTGGATTTGTATATGTAAGAGAATCAGAAAACTTAATGGAAGAAATAAAACACTTACTAAGAGAAGAGTTATCAAAATGTGAAGAAAAACACATAACAGATTGGGCAACACTAAAACTAGTAGTAAGAGAAGAGTTAGGAGATTATATTTACAAAAAAACAAAGAGAGAACCAATGTTAATACCAATAATAATGGAAGTTTAATCTAAAAAAAACAAATTGCAAAAATACTTGCAATTTGTTTTTTTAGAAAAGTTTTCTTCATAAGTTTATTGATAAAATCTATAGCTACCATTGACTTTTTTTAAAATTCGATATATACTGTGAACGTAGAAATTTCTTAAAGGAGGTTTGTTTTAATGAACGAA
>CAZTBY010000128.1:0-2282 GCA_964612395.1 uncultured Clostridium sp. | reverse complement strand
AGATAATAAGATGAGGTTGTTATGAATAAAGTATTCGATATAGAGAAATTTAATGTAATAAGTGATGAAGATAATTACTACTTTTTTAGAGTTTTAGAAGATGGAGACATTGAAGATCTAGAAAAAGGTATTATTTCAGTTGATGAAAATAGACACCTTTCAAAATTAAGAACAGATAGAGAAAGATGGAATGAAAGAAATGAAGAAAAGGCAGTATTTTCTGAGAAAAGTAAAGTTTCTTTAGAAGAAATGTTTTCACATATAAAAATGCACTATAGTTTACAAACAAATTGTATATCTCTTTCAAGTAATGCCAATGTTGTAAGAACATATGAAGATATGTTTAGTACTAAATATGTTATGATAAAAGTTCCAAAAAAAGAAATTGGAGAAAAAAGCTATAATGCAGGACAATATATGCTTGCTGAAGTGGAAAAAAGAATAAATGAAGTACTACAAAGTGGTAATATTCCAGATGAAATACTTGAGGATATAAAGACAATAGATGAAACAACAGATCAAAATGTAATGAAAGAATTAATAAAAACAAGATATAAATCTCCTATAAAAATTAATTCTTCAAAAGCCAAAATGCGAGATGGAATTGTATATAGATCTCCACATGCTAGAATAAGCAATTATCAATCTTTAGATGAAATACAATCATTAGAAAAGAATAGAATTATTGCTAAGTTGACAGTCTTAGAAAAGAAAAAGGTAATGGAGCCTATTATCAAAAAATCAAAAGACAACAATTTATTAGTTCAAACTATTGGAAGTGCATTTTCATCAAGTGAACAAATATATTATGGAGATATAAATGGAGAACAAATTTTAAGTATTTCAAAAGAAATAGTAGATATGTTTGGTTTAATTCAACAAATTAAAGATATAGATGAAAATATAGTTGATGATTTAAAAAAAGAAGTTGTTAATTTTGTTAATAGTGGAAAAAACATTGAATTTACTAATTCAAATGCTAATTATGCTGTTAAAGATGATATATCAATAGAAGAAATGTATGAACTTACTAAAGGTAAAGTTGAATATGGTAATGCAAATTCTATTGTTAAAAATATGTTTTATTTATCAAGGGGACAAAATGATGCAAGGAAACTTGCAAATAGTATAGAACAAATTGTAGAAAACAATCCAAAATATATAGAAGCAATAAACTATATAAAAGAAAAAGGATTTGTAGTTGAACCACCAATAATTACTAGACAAAATAAACGAGGAGTACAACTTAGTGAATCAGTTAATTTGAATTTAAAAGAAAACGAAAAACAATTAATAGAAGAAATAAGAAGTTTATCTAGCGATGAGCAAATACAAATTATAAAAAATGGAGGACTTTTAAATACCAAAGACATAATAACAAGATGTTTTTGTCAAATTCAAGAAGATACTCAAATACCAAGAGATAGATATTATGCTGAAGCTATAATTTCTCAGTATGATTGGAAAAGTATCGGAATTGAAGAATTTAAAATTGTAGAACGAAATGAATTAATAAAGAGATTACAAGAAAAAAATTGTATAGATATTTATGATAGTTTGAGAAAAGCAAATATTTCTGAAAAAGAAATACCAACAATTTTATTAAATATTGCTACAAGAGAAGGTTTTTATGATGAATATACAAAAGGTAATTTAGAAGTATTACTAAATGAAAGACAAGATATATCAAAAGGAAAAATAAATATTGAAATAGTTGAAAGATTTTTAGGGTATTATGATGTAGAAAATACAACTATAAGATTAAAAGATTACCAACAAAGAGCATATGATAAAGTAAATGAGATTTTTCAAGGTAAAAAATTTGCACAAGTTATTTTGCCAACAGGTGCAGGAAAGAGCTTTGTTGCACTTGCACAAATGACAAATTATGCAAATGAACATCCTGAAGAAAAAATACTTTATATGGCTCCACAAGATGAAATTATAAGTCAAATAAAAAATTATATTGTTAAATATGTTCATGGAAAAAAAGATACAGTTGGAAAAAGCGAAGCTGAAATAATAGCTGAAGTATTTCAAAATATAGAATTTACAACATATCCAAATTTGCTTGCCAAAGGTGGAAAAGAAATAATAAATACTCAGTATGGATTAATTATAGCAGACGAACTTCATAGAACAGGTGCAAAAGAATGGGAAAGTAGTATAGATAAGTTATATGAAAATCAAAAGGAAAATGTAAGCGTTTTAGGAATTACAGCAACACCCGTAAGAGATGCTGATGGAAGAGTTATCACTCTCAATGCAGGATCTCTGTATTT
>CAZTBY010000127.1:0-2324 GCA_964612395.1 uncultured Clostridium sp. | reverse complement strand
CGAATTTTTAGAGGTAGTGTGGTGTATAAATAACAATGGCAGGTGCCATAGCAGCTCCCATATTATTAGCATCTTTAATTCCCATATCAATTACTTTGCCGGTTGTAATATATGTTACATATGGTCCATTTCCACACTTTGAAAGAATTGCAGAACCAGCACCTGTAACAGTCCATTGAGATGTTGGAGGTCTTTGATTTCCAAGTTCTAGTGGAAATCTAAATTGTTTTTCTGCACTACAAAAGTGACTAGATGCAGATGCAATACATTTATCAGCAGCACCACCATCAATAAAAATTGATGAAAGTTGCATACCTTCAACAAAGGTTGAACAAGCTCCAAATATACCATATAAAGGAATGCCGAAGTTCTCTTAAACCAAAGCTTGAAGATATACACTGGTTAAGTAAATCGCCTGCAAAACAGTAATTAATATCTGTAGATGAAATTCCAGCTTTCATAATATTCATATTTACTGTCTCTTTTATAATTTTACTTTCAGCTTTTTCCCACGTTTTTTCTTCCCAAAATTCATCAGTTAAACATTTATCAAAATAATCAGCCATTGGACCATCAGCCTCTTTAGGTCCAACAATAGAGGCTGTTTCTAAAATTGTTATAGGGTTATCAAACTTTAAAGTTTGGCTTCCTAGTCGTTTCATTTAATCACAATCCTTTCTATATACCCATAAATATTAAATAACATAAACCAACTACAATAGAAGTAGAAATTCCGTAAACAAGAACAGGACCTGCAACAGTAAACATTTTAGAACCTACACCCATAACATAACCTTCAGATTTATATTCAATAGAAGGAGAAACAATTGAGTTTGCAAAACCTGTAATAGGAACTAAAGAACCTGCTCCTGCAAATTTTCCAATTTTATTAAATAGGTTAAGAGAAGTTAAAAAAGCACTTACAAATATTAAAGAAATTGAAACAATGGTGTAACCCATTTCTAGCTCTAAACCTCTATATTTGCATATTTCTAAAATAATTTGTCCTATAATACATATTAAGCCACCAACCCAAAAACTATTAAAGCAGTTTTTTAAAGTTGGAGAATTTGGAGATTTTTTATCAACATAAGTTTGATAGTCTTTATTTGTATTAATTTGTTTCAAAATATCACCCCCTTGAGCTATCAATATTAAAGCCTAAATCTATTGTTGCAAAATATTCAACAATTTTATTTCCGTCAATCCTTGCTTTTTGTTCAAGAACTTTAACAGAAGTTAAATAATCAACAGTTTTTGAAGCTCCCTCAATAGTTTTTACAATTGCATCTTTCCAAGAGATTTCAGAAGAGCCAGTTAAGTTTAAATGTTTTTCAGTACCCATAAGAAAATTACCTCCACAATAATAGTAAAAATTATACAAATATATCATTTACATGTTAATGAAAAATATGCGTTTAAATATGAAAAAAATATTACAATTTTATTACAATTATATTACATTTTCGACAAAAGTATTGACTATGAAAGAAAATAGTTTAAAATAAAAGTATATAGAATGTAGAACTAAGGAGATAAAAATGCAAGGTTGTTTAGGAATTTATGTACAAAAAAATCTAATTAAATATGCCAAAGTATCAAAAGACCGTAATAACTTTAAAATAGAGGCTTATGGAGTAAAATTCTATGATGGTGATATTGAAAAAACAATTGAGCAAATAGTAAAAGAAACATATAGCTTTCAAAATCCAATAAGCATAAATATAGACAACGAAAAATATACATATTCCAATGTTTTTGCATTGCTTAAAGCACAAGACTTAGAAAAAGCAATGAATACTGAATTTGAATTTTTCTGCAATAATAATAACCTAAATAAAAATACATTTGAATATAGGAAAATATCATCTCCAAGCATAGAGGATAGAGATAAACTAAGAGTTGTGTATTCATATGTTGATAAGTCAAGCATAGTACAAAGATTACAGATTTTAGATAAATTTAAAATTCAAAATATATCTCCAATAGCTATAACAATTCCAAATTTGAACAGAGCATTAATTCAAGAGGATTGCTTGATTGTAAACCTAGAGGAAGAAACAGAAGTTACAACAATAATAAATGGAAAAGTATACAGTGTTGATAAAATAGAAAGTGGAATGGGAAAAATACTAAGATTTATAGAAGAAAGAGAAAATTCTATCCAAAGAGCTTATGAAGTATGCAAAAACACTACTGTTTATACAAAATCTGGACAAAACTTAAAAGTAGATGGTAATGAATATTTAGATGATATAATTACAATATTATTTGAAATAATAGATGAAATAAAGAACATTGTAGCTAGAAATGGAGTAGGAATA
>CAZTBY010000126.1:0-2343 GCA_964612395.1 uncultured Clostridium sp. | reverse complement strand
ATGCTGAGCAAAAGAAAGAGATAAGCACAAATATTAAAATCAGAGGAATAAAAATAACTTGCTCAATAGATGTGTTGGTTAATATGGCTATGGTTAGCATAATAATTACACTAATCATTTCAAATACATCAAAAGTATGTTGAATTTTCTGCCGCCACATATTTTGCAAATAGTTCTTGATGGTATTTAACACCGATTCATTGCTCATCACCTTGTACAACTTATTTGATGCATCATACTTCAAAACCTTGTTTGATGTCTTGCCGATAATCTGGCTGCCTCTAAAAACAATTTCGTCTTCAAATATAAGTTCAAACTTCTTATTTTCAGAACTTTCAAATAAATGAAATGCTTCTCTTACAACTTGCTGTCCACGATATAACATGAATAATATGATCCCAAGCAAAATTAGCCTGCGTTCAATCATCATGTTTGTGATCTTAAGCATGAATGCAAAAACAAGAGCAATTACAGTCATTCCTAAATTGATGAAACCTACTTTAAACCCCATATGCTTAACATTTTTGGGAATAGTAAGCAGTTCATCTGAAATGCCATATGGCTTGAAGAATTTAATAATGAGATTTATCACCTCCCGAATTAAAGTTTTTAATCTTTCCTGTTCCTTCATGTGGTTTCCTCCTTAATTATATATGAAAGAAAAAATTTTATATAAAGGTATACTACCTACATTTCTATTATACCATATTTACATAATATTTCCAAATGTAACAATTCAATTATCAACAGTCATTGACTTACCAAATTGAATATGATAAAATTTAACAGGAGGATGATAAACTATGATTAAAGAAAAATTATTAAATGATTTAAAAGAATCAATGAAAGACAAAAACTTGATAAGAAAAAATACAATTCAAATGGTAAGAGCTGCTGTACTTCAAGTTGAAAAGGATAAACAAATTGAGCTAACAGACGAGCAAGTTATAGAAATTATTGCAAAGGAATCAAAGAAGAGAAAAGATGCAGAAGCGGAATTTGAAAAAAGTGGAAGGGAAGATTTAATAAAACAAAACAAAGAAGAAATGGAAATACTTGCTGAATACTTACCAAAACAACTTTCAGTTGAAGAAGTTGAGGCAATAGTAAAAACAGTAATAGAAGAAACAGGTGCAACAAGCATGAAGGATATGGGAACAGTAATGAAAACAGCAAAAGAAAAAATTGGCGCATCAGCAGATGGAAAAACTATTAGTGATGTAGTAAAAAAACTACTAGCGCAAAGTTGACATAAAGCAAAGCAAAATGATATAATAATGTAGTAAAACATTTATAGATTTTTGCGAAAGGAGAATTGTACAGCAATGGGGAAGACGGTTAAAGATTTTTCGCGGAAGCAAATTGCGATGATTGCAAAGCAGTATGCAGCATCAAGCTCACCACATGCTCATACTAAAATTTCTGAGGAACAGGGAATTAGCGACAGCACATTTTATACCATTTTGAAAAAGGCAGTAGTGGAAAACATTGTTAATATGGAAACTGTAAGGCTCATGGCTCAAAAAGCCATGAATAATTCTGAGGCCAAGGTTGGAAGAAGCGCTAGAAAGCGGTCTTTTAAATATTATCAAAATCTTGTTTTTAAAAGAAAGAATTACATGCTTCCAAAGAGCAAGGCAATTGAGCTTACAAAAACCTATGCAGATACTGAAAAAACAAAAGCACAATTTATTGCAAGCATGTATGTAACAGAAGCGCTTTTAAACAGAACCATTTTGAAATGCATTGTTGAAAATTGGGTACCTGATGAAGTTGTACTCAAGCTTAAAGAAAAATCTTTGGAAAAAGACAGTAGCCCAAAAGTACAAGAATTTTGGGAAAAAATTGAAAACTTTCGTAGCAAAAATCAAAAGACCTAGGAGAAATCTCCTAGGTCTGATTTATTTCTACTAATATAACATCATCACCAATGCATTTTATATTTTGCCAAGGAATAACTAAATCGTTAGATGCAAACACATTAAAAAGTTTGGTACTACCAGGAACAATTATGGAAGTGATAATTCCAGTTTCAAGATTTGCTGTAACATCCTGAACAAAACCAAGTCTTTTTCCATCAACAATATTAATAACTTCCTTATGCTTAAAATCTAACCCTTTATTTCCCATAAAAACCCCTCTAATTATTGTATTCGAAAGAATTAAATTAATTACAATTCAAACACAAAATAATAAGGTAAAAAGCCACAAAAAAAAATAAAAATATAAAAGTTTTAAAAAATTTTTAAAAAAAATGTTGACACGTGACGAAAAAAGTAGTAATATATATAAGTACCTAGTAAATGTGAAGACACAATTATATAGAAAGTAGTATATAATTAG
>CAZTBY010000125.1:0-2346 GCA_964612395.1 uncultured Clostridium sp. | reverse complement strand
CGTCCGATTCTTTATATAAACCAGTAAGAAAAATAGGTAATTTATTAAAAAAATATTACAAAGTAGTTTTAGATAGAATTACTTTGGAAAGTTCGCTCTTAATTTGCCCATAAAATTAAAAGTAGTAAAAGCAAAAACACCTTGCTTTTACTGCTTTTTTATAATATGCCTATCAATAGGCATAACTTTCAAAGTATAACTCATAAGTAATAACATCTATAATATAAAATACTTTTGTAAAGAAGTCAACATTATTTGATATAAATTTATTGAAAAAATCTTTAGTTTATGGTATAAATAAAGAAAAAACAGGGGTAATGTTTAATGAGAATATTAGTTGTAGAAGATGAATTTAAAATTGCTGATGTTATTGTAAGTAGATTAAGAAAAGAAAACTATATTGTAGATGTATTTAGTGATGGAGAAGAGGGACTTGATAATGCTTTAACTAATATTTATGATTTAATTATATTAGACGTAATGTTACCAAAAGTAAATGGTTTTACAATATTAGCAGAAATTAGAAAGGAAAAGATTGAAGCCAAAGTGATAATGCTAACTGCAAAGTCTATGCTTGAAGATAAGCTAACAGGCTTTAGTTATGGGGCAAATGATTATATAACAAAACCTTTTCACATAGATGAACTTGTTGCAAGAGTTAATGCTCAGTTAATGGTTAATGGTACTCAAGGTGTGAAAAATATGTTAACAGCGGGAGATCTGGAGCTGAATAGAAAAACTTCGCAGATGATTTGTACATCAACAAATGAAGCAATTGAAGTTGTTTGCAAAGAGTTTTTGCTACTAGAATATTTAATGAGAAACCCAAATCAAATTTTAACAAGAGAGCAGATTTATGATAAGGTTTGGGGGTTAGATAGTGAAGCAGAGTCTAACAATTTAGAGGTATATATATCATTTATAAGAAGAAAGATAAGAGCAATACGGTTCAACAGCACAAATAAAAGCTGTACGTGGACTAGGTTATAAATTAGAGGTAGAAAATGGATAAATTAAAGAAAAAGATTTTTTTGGTGATTTTATTTATATTAACAATATTCCTTTTAAGCGTTTTGTGTATATTCAATTACCAAGACTACAAACATGAAAAGACAGAAATACAAAACAATTTAATGAAAATGGAAGATAAAAAAAATGCTCAGTTCAAACCAGAAAAGTCAAATAGCGAACAAGAATCAATTAAGCAACCAGTATTTATGGATGTTATTGCATACACTGTAATATATAACGATAACAATGAAGTAGTAGATATAATAAACCACACACAAGATGTTTCAAGTGATGAAATTAAAACAATAGCAAAAGAAATACTTGAGAGTGGCAAAAAAGAAACAATGAAAATAGGAAACTTATATTTTGATGATTACTCTTACTGCTTTAAAGGGCATAATTCACTTACAATAATCTATAATAAAATGGCAAAGAGTAAACTTTTAAATTTACTTAAAACATCAGGCATAATTTTTATAATATTAGAAGCAATTATAATATTTGTTTCAATAAAAATTACAAGCTGGATAATAAAACCAGTAATAGAAACATTTAATAAGCAAAAACAATTTATTGCAGATGCTTCCCACGAACTAAAAACACCAATAGCGGTAATAATGGCAAATGCAGAGGCATTAGAAAAAGAACCAACAGAAACGAAATGGCTAAACAACATAAAAACAGAAACTGAAAGAATGAATGAACTTATATCAGATTTATTAGATTTAGCAAAACTTGAAAGTGGCTCGCCAAGTGCAACCTATGCAGAGGAAAATCTATCAAAAATTATTGAAAAAACAGCTCTTACATTTGAAAGCTTAATTTATGAAAATAAGTTAAAGTTTAATTATAATATACAAAATGATATAACTTTAAAATGTAATGGCACACAAATTAAACAGTTGGTTGCAATTCTTTTAGATAATGCAATAGAGTATGCAAATGAAAATGGAGAAATAGGTTTACAACTTGAAAAGCAAAAAAGTGATGTAATATTAAAGGTTTCAAATACAGGAAAAGAAATACCAAAAGAAGTTCAAGAAAAAATATTTGAAAGATTTTATAGAGTAGACGAGGCAAGAACTAGATACAAAAACAAATATGGTTTAGGACTTGCAATTGCAAAAAATATTGTAACAAATCATAATGGAAAAATAATGGTACAATCAACAAATGAAAAAACAACATTTATAGTTAGTATAAAACAGGTTTAAAAGCCTGTTTTATTTTTTGAAAAATTTTCATTTAATATTTGTTTAATGTTTTGGGATTAAATTACAATTGATAGTGTAAAGTAATCTATGAAAAAATAGATTATGAAAATATTATCAAAAA
>CAZTBY010000124.1:0-2428 GCA_964612395.1 uncultured Clostridium sp. | reverse complement strand
TCTAGTAAAGCTAACTTTACCTCTCGCATTACTTCTTTTAAATCATTTTCGGTAATTCTTGCTTTACCTCCGAAGTTTTCTTGTTATTGCTTGTAATCTTGAAGATAATCCCTCAAAAGCCATATGTTTTCCTCCTTACACTACACAATTAAGTTCTGTTTTAATATGTTCTAGTATTTCAGCTATTTGTTCGTCTGTAAACTTTGTTTGAATTTTTGTCAGCTCAGATAAAATATCTGCTATTTTTTCTTCTTGCTTCATAGTTTTTTTCATAATTCCTAGCTTTTCTTCAAATTCGAAAAGTTTATTTTCCCCCTTTTTTATTATATCCCTTACAGCTTGCCTTGTAATGCCTTCGTTTTCTGCTATTTCTGAAAGAGACAAGTCTAGGTTATAATAGTTATCCATAATATCCAATTGTTTTTCAGTTAAAAGCTTGCCATAAATTTCGCAAAGCATACTAATTTCAACTTTCCTATCCATAACTATTCACCCTTTTAAAGTTGTAATGCTATTCTACTTTACACTATTTTTAGCCATTTGTCAAGGGTTTTACTAAAATTTGTTTTAAAATTTGTAATTTTATGTTAATTATGTTACAATTAACTTAGGTTTAGCTTTTTGCTAAATACTTAATAATCCCTTAATAAGTGGAGGTTTTTATGCATATTTACTCTGATGGTTTTGACTTTGATTGCCCAGTTTGCAAGATTAAAGCTACTGTTGGCAGTGCATCCGATGTTCATGCAGTAAAATGTAACCAGACTACTGAGTATTTCGTCGTTTGTCCCAACTGTGGTATCAAAATCAAAATTAAACCTGAAAAAATTCCGGCTCACATCAAGTCGTACGTCAAAATTAAAAGCCATGGCATCATGACCTACCACGACTGATGGGAAAAAGCGCTATCCTACTTAGGTAGCGCTTTTCTTTTCTAAATATTCATCATACATCATGTCTTTATCAAACTTCTTTTCTGGTCCAAGTTCAATTATTCTATTTGCAACTGTTTGAGTTAGCTGATGGTCATGTGATGTAAATATTAAGTTTCCCTTATAGTTTTTTAACCCTTCATTTAATGCTGTTATAGATTCCATATCTAGATGATTTGTTGGCTCATCAAAGCTTAAAAAATTAGCTCCTGAAAGCATTAATTTTGCAAGAACACATCTAACTTTTTCCCCACCAGATAAAACATCCACTTTTTTTAATGCTTCATCCCCTGAAAATAGCATTCTTCCTAAAAAGCTCCTAATATATGTTTCATCTGGATCTTTTGAATATTTTCTTAACCATTCAACTAGATTTTCTTTATTTTCAAATAAATAATTATTATCCTTTGGGAAATATGCATTTGTAATAGTTTGTCCCCGCTCTATTTCTCCCTCATCTGGTTCTACTTCTCCTGCTATTATTTGAAACAAAAGTGTTGTTCTTAACTCATTATCTGAAACTACTGCAATTTTATTTCCTGGTCTTACATTGAATGAAATATTATCTAGTATTTTTTCACCATTTATTGTTTTAGAGATATTCTTAACCTTTAATATTTCATTTCCCGGCATTCTTTCTGGTTTGAAATCTATATATGGATATTTTCTATTAGATGCCTTTATTTCTTCTAGTTCAATTTTCTCTAAAGATTTCTTTCTTGATGTTGCTTGCTTTGATTTTGATGCATTTGCACTAAATCTTGCAATAAATTCTTGTAATTCCTTTATCTTTTCTTCCTTTTTCTTATTCTGTTCTTTTGCATGTTTTAATGCAAGCTGGCTTGATTCATACCAAAAATCATAGTTCCCTGGATATATTTTTATCTTTCCAAAGTCTACATCTGCAATATGTGTACAAACTTTATTTAAGAAATATCTATCATGTGATACTACAATAACTGTATTTTCAAAATTAATTAAAAATTCTTGTAACCATTCAATACTCTTTAAATCTAAATCATTTGTTGGCTCATCTAATAGTAATACATCTGGGTTTCCAAATAAACTTTGTGCAAGTAATACTTTGACTTTGTCCTTTGCTTCAAGTTCTTTCATTAATTTATAATGGTTTGCTGCTGGTATTCCTAGGTTATTTAAAAGTATTGCACTATCTGATTCTGCATTCCAGCCGTCCATATTACCAAATTCTTCTTCAAGTTTCGCCGCCTTTAATCCATCTTCTTCATTAAAGTCTGGTTTTGTATAAAGTTTTTCTTTTTCTTTCATAATACTGTATAATTTTTTGTTTCCCATTATTACAGTATCTAACACTGTATAGTCTTCATAGGCAAAATGGTTTTGCTGCAAAACTGAAATTCTTGCACCTTTATCTATTACAATTTCACCTTTACTTGGTTCAATTTCACCAGATAGAACTTTTAAAAATGTTGATTTTCCAGCACCATTTGCACCAATTAGTCCATAACAATTTCCTT
>CAZTBY010000123.1:430-2453 GCA_964612395.1 uncultured Clostridium sp. | reverse complement strand
AACGTTGCAATGGGAACGGAAAATTCACAGAGATTATAGTATTATAATACTAATGATTATTATTCTCAAATAAAAAAGTGCAAAAATATCATATAATAGATAGAGAATATTATAATAACAGGAGATAATTTGATTATGTATAATAGATATGCTGCGCAATTACAAAATGTAAAATTATTTGAGGGAATGTCCGTTGAAGAAATTGTAAAAGTACTGGCATGCTTAAAGGCATATGTACGAGAGTATAAGAAAGGAAACTACATATACATAGATGGAGATTTATTTGAAGATATAGGAATTATATTGGAAGGTAAAGTGATTGTCACCAGGGAATATCAAAATGGAAATGTGCTTAATATGAATGTTCTTGATAAGAATGATACATTTGGTGAAGATATAATTTGTTTAAGTAATAGGCATGCACCATATTCTCTTATAGCAAATTCAGATGTAAAGATTTTATACATAAAGGGTAAAAAGTTAATTGAACCTGAAAGCGTGAACTGCAAATATAGGAGCCATATGAATTTAAATATGCTAAAGCGTATGGCAGAGTACAGTGTTTATGTTAACAAGAGAATGAAATATATAACAATTCTTTCTTTAAAAAAGAGGGTGATTATGTTTCTTTTAGATTGTCAGGATGAATCCGAATCAGATAAGTTTTCCATTGGAATGAATAGAGAAGAGATGTCTGATTATTTAAATGGTACAAGATCATCTATATCAAGGATATTAAGTGAATTAAAAAATGATAATTTGATAGATTATAGAAAATCAATATTCAGTATTAAAAATAAAGAAAAATTAATAAAAAAACTGGATTAATGAAAGTAAGTAAATAGACCCTATGTACATAAGTTCAGCATAAGGTCTTAATTTTTCAAGATTTATTGATAATGATTATTAAAATTAATTATAAGTTATCATGTATAAATTAAAGAGAAAAGGAGAAATTATGTTTAAAAATATTAGTCGTATTAAGTTTGCAGTTTTACTTATAACACTGCCTCTTATAACAGCATTGGTATGTATAGGAGTAGGACGTTATTATCTTTCGGCAATAGAATCATTACAGATTTTATTTCGTGGATTAGTATTAGGACAAGAACATGTAAGCAATCAAAGTTATAGCGTAGTCATTAATATGAGACTTCCTAGAATATTATTGGCATTGTTATGCGGGGCTGGATTAGCAGTTGCAGGAAGCGGGCTTCAAGCACTGTTTTCAAATCCATTAGTTTCACCAGATACACTGGGAGTGGCATCAGGTGCTAGTTTTGGGGCAGCACTTGCATTGCTTTTTAATGGAAATATGGCAGCAGTTCAGCTTTCTGCACTTATTTTTGGAATTATTGCAGTATTCCTTACTTATAATGTTGGAAAGATAAAAGGAAAGACCACCATTATAATGCTGGTTTTATCAGGAATGATGATATCTTCGTTATTTCAGGCCCTTGTTTCTCTTATAAAATATGTGGCAGATACGGAAAATCAATTACCTGCCATAACATATTGGCTAATGGGAAGCCTTGGAAGTGCCACGTTCAGGAGTGTAGCTATTGGGGCAGTTCCAATAATAGCAGGATGTATTATTTTATTTGTATTAAGATGGAAAATGAATATTTTATCTCTTACAGAAGATGAAGCAAGAACATTAGGTGTAAATGTCAAGAAGATGAGAGCAGTAGTAATATTTGCATCTACAATGATTACAGCATCATGTGTTTCTATGTGTGGACAGATAGGATGGATTGGTCTATTGATTCCCCACATGTGTAGAATGATGTTTGGAAGCAATAATAAAAGTGTAATACCAGCGAGTATAAGTTTTGGTGCAGTATTTATGTTGATTATAGATACAATTGCACGTTCAGCAACCACATCTGAAATTCCAATTTCCATATTAACATCTGTTATAGGAGCGCCATGCTTTATAGTTTTATTAAGAAGAACAGGAGGCAGTAATTCATGATATTTGAAGTGAAAAAGGGATGTTTTTCATATTCTAAAGGAAAACAGG
>CAZTBY010000123.1:0-420 GCA_964612395.1 uncultured Clostridium sp. | reverse complement strand
TTAATGACATTTCATTTAAAGTTACAGATGGACAAGTACTTTCCATTCTTGGACCAAATGGTGTCGGCAAGACTACTTTACTTAGATGTATGATGGGACTTTTAGAGTGGAAAAGTGGTGGAACATATTTAAACGAAGTAAATATAAAAAATATGAAAGAAACTGAATTGTGGAAGACAATAGCTTATGTACCACAAGCTAAAGGTGTTGCCTTTTCTTACACACTTGAAGAAATGGTGCTTATGGGGAGAAGTGCTTATATTGGGTCACTTCGTCAGCCTACAAAGGAAGATTTAGAGGTATGTCACAATGCAATGAATATGCTTAAGATATATCATTTGAAAGATAAATATTGCAATGCAGTAAGTGGTGGTGAGCTTCAGATGGCATTGATAGCACGTGCATTATGTGCAGATCCAT
>CAZTBY010000122.1:0-2517 GCA_964612395.1 uncultured Clostridium sp. | reverse complement strand
ATTTTTGATAATATTTTCATAATCTATTTTTTCATAGATTACTTTACACTATCTAAGTTACTCTTAAAAATTACTCATATAGCTAAACAATATCATAAATTTACATTTTTCTCAATAAATTTCATTTAAAACTCTTGAATATTTATAAAAGTTATGTTAAATTTAAAATAATAAATTGATTGATATTTGTATCAATCGTCAAGAGAGCCAAAAAAGTTGTAGATAACTACTTCGTTGGCACCATTTTTTACAAAAATGTTTAAAAATTTAAGAAAAAGGCTTGCAAAGAAGTAAAAAATGTGGTATTATACTTAAGTACATAAAAAACGGGGTGTAGCTCAGTTGGGAGAGCGCGTGGTTTGGGACCATGAGGTCGCACGTTCAATCCGTGTCACCCCGACCATATTTAGAGGCTTTAAAAGTCTCTATTTTTTATAAAAAGCATTCAATTATCAACAGTCATTGATTTACCAAATTAAATATGATAAAATTTAAATACAAATTAATAGAAAGAATACTTTTTAAAAACAGTAATTAATACTGATTAATATAAAGGTGATATAGAAGGAGAATGGGTATGACTATTTTGGAGTTTATTTTAAATAATAAAGATTATTTAGAAGATTTAGTCACAAGAAGTACTTATCATTCAAATGCTATTGAAGGAAGTACACTTACTTACGCAGAAACTTATGCTATTCTTTACAATGATAATAGCTTTAAAATTGAAGGAAAAGAACCAAGAGAAATATATGAGGCTATCAATCATAAAAAAGCATTAGAATTAGTCTTTAAAAATCTACAAAATAAAGAAGAATTTGATGAACGATTTATAAAGAAGTTAAATGAAACTATAAACAGAGATATTAAAGATACAGAAAGTTATAGAGCCGTACAGGTATTTATTCAAGGTAGTGAGCATATTCCACCAGAACCTGAAAAAGTGCCAAATTTAATGATGTATTACATATACAATTATAACCATGAAGAACAGGACATTTTTGCTAAAATTGCTAGATATCATATTGAGTTTGAAAGAATACATCCATTTGAAGATGGAAATGGTAGAACAGATAGATTACTTATAAATTATGAACTGTTAAAAAATAATTTGCCACCTGTTGTTATAGCAAAAGAGGATAGAGTAAAATATTTTGAATTTTTAAGAAATAATGATAGTAATGGTTTAGCTGAATGGCTAAAAGAATTATCTACAAGAGAAAAAGAAAGAATGGAGAAATTTGGATATAAAGAATAGGTGTGGCAAAGAGTAAACTTATTCAATTCTTAGTTAATATAATGTTGAATCTTTTAATAATAAATAATTAGGAAAGTGCATTGCACTTTCCTAATTGAAAAAACAGTAGTTTAAATGTTTTAAATCTCTCTTACTAAATTACATTCCCCTTCCTTTGAAAACTGTAAGTTCCTAAAAGTGTATTCACTCGCAAGGTTCTGCTTGAAACCATCAATGTTTTGGTGTGTTGAGATAATTACAATTCGCCTTTTATCACTATTTGCATATCTCACAATGTATTCTAGAATTCTTTCTGCATCAGCTGAATCAGATTCTGTCTTATCATCAAGACCAGATGTGCATTCATCTAAAACCATAACATCAATATTTTCATCTAACCAATACAACATTTTTGCAAGAATAAGTCTCTGCTTTTGCCCATTTGAAAGCGACTGTTCAAACTGTTTCTCTTTCATCCATTTCCATACATCAAAGCAATTAGATTCTATTTCGCACCACAAATGAAGATGCTCAAGAATATTTTGCATTTTTGCAAGATCAGGATTTTCACTACAACAAAACAGCTCTTCAAAAATACTTAAACTGCCAAACTTCAACTTTTCATCGTAGAACAAAAAGCGTGATGTTGAAGGTATATCTGTACTTTTTTCCAATCTAATTCTTTCAGTCAACATTTTCATAAATGTCGATTTTCCACTACCAGAAGGACCATACAGAATTACTACTTCTCCATTACAAATGTGTATAGGTTTTCTTGACACTAATGTGAAAGGCTTATCATTTTCAGATTCTTCTAAATACTGAATGGAGAAGAGCTTGATGTTTATGTTATCAACAATTTTGGGTGTTGAAATCTTTGCAGCTTCATTATGATATACATCCAAAATTAAAGACATGTCAGCTTCTTCTTTTTCCAGTATTGTAAGCCTCTCATTGTGGCTATTTAAGGTTTCAGCAATTCGACTAATTTGTACTAAAGCAGTTTCAACAATGATCAGTGTAGCAGCAATCTCTGTTATGGTTGCTAATGTTATACTGTTCCATTCAACTCCTAACAGATAAAATATTATAATTCCATACTGGCTAAATGCTTCCATTATTGTTACAAACAACCTAGACAAATTCATCTTCTTGTGAAACTTTGTAACATTTTCGTTACTTGCAATAACAGTCTTTTGAAATTTGTTAATTCTCATGTCCAAGTCGTTTTTAACAATTACTGGAACACGGAGTAAATCATTAATTATCAAGGACTGTTC
>CAZTBY010000121.1:0-2565 GCA_964612395.1 uncultured Clostridium sp. | reverse complement strand
TTTGTTTTCATTTTTCTAACTTGACCTTCGATTATATCAAAATCTTTATCTATTGATGCATATAAATCGTTATGTGCTGTAACTGCTCTAAATACTCCTGCTGTAGATTTTACTGTCATTTCTGCTATTTGCTCATTTCTTTCTGTTCTAAATGTAATTGATACATCAAAATCTTCTCCAAAATATTTTTGGATTCTATCCATTTTTTTGTCTACATAGTCCTTTATAGCCTCTGTGGCTGTTAAATCTTTTCCTAAAATTGTTACGTTCATACGTTTTCCTCCTTAAAATTTATATATAATATATTATAACCTTTATTCTGATTGTTCTCCTATTTTCTTTAAGCTAATTTTTCCTTGTTTATCAATATCTAGAACCTTTACTACAACTCTATCTCCTACTGATAAAACATCTTCTATTTTTTCTACTCTTTCTTTTGATATTTTAGAGATATGAAGTAAACCTTCTTTTCCTCCTCCAACATCAACAAATGCTCCAAATGGCATTAATTTTGTAACAACACCATCATAGTATTCGCCAACTTCTATGTCTCTTACTATGTTTTCAATTTTGTCTATTGCTTTTTGTGCTGCTTCTTTGTCTACTGAGTAAACTACTACATTACCTTCTTCAGAAATGTCTATTTTAACACCTGTTTCATCAATTATCTTGTTTATTACTTTTCCACCTGTTCCAATAACATCTTTTATTTTCTCAGGATTGATTTTCATTGTTAATATTTTTGGTGCATATTTAGAAACTTCTTTTCTAGGTTCCGCAATTTGTTTTAACATAACCTCATCTAATATATATTGACGAGCTTTTCTTGTTCTAGCAAAAGCTTCTTCAATTATCTTATATGATAATCCATCTACTTTTATATCAACTTGAATAGCTGTTATACCATTCTTTGTTCCACCAACTTTAAAGTCCATGTCTCCAAAGAAATCTTCTAATCCTTGGATATCTGTAAGCATTATATAGTTGTCTGGGTTTTCACTATCTGTAACTAAACCTGTTGAAATACCTGCAACTGGTTCTTTAATTGGAACACCTGCATCCATTAATGCTAAAGTACTTCCACAAATACTTGCTTGAGATGTTGAACCATTTGAACTTAGAACTTCTGATACAACTCTTATTGTGTAAGGAAATTCTTCTTCACTTGGAATTACTGGAACTAGTGCTCTTTCTGCTAATGCTCCATGTCCTATTTCTCTTCTTCCAGGTCCTCTTACTGGTTTTGCTTCTCCAACACTATATCCTGGAAAATTATATTGGTGAATATATCTTTTTGATGTTTCTTCATCTAAACCATCTAGCATTTGTTCATCTGTTGTCATACCAAGTGTTGCAATAGACATAACTTGTGTTTGTCCTCTTGTGAATACTGCACTTCCATGTACACGTGGTAAAATTCCAACTTCACATGATAATGGTCTAATTTCGTCTATTTGACGTCCGTCAGGTCTTTTATGTTCATTTAGTATCATTGCTCTTACAGATTTTTTTTCTAGTTTGTATAAGCTATCTGTAATATCTGTTTTTATTTCTTCTGCTCTTTCATCTCCGTATTTTTCTACGAAGTAAGTTTTAACATCTTCTGCTAATACTTCCATGTTTTTGTCTCTTGTTTCTTTATCAAAAGCTTGTACATCTTTGTACATTCTATCATAGAAGTTTGTTTCAATTTCTTCATAAATATCGTGATCAACTTCAAATGATTTGTATTCAAATTTTGGTTTTCCTATTTCTTCTTTTATTTTAGAAATAAATTCACAAACTTTTTTAATTTCAACATGCCCTGCTTTAATTGCTTCTAGCATTTTATCATCTGGTAATTCTTTTGCACCAGCTTCTATCATTGCTATCTTGTCCATTGTTCCTGCAACTAATAAGTCTAGTTCTGATTTCTTTCTTTGTTTTAATGTTGGGTTTATAACAAATTCTCCATCAACATAACCAACTTTAACTGCTGCTGTTGGTCCACCAAATGGAATATCAGATATTGAAAGTGCTGCTGATGTGCCTATCATTGCACATACTTCTGGTGAATTATCGATTTCAACTGATAATACTGTTGCTGTAACTACAACATCATTTCTAAAATCTTTTGGGAAAAGTGGTCTTATTGGTCTATCAATTGCTCTTGATACTAATATTGCTTTATCAGCTGCTTTTCCTTCTCTTCTTGTAAATCCTCCTGGGATTTTTCCTGCTGCATACATTTTTTCTTCATAGTCTACTGACAATGGGAAAAAGTCTATGCCTTCTCTTGGCTCTTTAGATGCTACTACGTTTACCATAACAACTGTGTCGCCATATCTTACTAATACATTTCCATTAGCAAGTCCTGCTAATTTTCCAGTTTCAATTGTAAGTGTTCTTCCTGCTAGTTCCATTGAATAAGTTTTAAACATTTTTTTCTCTCCTTTTATATTAATTTTGATATAGTAATTTTAAGATAATTATATTATAAAGTAACCTCTAAAATATACTCTTATATAGAACACATTTTGCAAGCTACTTTCCATAATATTTTATCTTAAAATAGCACAACAAGGC
>CAZTBY010000120.1:0-2580 GCA_964612395.1 uncultured Clostridium sp. | reverse complement strand
AAAATATTTTTGAAAGTATTATTAAATAGCCCGAATAAAACTATTATTGTTGTTTCACATAGAAATGATAATATAGATTTATATGATAAAGTAGTATATTTGAAGGATGGGATTGTTACGGAAACTGAGAAAAGGAGTAGTTTTTATGAGAAAAGAAATAATGTTATCTAATAATTGTGAATTTATTTTTAATAGATTTATGAAGTTTATGTTTTTAATTTTTATTACTCTTGTTGTTATTTGTTGTATTTATAATTTTAAAATATTTTCTACTTTTTCTGTTTCTCGGTCTTCTGATAATGTGATTAAACTAGAAGTTAACAATAATTTTTTAAATATTGTAAGAAATAATGATGAGTTATTTTATAAAGGGGGTTTTTATAGTTATGAAATTATTTCTATTTCTTCCTTATCTAATAATACTAGTAATGTGTTTTTAAAAGCAATATTACCATATGATGGAGATAATATTATGGAAATAAAACTACCAAGAAGTAAAAAAAATTTATTTGAATTATTAAAAAATTATGGGGAGGTTAATAAATGAAAACACTCAATAATAAGGAAATGCGTAATGTATCTGGCGGAGGTTGGTGGAGTTTTATGTTTAAAATTATTACAAAATTTGTTTTTGTTATAAAAACGTCATATTAAAAGGAGGTAAATTATGTTAGAAATGTCTAAAAAAGAATTAAATTCTATTTCTGGTGGTGGCTGGGCTTTGGCTATGAGTATTGTTTCAGCTTTAGTTTGGCTTGGAGGTGTATTTGTAGGTTATATTACTACTAGAAAGGAGGCGTCTAGATCGTAATGGAATTACTTTATAATAATGATTTACGTGAGGTATCTGGTGGTTGGTCTTTATCTGCAGCTTTTCTTAATGCAGCAGTTCTTGCGGGTAAGACAATATATTCGTTTGGCTTTGTTATAGGATCAACTATTAGAGGTATAGTTAACGGTATATATTCTTTTCGTTAATAAAATAAAAGGAATTGTTTAAAAATAAAATTTAACAATTCCTTTTTATATTACATCAATATAGTCATCGTCTTTTTGAACTTTTGTATTTTCGTTGTTTTGATTATTATTTATGTTATCCATACTGTGAGTTGCATTTATTTCGTCATCTACTTCAATTAATTTTAATACTTCTTCAAATGAGGTAAAGCCTGCGATTACTTTAAATAATCCATCTTGTAATAAAGTTATAACTTCTTTATTATATACTAATTTTCTTAATTCTTTTTTCTGGACATTGCTACTTATTGCGTCTCTTATTTCTTGATTAATTAATAATACTTCTTGAACTGCAATTCTTCCTTTGTATCCTTTTGTACACTCGTTGCATCCAACAGCTGTGTATACATTATTTATTTCTTTTCCTAAAACGTCTTTAAATAATTTTTTTTCATAATCATTAGTAGGTCGTATTTTTTTACATTTATCACATAGTTTTCTTGCTAGTTTTTGTGATACTATGCCTGTTAATGCACTTGCAAGTAGATATCTTTCTACATCCATGTCTATTAATCTTTCTATTGTGTTTAATGAATTATTGGTGTGTAGTGTTGATAATACTAAGTGTCCAGTTATTGAAGCTCTTACTGCAATTTGAGCTGTTTCGCTATCTCTTATCTCCCCAATCATAATTACGTTAGGGTCTTCTCTTAAAATACTTCTTAATACTGTTGCAAAGTCTAGTCCTATTTCGCTGTTAACTTGTACTTGGTTAATTCCTTCTATATCCATTTCTACTGGATCTTCTACCGTAATTAAATTTGCACCTTTAACATTTAGTTTTTTTAAGAAAGAATAAACTGTTGTAGATTTACCACTACCAGTTGCTCCGGTTACTAGTATTATTCCGTTTGGTGCACTTATCATTTTCATTATTTTTTTGTAATTTATTTCGTTAAAGAATAAGTATTCTAATCCTTGCATGCTTCTTGAATAGTCGAGAATACGTATAACTATTTTTTCTCCTTTTTTTGTTGGTAGTGTGGCTACACGCATATCTAAATCCATTCCATTAAGTTTAGTTTTAATTGCTCCGTCTTGTGGTAATCTAGTTTCTGTTATATTCATTCCAGAAAGTATTTTTATTCTTGTCATTATATTTTGTTTAACTTCTTCAGGTATATTTGCATAATCATCTAGGATTCCATCTATTCTTAATCTTACTCGTAAGTATGTATCGGTGGGATCAAAATGTATATCGCTTGCTCCAAGTTTAACAGAATCTATTATAATTCCATTAACTGCATCTACAACTGGGGTTGTTAAAAAATCAATATTGCATCTCATATTCCACCTCTTATTCCTTTTATTATATTTATATTATAAACTACTTTTTAAATTTTTACAAGTATTTATATATAATTCGACATTATTTATTCATTTGAGTGACTACACTTATTATGGTGATAAAAGTGAAAAAAAGAATAATTAGTATATTTCTTCCTATAATTGTTGCAATTATTATGGGAGCTATTACTGGGGGATTAATTAGTAGACTTTATATGGATGATACTTCAAATGCTTTGACTAGTAGTGTAGTTTATGTTGTTGAATGTGGAGATT
>CAZTBY010000119.1:2115-2668 GCA_964612395.1 uncultured Clostridium sp. | reverse complement strand
AGTTTTTAGTCATTTAGCAAATGAATTTAAAGTATGTAATAGCAGTATCAGTAGAGCAATGCAAACAGCTATTAACAATGCATGGAGAAGTACATCAATAGATGATTTAATGATGCATTACAAAGCAAGAATAAATTATGAAACAGGTGTACCAACACCAACAGAGTTTATATATTATTATAAAGATAAAATAAAAGAGAGTTTGTAGAGGACTTTAGTTTTTAGCTAAGGTCCTTTTTGCATACTTTTGCATATTTTTTCCACCAGACAACCACCTAAGACTTCAGCCTTAGGTGGTATTTTATTATTACAATTTTTAAAATGGCAAAAAATTCAAATTACCAAAATATCGAAGCAAGGGGGGTGGAAAATATGTGGGAATGGCTAGAGAGAGTGTTAAGATACTGGGGCGGATGGAATTAATGATTATTAAAGTTATAGAATTAGTTAAACAAATTAGTTTGACTAATTCTTTTCTTTTATATATAATGCTAAACAGGTGATATCAGTGTTTATAGTAAATAATTTGAATAATATAGTAAAAGTTTGTATT
>CAZTBY010000119.1:0-2105 GCA_964612395.1 uncultured Clostridium sp. | reverse complement strand
ATTATGAATATACTAATATATGTAAATTATATGAAACTAATAAATTATAAATATAAAAAATTAACGAAAACAGTAGCTATAATAAGCTTTTGTTTAATTCAAGAAATGGTAGCACTGCTATTAATACAATATATACCGAAGCCCTTGATAATGTTAGGATCATATATATTATATGGCATAGTTGTTGCTAGAATAACAAAAAACACGTATAGATACTCTATAGTACTAACATTTATATCTTTAACTATTACATATTTAGTATATATGATATCAATAGCATTTATGGCAGTTTCTTTGAAATTGGTTTATAAAGATATGCCAGAAGACAGTATTTTAATTCTTTTGATTGGAATGTGTGTTGAGATTTTGTTTATGAATTTCTTATTCAAACTGAAAAGATTTAAAAAAGGTATACCGTTCCTAAAAAATGAAGAAAATGTAAATAATATTGGAATAATTGGAGTAATATTTATAGGAATAGTATTAATCATCTATTCAATTATTCCAAATACAACCCATACAAGATACATCTTTATTGGACTAGCTATTGAATCCATTTGCCTATTTATCTGGATTAAGAAAAATATAACCAAATATTATAAACAAAAACTAAAAGAGCAAACAGTGTCAGAATTACAAAATGAGATAAAAGAAAAGGACAACAAGATAAATGAAATCTTAGAAGAAAACAAAGCAATAGCTATAATTAACCATAAATACAGTAGCAGAATAAAAGCACTTGAAGAGTTTTCAAGCAAAATTGTATCAAAACCAGATTTAGTAGAAAAAATGAAAAATGAATTTGGTGAAGACTATACAGCTTTTACAGAGCAAATAAAGAAGATTTCTCAAGAATATTCGAGTGAAATAAAAACAAAAATAATAAAAGAAAATGCAATTCCGAAAACTGGAATATTTGGAATAGATATTTTATTAGAAAACATGAGCACAGAAGCAACAAAGAGTAACACCAGTTTAGATGTTAAAATAAATGCAAGTATAAACTATATGGTGGAAAACATAATAACTGAAAGTGCATTAGAAACACTACTTGGAGACCATATAAAGGATGCAATAATTGCCATAAATTGTAGTAACAACACAAACAGAAGAATTTTAGTTGTAATTGGCATAGTAGATAAGTGTTATGAAATTAATTTCTACGATACAGGAATAGAATTTGAAATTGATACACTTATAAAACTTGGAAAAGAACAAATAACAACACATAAAGAAACAGGACGGAAGTGGAATAGGCTTTATGACCACATTTGAAACATTAAGTGAAACAAAAGGAAGCTTAATAATAGAAGAAAAGCACCCAATGAATAATGTGGATTATACAAAAGTTATAAAGATAAGGTTTGATAACAAAAATGAATATAGGATAAATTCATATAGAAAAGAAGAAATACAAAAGCAAAATAAAGATGAAAGAATTTTAATATAAATTGAAATTTTTTTAAAAAAGTAATTCTATTTTTTTTATGGAGGAATATAATATAGTATGTTATATGAAATGAGTAAGCCCTCAGATCAAAAGTTCATTGGGCAATATGGAAAGGCATATGGAACAGTTTTGTTACATAAATGGCTTCCAGAAATAAGTAGGACAAAGAATCTATTTGTTATAGATAGCCTTGATGATTTTAAAAAAATTGAAAATGAGTTACCAGAAGTTTTTACATGTAGAGCAGATGCTAAAACAGGATCACCACCTACTCTTCGGAGTTGAAGGAAGTTTTGTGAAAAAAGGAGATGTAGAAAACTATATTAATCGTGTAAAACAAAGAAACCCTAAAGGAGTTGTTTTGTGCATTGATACAGAAGATGGCACACACGAAAAAATAAAAACACAAGGAGCCTTCAATGTTTACTTTCAAATAGGTAAAAAGATATACATAGATTATCTAGGCAAAGGGTTTGACATGGGAGCAATAACAAAGGGAAAAGAAAATCATGAGTCTTGGTTTTTTGACTGGAAAGAAGCAATATTTGTTAAGACTAAAAATATGAATAATTATGGCTATACAAGAATTTCAAATGAAGACTATTTAGCTTCAGCAAGGCGAAGACTAAGATATTTGTTAGATATAGGATATAGT
>CAZTBY010000118.1:0-2721 GCA_964612395.1 uncultured Clostridium sp. | reverse complement strand
TTAAACTAATAATACACTTTAATTTAAGAGGGACTTTCTTGAAATATAAATTATGCTCGACTAAAAAACAAGGAGTTGATTTATTTTGTTAACAGACATTAATTACGAAAAAGCAACAAGAAAAACATTCGCAAGAATTGGAGACTTTATAGACATACCAAATTTAATTCAAGTTCAAAAAGATTCTTATGATTGGTTTGTAAATGAAGGATTAGGAGAAGTATTAAGAGATATTTCACCTATTGAGGATTACACAGGAAATTTAGTTCTAGAATTTTTCGATTATTATATGGAAAAAGAAACTAAGTATTCCCTAGAAGAAGCAAAAGAAAGAGACACTACATATTCAACAAGACTACACGTTAAAGTAAGACTTATAAACCGTGAAACAGGAGAAATTAAAGAGCAAGAAATCTATTTAGGAGATTTCCCATTAATGACAGATAGTGGAACGTTCGTAATTAATGGTGCAGAAAGAGTTGTAGTAAGCCAATTAGTAAGATCACCAGGATGCTACTATGAATCAGACTACGATAAAACAGGTAAAAAATTGTACAAGGCTACAGTTATGCCAATTAGAGGTGCTTGGCTTGAATATGAAACAGATGGTAATGATGTATTTTATGTAAGAATTGATAGAACAAGAAAATTACCAGTAACAACACTTTTAAGAGCAATTGGACTAGTTACAGACGAGCAAATTACAGCACTTTTTGGAGATGAAGATAAAATTTTAGCAACTATCGCAAAAGATACAGCTAAAACAAACGAAGAAGCACTTATTGAAATATATAAAAAATTAAGACCAGGGGAACTTCCAACAGTTGATGCTGCTAGAAACCTATTTAATAACCTATTCTTCGACCCAAGAAGATACGATTTATCAAAAGTAGGAAGATTCAAATACAATAAAAAATTAGACTTAAGTTCAAGAATAGCTAAACAAGTTGCATTTGATGACATAATTAATAGCGAAACAGGAGAAGTAATTGTTGAAAAAGATACAGTTATTTCAGAAGAACAAGCAAACGAAATTCAAAATGCAGGAATAAATATTGTAGACTTAAAAGTAAATGACAAAAAAGTAAGAGTCATAGGGAATGGTACAGTTAATTTAAAAGCTTATATCGATAGCGATGAAATCAACATAAAAGAAAAAGTAAATTATGCAGTTCTAAAAAATATCTTAGAAACTACAGATGAAAAAGATCTAGTAAAAGTTATAAATGAAAGAAAAGATGAACTAGTACCAAAGAATATTGTAACAGAAGATATGATAGCTTCAATAAACTATTTATTGAACTTACAATATGGACTTGGAAAAGTTGATGATATAGACCATTTAGGAAACAGACGTATAAGATGCGTTGGAGAATTATTACAAAATCAATTTAGAATTGGTTTAACAAGGCTAGAAAGAGTTGTAAGAGAAAGAATGACAATTCAAGACTTAGACGTAGTAACTCCACAAACACTAATAAACACAAAACCAATTACATCATCAATTAGAGAATTCTTCGGAAGCTCACAATTATCACAATTCATGGATCAAACAAACCCATTATCAGAATTAACACATAAAAGAAGAATTTCAGCATTAGGACCTGGTGGTTTATCAAGAGAGAGAGCAGGATTCGAAGTACGTGATGTTCACTATACTCACTACGGAAGATTATGCCCAATAGAATCTCCAGAAGGACCAAACATAGGACTTATATCAGCACTTTCTACATTCGCAATAATAAATGAATACGGATTTGTAGAAACACCATATAGAAAAGTAGATCCAGAAACACATAAAGTTACTGATGAAGTAATTTACATGACAGCAGATGAAGAAGACAACCATGCAATAGCACAAGCAACAGAGCCATTAGATAAAGATGGAAAATTTGTAAATAGAAAAATAAAAGTAAGATACTTAGATGAAATAATAGAAGTAAGTGCAGACGAAGTAGATTTCGTAGACGTATCACCAAAACAATTAGTTTCAGTTGGTGCAGCTATGATACCTTTCTTAGAGCATGATGACGCAAACCGTGCATTAATGGGTGCAAACATGCAACGTCAAGCAGTACCTCTAATGATTACAGATTCACCAATAGTTGGAACAGGTATTGAATATAGAGCAGCAAAAGACTCAGGAACAACGGTTGTTGCTAAAAATGGTGGTGTAGTACAAAGAGTAACTGGTGACGAAATAATTATAAAAACAAAAACAGGATTAGATACATATAAATTACGTAAGTTTAAGAGAACAAATGGTGGAACATGTATCAACCAAAAACCAATAGTAAGAAAAGGTGAAATCGTAAATGCAAATGATGTAATTGCAGATGGACCTTCAACACAAAATGGAGAAATGGCACTTGGTAAAAACGTTCTAATTGCCTTCACAACATGGGAAGGATACAACTACGAAGATGCTGTGTTACTAAGTGAAAGATTAGTTAAAGAAGATGTTTACACATCAATTCACATTGAAGATTATGACTGTGAATGTCGTGATACAAAACTTGGACCAGAAGAGATTACAAGAGATATTCCAAATATTGGAGAAGATAGCTTAAAAGACTTAGACGACAGAGGAATAGTAAGAATTGGTGCAGAAGTTAGACCGGGAGATATATTAGTTGGTAAAGTAACTCCAAAAGGAGAAACAGAACTTACATCTGAAGAAAAACTTTTAAGAGCAATCTTTGGAGAAAAAGCTAGAGAAGT
>CAZTBY010000117.1:0-2730 GCA_964612395.1 uncultured Clostridium sp. | reverse complement strand
GTTTTCATAAAATTCATCACCTAATATTTGCCTCATTACCTCACCTAAAATGTAAGTATTCATTGCACTTATTCTAACATTATTTGCATTTAATTTTCTCTGTGATTTTATAAAACCATCTAGTTTCATATCTATTAAATTACTTAGTTCTTTTACAATAACATCCATGTTATCCTTATACATTTGTAAATTTATTTCTTTATCTATACCTGCTCTTATTAATTCAGATGCACTGTTATATGAACTTTTTGCAACTATATTAAAAATTTTCTCCTTTTGTTCTTTTGATATTCTTAATAATATTGTTTCTGTTTTTCCTTTTAATTTTTCTTTCAATTTAGCCTCCTTGTCTTACTAAATTTAGTACAAAATTGCCCTCTAGCAATTTTGCAAGAAGAAAGCTTTATACAAGCTCCCCATAGCCAAAAAGCTGTAACTTTTTTAGCATTATTACATATTATTTTAGATATAAGTTTTAGCTATACAAATTATTTTTTCAATTTGCATACAAACTATTCCAATTAAAATTGCTATAATCTCTTTCACTTTTGTATTTCCATTTTTTATTATCATATATTTTATTATTATTTAATATATCTTTAACATCTATGTTAACAGGTCTTGAACTAATTTGTTTATAGGTATTAACATCAATGTTAATAGGTATAATTACTCTTTTTTGTATTTCTTTTGAATTTTGCTTATATATTAGATTTACTTTTATAAATCCTTTTTTCTTTAAAGAATTTATAACTCTCGATACCTGTATTGTTGTTATATTAAATATTTTAGAAATATATGAATTTGTTACAGTACACTCTTGATTTTTACTTAATGATAAAATCATGGCATATATCATTTTTTCTTTATCATTAAGATTCGTATTTTTGATTACTTCCTTCGGTAACCAAATTCCTTTAAATTCTTTCATTGTCATTTCTTCCTAATCAATCGCCTGACGATTGATTGTGTGGCTTTTTAATTTCTCTTTAGAGTAACTTATCCACTAAATAATTTTTTCAATATCATCACCTACCTCTATTTATTCCATTCTTTCATAAAATTAACATTTTTAGACAAGCAAAAAAGAATATGACTTTTTATCATATTCTTTAAATGACTTTATTTACTTAGAAACTTTTTGTTAAACACTTTTTTGGTATAGCAATATATTTGTAAAGCCCTCATTTTACAATACATTCAAGCATATTGGTTGATTTTTTACTAACACTTTTTTTACGCAAAAATAGATTTGCAAAATCATCATTTTGCAACTTTTTGCCAACACTTTTTAGGCATAATTATCCATACAAGAAAAGCATTTTTTTCTTGTAACTGATTTTAATATATCATAGAAAAATATAAATGTCAATTTTTTTAGTATAATCCAAATTATTTTTAAAATTTTTCATATTTTACCATCATCAAGTTCAATCACTTTTGTAGCAATTTTATTAATAAAAACTTCATCGTGTTCAATAAATAACATAGTCGGTTGATATTTTATTATCATATTCTCAATTTGTTCACGTGATTGAATATCTAAATAATTCAATGGTTCATCCCAAATATAAATCTCAGAGTCATCTGTAATACTTCTCGCAATCATTACTTTTTTCTTCTGTCCCTCACTTAAATCTGCTAAATCTTTATCTAATTTATCTTTATCAACACCCAGTTTTTGGAGCATTGCCCTAAAAATCCCTTCATCCACACCTTCTTGTCTTGCATATTCTGAAATTGTTCCTTTAACCTCATCTGTTATTTGTGACACATAAGAAATTTTTAATTTAGGCATAACTTTTAGTGCATCATTATTAGGTATATTTTCCCCTACTATTAATTTTAAAATACTTGATTTCCCAGTTCCGTTTTTCCCCTTTATTGCAACTCTGTCTCCGACATCGACTTGAAAACTCACTTTATCAAAAATAATTTTTTCACCATAAAATATTGATAAATTCTGTGCTAAAATAAGATTTCTTCTTGAAGCTACAAGTGGCTTCATTTGTAAATTTGGATTATTGTCTACATCAATCAATAAGCTTGACTTCTCTTCAATTTTTTTATCTCTCCTATTTTCTAAAACTTTTGCTTTTTTCATCATTTTGGCAGCTTGATGTCCCACGTGACCTTTATCGACTGCCCCTTTTTTACTTTTTTCTATAGCATTTGACCAGTCTGCTGTTTGTTTAGCTGCTTTTTCAAGTTTCATTATATCTTTTTTCAATTTTTCGTTTTGCTCCATCTCATTATTATCCTTATTAGTTTTATTGAAATTCCATGAATCATAATTTCCTTGTTCCAATGTTATATTCTGTTTTCCAATGTATAATACATGGTCAATAACTTCATTCAATATTTTTCTATCATGAGATACTAATATAAATCCCCTTTTTTTCTTTAAATAATTACTTAATGCTTTTTTACTTTTTTCATCTATATGATTTGTAGGTTCATCTATAAGTAAAAATTTATTCTCTTTTAAAAATGCACAAATCAAAAGAAATTTAACCTTTTCTCCTCCACTTAACGAACTAAACTTTCTATATAAAATATCAGCATCTACTTCTATTAAATTCAGTTCCTTAAATATTCTCCATTCCTCTAAATTAGGAATAATGTTATATGCAATATCAAGTGTCATAACATCTTCATTTTGAATTTCATATGGAAAATACTCAAATTCTACATTTTTGCTAATAGCATTATTGCTTTCATATTCACCAA
>CAZTBY010000116.1:0-2763 GCA_964612395.1 uncultured Clostridium sp. | reverse complement strand
TAGTTGCAACAAATGACTCACATTACTTAAAAAAAGAAGATGCATATATTCATGAGATATTATTATGTATTCAAACAGGCAAAAAAATGAGTGACCCAGATAGAATGAAAATGGGTGTTGATGAATTCTATGTAAAATCTCCAGAGGAAATGGCAGAATATTTTAAAAATATACCAGAAGCAATAGAAAATACTGTGAAAATTGCAGAAAAATGTAACTTTGATTTTGAATTTGGAAATACAAAACTTCCAAATTACGAAGTACCAAAAGAGTATGCAACACATGCAGACTTTTTTAAAGAATTATGTAAAACAGGTTTTAAAAAAAGATATGGAGATAACCCAAGCAAAGAAGTGCAAGATAGATTGGAATATGAAATATCTGTAATAGAAAAAATGGGATATGTTGATTATTACCTTATAGTTTGGGACTTCATAAACTATGCTAAAACACAAGGAATTTCAGTAGGACCAGGACGTGGTTCTGGCGCAGGTTCAATAGCAGCATTTGCAATGGGTATAACAGATATAGACCCAATAAAATACAACTTACTTTTCGAAAGATTTTTAAACCCAGAAAGAATAAGCATGCCTGATTTTGATATAGATTTTTGCTACGAAAGAAGACCAGAAGTTATAGAATATGTTGCAAAAAAATATGGGAGAGACCACGTATCCCAAATAATTACATTTGGTACAATGGCAGCAAAGATGGTAATAAGGGATGTTGCAAGAGTTTTAGATATTCCATATGCTGAAGCAGATAAACTTGCAAAAATGATACCAAATGAAGTACATATAACTATAAAAAAAGCACTAGAGCAAAGTAGAGAATTGCAAGAATTATATGAAAATGATGAAAAAACAAAGAAAATTTTGGATATAGCAATGAGACTAGAAGGCTTACCACGTCAGGCTTCAACACATGCATGTCGGAGTGCTAATTACAGATAAACCAGTTTTAGATTATGTACCTTTATATGTAAATGAAGGAACAATAGAAGCCCAATTTATAATGACAACCCTAGAAGAATTGCGGACTTCTAAAAATGGATTTTTTAGGTTTAAGAACCCTAACAGTTATATCTGATACAATAAAATTTGTAAAACAAAATAGAGGAATAGACGTTTCCTTTGACCAAAACATGAATGATCCAAAAGTATTTAAAGAAACATGGCAATCTGGAAATACTGTAGGAATATTTCAATTTGAAAGTCAAGGAATGACAAACTTTATGAAGGAATTAAAACCAGATACACTAGAAGATATAATTGCTGGAGTATCACTATATAGACCAGGACCAATGGACCAAATTCCAAGATACATCAAAAACAAACTAGACCCAATACATAGTGAATATACACACCCAGCATTAGAGCCAATATTAAATGTAACATATGGTTGTATGGTTTACCAAGAACAAGTAATGCAAATAGTTAGAGACTTAGCAGGATATTCACTAGGTAGAGCAGACCTAGTAAGGCGTGCAATGGGAAAGAAAAAACTAGATGTAATGGCAAAAGAAAGAGAATATTTCATATATGGACAAACAGATGAACAAGGAAATGTACTAATACCAGGTTGTGTAAGAAATGGAATAGATGAACAAAGTGCAAATAAAATATTTGATGAAATGGCAGAATTTGCAAAATATGCATTTAATAAATCACATGCAGCGGCATACGCAGTAGTAGCATATAGAACCGCATATTTAAAAACATATTTTCCATCAGAATTTATGGCAGCAACTTTAAATAGCTTCTTAGGTAACTTAGATAAAATACCAGAATACATTATTGAATGTAAAAGACTAAATATTGAAATTTTAAAACCAAGTATAAATAAAAGCTTTACAAAGTTTACGGTAAATGATAATAAAATTCGTTTTGGACTTGGTAGTGTTAAAAATGTTGGTACTTCTGCAGTTGAAATAATAGTGCAGGAAAGAGAAAAAAATGGTGAGTTTAAAAGCTTTACAGATTTTGCAGAAAGAATTCAAGGAGAAACGGTAAATAAGAAATGTATAGAAAGCTTAATAAAAGCAGGAGCTTTTGATGAATTAGGAGAAACAAGGCATACTTTAATGAATTCGTTTGAAAGCATACTAGATACAATAGCAAATCAAAACAAAAAATCAATAGAAGGTCAAATTTCAATGTTTGATATGCCAAGTGGAGAAGAAAGTTTAGAAAAGCATAAATATGTAATAAATAAAGCTCCAGAATATGAAGAAAGAGAACTTTTAGATATGGAAAAGGAAATGCTAGGAATTTACATATCAGGTCATCCACTAGAAAAATTACAGGAAAAAATAAAAGCAAATACAAATATTAATACCTTACAAATGATAAGTATGAAAGAAGAAAATGACTTATCAAAAGATGGGAAAAATGTAAAATATGCGGGGATAATAACTTCAGTTAAAAAGAAATATACAAAAAATAATACTATAATGGCATTTGTAACAGTAGAAGATTTATATGGTAGTACAGAAATAATAGTATTTGAAAATTGTTATAACAGAGCTTCAAATGTGCTATTAGAAGATAAGATAGTTTTGATAGATGGAAGACTTAGCATAAGAGAAGAGGATGATGTAAAAATTGTTGCAAATTCAATAGTTGATTTAGAAAATGTAGTTAAAACTTTAGAAAGTGAAAATATACAAGAACAAAAACCAAAAATGTTAACGCTCGACATTCAAAATGCAACAGAAAATCAAAAAACACGCTTAAGAGGAGCAATAAGATTTTTTTCAGGAGA
>CAZTBY010000115.1:0-2821 GCA_964612395.1 uncultured Clostridium sp. | reverse complement strand
ATATCAAGCGTTTCTGATATTTCCCCAAATTGTATGCTCATACGGGGGTAAAATCGTCATAAAGCAAAAGACCAACTTAATTAAATTTTTTATACCTTGAATCTAAATAGCCCAATTTATATACCTTTACAAAAGAACTTATATTATTTCCTATAATTCTTCTTTCATTTTCATTAAATAGTTTTTCATTGTCGCTAATTCTTTTTTTGATAAAATTTTTTTCAATATTATTTTCCATTTTTTTCTCCTTAATTTAAAAGAGAAACGCGTTTCTTTATTTGAGCTTATTATATAACAGATTTTCAATATGTCAAGGAAAACTTTTCGACAAATGGATTACATAATGTAAGTTAAAGAGCTTTCGACAAATTGAATGTGTGTATTCTCTAAAGTTAGCTGTTTACAATGTGTTGCTGACAGCAACACGTAGAAATTTATAAATATTTGTTATAAAATATGTAAATACTAAATTCAGAGGTAATTTTATGTTTGTATTTATGATAAAAAAGATTAGAGAAAACAAGAATTTAACTATATACAAATTAAGTAAGCTAACAGGAATAAATAGATCATATTTAACTCAATTAGAAAATAATAAAAAATTCAACCCAACTTTAAATACACTAGAAAAAATTGCTAGTGTCCTAGAAGTAAACATTAAGCAGCTCTTTTATTCCTTGGATGAAATAGAACCATTGCGAAAAGAAATGTATCGAAGAATAGATAAATATGGTATTAATTCAAAAGAGGTTCTTGAAGTAAGTCAAGTTATAGACTTATTAATAAATGTAAAAATTAAAAACTAGCTACATTTCTGTAGCTAGCTCCCTTTATTTTCAGATGTGACTATTGTTGTCTTTAAAATATGTATTTTAAGATAAAATTTCATTTACTCTTTTTTGTACTGCATTATAATCATATCCAGCATTTACTAGCCTTGTTTTTCTATCTGTTCCATTTCCCCAATCTCCTCTAATTACTTCTCTTGCTAGTTCTTCAATTGTTTTAGATGGTTTTGTGTTTGTTTTATTTCCTAATAATTTCTCGTTTACTATATCTTGTATTGCTGAAAAGTCATATCCTGCATTTGCTAGTCTTGTTTTTCTATCTGCACCGTTTCCCCATTTTCCTGCTATTACTTCATTTGCTAGTTCCTCATTTGTTTTATTTTGACTTGGTTTAGTTTGTTCAGGCTGTTCTGGAATTGCATTTATTTTATTTGCTTCATCTATTATGTAATCCATTTTAGATAATAAATATGGTCCTGGACAAGCTGTTGATGCAAACATGCTATGCCATACTAATGTTTTACCCTTTACTAAAGTAATATTATTTCTTTTTGCTATATCAGCTACTAATTTTATTAAGCTATTTAAAACTATATCACTTACAGGCCAATTTCCTCCTGCTGAACTGTTAGATGTTTCTATTGTTACTGATTTACAATTACTATCCCAGTTTGAGTTAGACCATGCAGTATCTGCTTCGTCTACATATTGTGCTATTCTTCCGTCACTACCAACTCCATAGTGAGCACTAGCTTGCCTATTTCCTTGAAAAATTCTTCCACATTGTTCACATGTTAAAACTCCTGCCATATGGTGTATAGTTATTGTTTCTATTTTTCTTCCATTTCTGCCTTTTGAAAAATGCATAGCTTTTATAAATTTTTCTGCTAAACTTGAATTACTCATCTTCTTTCCCCTTTCCACCATTAAATTCTTTTTCTTGTTCTTCAGATAAAATCATTTCTTCTGGTTCTTTTTCCATAAATTATTCCTCCCCATTTTCTTTATTTTCTTTCTTCTTTGTAAAAAAGTATGTAATTACAGCTCCATAACTTGTACTAAATAGCATTAGTAATTCTTTGTTAATTTCTATATTGACAAACATTAATACTACTAAAGCTATTGTCATTAAAAGTGTTACAATACTTTTTACATCTATAAGTTTTGCAATTTTTTCTTTCATTCTTTTAATTTCTCCTTTCTTTTAATATAATCAAATCTTCATGAATTTTCTGAAAATTCTTAATTGCTCTTTCATCATGTTGTTTAAACTCAGAATTTGTATTATCCATACTCGTTTTTAATAAATTTAAACTTTCTGCAACATTTCTGTTGCTCGCAGATAACTCTTTTAGTATTGCATTGTTTGCTTCTCTTTCAGCTCTTCTTTCTTCACGTTCTGTCTTTCTTTCATCTTCTTCTGTTTGTTCTTTTTCTTTTCTATCTTTTCTGTCTAGATAAAGAAGAATTACAAACAGTGCTGCCATTATTGTAGTTCCACCATATTGCATTATTAACCCTACAACTTTTACTAAATTTTCCATACTTTTATCCTTTCTTCAACTAACTTTAGCTAATTGTTAAGCTTTGCCAATTTTCCCATGTTCCATTCTCTTTTTTTCTATGTAAAATTTGATTTGAGCCAAAAGAAACTTGAAATCCATATGCTTGGTTATCATACTCCATTCCAAACACAGTATGTCTTCTACCATTTTGAATATAATTTCCATCTCCGATAGGTTTGTTTGTTATTAAATAAGCTTTAGAATTTTCAAAGCCATTTCCAATAATTTGCGTAACGTTGTCGAATTTACTGTCACTAACATTAACTAAATAATTCGTTAATTTTTCTTTGTTTTTCGTCCACTGAGGTATCATACTCGACACCTCTTTTCTTCTAAATTACAGCTCTCTCTCTCCCTCTCTTACAGCCATAAGGCTTTGCTTGATTTTCATATTAATTCTCCTTTCTTGTTTTCGGTAGTGTAAACTAATTTTATTTTTTATTTAGTTACACCCCTGTTATTTCAAGG
>CAZTBY010000114.1:0-2834 GCA_964612395.1 uncultured Clostridium sp. | reverse complement strand
AATAAATTAACTCGTTCGCAAACAAATAGATTTGAAGCATTTTTTCCTCTTATAAATAAGCTTGTTAGTATAGAACTTGCTAAATCTGAAGTTCAAAAAAGCACTTCTGTTCCTCCTACACAAGCTTTAGTTGTTCAAAAGGAAAAACCTGCATTTTTCAAAAAAATTATTGACTTTTTTAAAAACAAATTTTCAAAACCTGCATCAACTAAAATAGAAAATAATTATCACCATGTAGAACCTGCAACTGTTAAATCTAACTATAAAGGTTCAAATATTCAAAATCCGGAATCACTTTATAATCGCTATTATACAGAACCTGCAACTGTTAAAACACAGCCTTATGAACAAAGTTTCAAAGAAGAAATTAAGGCAACTCCTTCTAAACCTATAACAAGAGTCCCTCAGCCTAGCGATCATGTAGTTATAAGTGACTTACATGGTAATATTAATCGTTGGAATATGATAAAAGAAGAATTAAAGAGAAATCCAAATTTAAAACTTACCATTTTAGGTGATGCAATGGATCGTGGTGACTTTGGACCTGAAATACTATTGCAAATTAAAGAATTAAGCGACAAGGGAATTGTCCAATACCTACCTGGAAACCATGATATATTTGCATATAATTATCTAAAAATGAGAAATGCTCCTAGTAGCCAAGCTTTTACTATGGCCAAAGCCCATTTGGATTATAATGGTGGTGAGTCCACTATGAGAAAATTAGATAACTTTCAAGAACTTGTAGCAAAAGAACTTACAAATAAAAAAATTGAAAAAAATATATCTCTTAAAGAATTTGTTGATTGGTTAGGTAATCAACAAATTCAAAAGAAAATAACAGCAAATAATACTTTATATAATTTATCCCATGCAATATTTGATGAAAAATTATATGCTTATGATAAAGACTTTAATTTAGAAAAGGCTTTATCCCTTGAATTAAACGGTGGTAAAAATTCTGAAATGTATAGAAGATTTTTAAATTGCATGTGGTATAGAGACGATGATAGTAGAACTCATTACTATGGTCTTTCTTTACCACAAAATGGTGTTTCAGTTGTTGGGCATACACCCCAAAAACATATAAATTTACAGCATGTTCAAAATAAACCAGTAGTTATTGTGGATACTGGAAATGGAGCATTTAGTGGATATAGCTTAATTCAAAACAAAATTATCGACTTTGAAAATTCGCTTTCTAGATAAATTCAGGACTTTCTCCTGAATTTTTTCTTGTATAATTTACATTTTAGTGATATAATTTTATCATAATTTATAAGGAGGTTTTTATATGCAAATACCATTTAAAAAAGCAAACATATTATTACCAAAGAATGCAGATATGCATAAATGGTCAGTTGTGGCTTGTGACCAATATACATCTGAACCTAAATACTGGGAAGAAGTTGAAAATATTGTAGGAGATGCTCCATCAACTTTAAAAATAACTTTACCTGAAATATATCTTGAAAAAGAAAACGTTACAAATAGAATAACGAAAATAAATGAAGAAATGGATAGACTTTTAAGTGAAGATTTCTTCAAAACATTAACAGATTCTTTAATCTACCTAGAAAGAACATGTAAAGATGGAAAGGTTAGAAAAGGAATTGTTGGTATGGTAGACTTAGAAGATTACTCATACGAAAAAGGTTCACAATCATTAATAAGAGCAACAGAAGGTACAGTTTTAGAAAGAATACCACCAAGAGTTAGAGTAAGAGAAAATGCGAAACTAGAATTACCACACGTAATGCTTTTAATTGATGATGAAAAGAAAGAAATTATTGAAGGTTTAACAGATAAAGTAACTAGTGATGATGTTGTATACGATTTTGATTTAATGCAAAATGGTGGACACATTAAGGGTTATAAAATTCCTGAAATCTTAGTAGAAGGTGTTTTTGCTGGATTAGAAGAACTTGCAGACAAAGATAATTTCAAAGCAAAATATAATGTTCATGATAAAGGAGTTTTACTATTCTCTGTTGGAGATGGTAACCATTCTTTAGCTACTGCAAAAGCTTGTTATGAGAATTTAAAGAAAGTATTACCAAAAGAAGAATACGAAAATCACCCTGCAAGATATGCTTTAGTTGAAATTGTAAACCTACATAGTGATGCATTAGAATTTGAACCAATACACAGAGTTGTGTTTGATGTAGAACCTGCAAAAATGATTGAAGAATTCGAAAAATATTATGATGTATCAAGAACTGAAGGAGAAGGACAAAGAGTTGAATATGTTTATGAAGGAAAATCTGAAGTTCTATATATTAAGAACCCAAAATCAAATTTAGCGGTTGGTTCTCTACAAATGTTCATAGATGAATACATAAAAAATCATGGTGGAAAAGTTGATTATATCCATGGTGATGATGTAACAAGAGAATTAGGAAGCAAACCAGGAAATATAGGCTTCTTATTACCAAATATGAAAAAAACAGACTTATTTAAAACTGTAATATTAGATGGAGCTTTACCTAGAAAAACATTCTCAATGGGACATAGCTATGATAAGAGATACTACTTAGAATCAAGAAAAATCAAATAAGATATGTAAAAAGGGGCAAATAAAATGTCCCTTTAAATTTTATATTTTTCATGTTCTTTTTCATATTTTAGTTTTGTTGCCATTCCCCCTCTTATATGCCTTTCTGCTTTATTTTCATCAAGCACCTTTCTTACTTCTATTGCTAGTGCCTTATTAATATGTATTAACCTTTCGCTAACGTCTTTGTGTACTGTTGTTACTTTCGGTAACGGTAGAATTTTCTTCATTATTATTGGCATCTTTGTTTTCTGTGTCTTCTCCATTTTGGTAAATGTCT
>CAZTBY010000113.1:0-2881 GCA_964612395.1 uncultured Clostridium sp. | reverse complement strand
GAGAAGTTAAAGTTATGGTACCAACAGCAAAGGCAGAGGAAATTGGCATGCGAAATATCATAGATGGAGAAACAGCAAGCAAAGTATTCCAAGTATTAGAAACTGATTCTACAGAAATGGCACTAAACTGGAATAAAAGATATAGAGAAAATATGGAAAAAATGAAGAGTGGAGACATTTATGAAATTGCAGATGTAGTAAGAAACTTAAGCTTTAAACAAAAAGAGAGAGGTTTATCAACAGGCGAAAAAAAGATGTTACTTAATGCAAAGCAAATACTAGTAAGTGAATTAACACTTGCAGAAAATGCACAAAAAGAAACTATTGAAGAACTAGTAGATAGTAAAATTGATAAATCATTTGCAGAATACAATGGGGCAGATGAAACAAACCTAATAGGAAAAGTAATAAAATTTTAAATTCAAAGAACAGATTAATTTCTGTTCTTTTTTTCTAAAACCCCTTTATTTTTATACCCAACTTATGGTAGAATAATAATGAAAAAATTTAAAAAGGAGTTATGTTAAAAATGAAAATTGCGTACAAACGAATTTTATTAAAGCTTAGTGGTGAAGCACTAGCAGGCGAAAGAAAAAGTGGAATAGATGTAGAAACATTAGGAAACATATGTGACAAAATAAAAGAAATAGTAAATATGGGAGTAGAAGTTTCAATTGTAGTTGGAGGAGGAAATTTCTGGAGAGGAAGGTATGGACACGAAATGGAAAGAACAACATCAGATTATATGGGAATGCTTGCAACAACAATAAATGGTTTAGCACTTCAAGATGCACTAGAAGCAAGAAATGTAAAAACAAGACTTCAAACAGCAATAGAGATGAGACAAATTGCAGAACCATACATAAAGAGAAAAGCAGCAAAGCATTTAGCAAATGGTAGAGTTGTAATATTTACATGTGGTACAGGTAACCCATACTTTACAACAGATACAGGAGCAGCTCTAAGAGCGGCAGAAACAAATTCAGAAGTGATTTTACTTGCAAAAACAATAGATGGTGTATATTCAGCAGATCCAAAAGAAGATAAAACAGCAATTAAATATGATGAAATATCTTACATAGATATTTTAAAACAAGATTTAAAAGTTATGGACTCAACAGCAACATCACTTTGCAGGGATAACAAAATTCCACTTGTAGTATTTGGAATAGATGACCCAGAAAACATAGTTAGAATTATAAAGGGTGAAAGAATAGGAACCCTAGTTAGATAAGGAGAGATTATTATGGAATTAAATAATATTGAAGAAAAAATGAATAAGACAATTAGTGTATTACAAGAAAATTTATCAGAAGTTAGAGCAGGTAGAGCGAATCCAGCAATACTAAACAAAATTACAGTAAACTACTATGGAGTTCCAACTCCAATAAACCAAGTAGCAGGAATTTCAGTTCCAGAAGCAAGATTAATAGTAATTCAACCATGGGATGCAACAATTTTAAAAGAAATTGAAAAAGAAATATTAAAAGCAGAAATAGGAATAAACCCAAATAATGATGGAAAAGTTATAAGACTTGCTTTCCCAGAATTAACAGAAGAAAGAAGAAAAGAACTTGTTAAAGATATAAGAAAAATGGGAGAAGAATCAAAAGTATCTGTTCGTGCAGTTAGAAGAGAAGGAATGGATATGGCGAAAGCTGGACAAAAAGATGGCGGTATGACAGAAGATGAATTAAAATTAATGGAAGACAAAATCCAAAAACTAACAGATAAAAAGATTGCAGAAATCGACCAAATGATAGAAAACAAAGAAAAAGAAGTAATGAGTGTATAAACTAAATAAAACACAAGGTTAGAGAAATTCTAAAACTTGTGTTTTATTTATATCATGAAAATGTCGAAATATGTCGAATAGGCTCGACATTAGACGAACGATTTTTCTTGATTTTCTAAGGTATATGGTGTATCATTAATAAGTAGCTTTTTACTATACAATAACTAAGAAAGGGGAAGAAAATCGTGAAGAACTTAGGAATCTACTATGGTGCTACACTTTTAGATGAAACAGATTTAGTAGAGTCGAAAAACAAAAATAGGATCATATTAGAGTATTATAAGAACAAAAAACGTTCTATAAAAACATTGAAACCAAAGATTTTTTACGGAGTAACCATTGTTAAAAAGGAATACGAAAAAGACAGGATAAAACTAGAAACAAAAGAAGTTACACAAATATCCACTAATGAGAGTAAAGTACGAAGTATAATCGAAGTATTAAAAACATACAAAGTAACGCCAATAGCACTTAATGATGTCTTAGCAGATTTGTTAAAACAACCAGAAATTCAAGAAAGCTAAACACCAAGTAATGCCAAAAAATGTGGCATTATTTTTTTACCAAAAATCTCTTTACTTTTAAACAATCTTGTTGTAAAATATTAGCATATTAAAAGAAAAGGAGCAGGGATGTATTGATGACCAATAATTGGTTTAACAAAACTGTTGATGAAACAGTAAATGAACTTAAAACAAATGAAGAAAGTGGGCTTACCACGGAAGAAGTAAACACAAGGAAAGAGAAATATGGGCTAAATGAATTAGCTGCAAAAAAGAAGAAAAGTACTTTTGTAAAGTTCTTAGAGCAATTTAAAGACTTTATGATAATAGTGCTTATTATTTCGGCCGTAATTTCTGGAATTGTTGGTGTAAAACAAGAAGGACTTTCAGGAATGACAGATACAATTATAATTTTAGTAGTTATAATTGCAAATGCAATAATTGGAGTTTTGCAAGAAAACAAAGCAGAAAAATCTTTAGAGGCTTTACAAAAATTAAGTAGTCATGTTGCAAAGGTTATGAGAAATGGTAAATTACTTACAATTCCATCCAGAGAGTTAGTTCCAGGTGATGTTGTAATTTT
>CAZTBY010000112.1:0-2888 GCA_964612395.1 uncultured Clostridium sp. | reverse complement strand
GCAGAAGCTGCATATAGATCAATGAAAAAGCAAGGAAAACTATCAGATAAAGATACAAAATTCATAGCATTTGGAGGAGACGGAGGAACTTATGATATAGGACTTCAAAGTTTATCAGGTGCAATGGAAAGAGGTCACGACATGGTATATGTATGCTACGATAATGGAGCATACATGAATACAGGAATACAACGTTCATCAGCAACACCGAAATTTGCAGATACAACAACATCTCCAGCAGGTACTGTAATTCCAGGAAAGATGCAATCAAGAAAAGACTTAACAGAAATAATGGCATCACACCATTTACCATATGTAGCACAAACAATAGCTGTAAACAATTTTAAAGACCTATATGAAAAATCTGAAAAAGCAATATATACAGAAGGACCATGTTTCTTAAATGTATTAACACCATGCCCAAGAGGTTGGGGATATCCAACAGAAGACTTAATGAAAATTAATAAACTAGCAGTAGAAACGTGCTATTGGCCATTATATGAAGTAATAGATGGAAGATATATTGTAAATTACAAACCAGCAAATAAATTACCAATAGAAGAATTTTTAAGACCACAAAAAAGATTTAAACATATGTTTAAATCAGGAAATGAATGGATGATAGAAGAATTTCAAAAAGAAGTTGATAAGAGATGGGAAGAATTGTTGAAGTTAGAGGAAATAACAAATAGATAATAAAAAGGGGCAATGCCTCTTTTTATTATCTAACGTAAATATATTGCTTTTAACTAAAATATATAATATAATGTAAGACGAAAGGGTGATATTATGAAACTAAAGAGAATACTATTAATTTTCGTATTAGCATTTATAATTTTCGTATTAGCACTAGATTTAATTCTTTTAGGTGAAACTGAAACTAGAATTCTTTTAGGTGAAACTAGTTCAGAAGCTAGTTTGTATTTGGATAATTTAGATTTCCAAGCACAGATTAATGATGATGGCAGCATGGATGTTGTTGAAACATGGGATATCAGCATTTCTGAAACTAATACTTTATACAAAACATTTATTAAAGATAGCACAAAATATTCAGGACTTGAAAACGTTTCTGTAAAAGATATTACAGATGGGCAGAATAGAACTTTTTATAAAGCAAATACATGGGAATATCATTTATCAAAAGATTATTTTTTTGCAGGAACAAATGATAAAGAACAATATGAAATTGCTTGGGGAGTAAGTATAGATAGTTATACTCATAGAAAGTATCAAATTAAATATACCGTACAAGATGTAATACATGAATATGCAGACTGTGCTGAGCTATATTGGCAATTTTTAGGAGATACATTTGAAATTTCAGCAGACAAAATTACAGGAACAATAAAATTACCAGTAAGTGTTCAAAATTTAGAAAATTTAAAAGTATGGGGACATACAAAATACTTAAATGGAGAAGTAAATATTGTTTCTCAGAATACAATAGAATTTAATCTTGATAACTATAAATCTAACAATTATGTTGAAATAAGACTTGCAATGCCAAAATATTTGTTTGAAGGACTATCTAAAAAAAATATATCATATGAAGAAAAGCTAGACGATATAATAGCAGAAGAAACTGAATGGGCAAATGAAGCAAATGAAAGACGAGCTGTAAGAGATAAAAGTATGAAAGCCATAATTATATTGGCAATTATAGGAATAGTTGCTATATGTATTATTCAATATAAACAAATATCTAAAAATAAACAAATACTTAAAGAAAATCCTAAAATTAAACCAGAAATTAAACTAGATTATTTTAGAGAACTTCCAGATAAAACAGCAACACCGCTAGAAGCGGTATTTATCTTAAATAAAGGATATAACCAGATGTCTTTATCGCAAGTTCTTTCAGCAACTATTTTAAATTTAACCTTAAAAGGACATATAAAAATTGAACAAGAAGAAAAGACTATCAAAATGGAAATTATGGGAAAATCAACAGATGATTTACAAGAAGACGAGAAAAAAGTATTGGATTTGTTAAGTTCAGTAAATGACGAAAAAATATTAACAATGAAAGAATTAGAAAAATATATAAGAAAACATCCAAACAAATTAACAAGCCTTGAGAAAAAGTTTGAAGATGTTTCTAAAGATAAAGCAAGTTCAAAAGGAAAGTTTGATAAAAAAAGAGCAACAAAAGGTGAACTATATGTTGGTAAACTTGTAGGATACATAGTTTTGATTTTCTTTGCAACATTTATGGGAATTGGCTTTACAGCTAATATTGTAGAAAGTAAATTCATAGATTGGACACTTCTATTAGGCTTATTCGGAACAATAGTAACAATTATAGATATAGTACTTATGTCTAATCTTATAAAAAGATTTAACGGCTTTACTCAAAAAGGCATAAATGAAGGAGAACAGTGGAGAGCTTTTAAAAAGTATATGGAAGATTTTTCATACTTAAATGAAAAAGAAGTACCGGAACTTGTTTTATGGGAACAATATTTAGTGTTTGCAACAGCGTTTGGAATTGCAGATAAAGTACTAAAACAATTAAAGGTAAAATATCCAGAATTAAATAATCAAGATACAATAAGCAACATGATATTATTTAATGCAATGTACAATTCAAATGGCTTTAATACAAACTTTATAAATTCAATAAGTACATCAACATCAAGAATGTACTCAAGGACATATTCATCATCATCGGGAACTGGAGGAGGTTTCTCTGGTGGAGGAGGCTTCGGTGGCCGGAGGAGGTGGCCGGAGGAGGCAGATAACGATATTTGAACAGCGAGTTTTTAGAGCTTGCTGTTTTTGTATTTTCAATGGACTTGAAAAGTGCATAAATTTAATGTATAATAGTAAAGTATGAAAAAGAGGTGCTTTTATGGGAAAAAATAATAACAATGAGAACAAGGAAC
>CAZTBY010000111.1:0-2909 GCA_964612395.1 uncultured Clostridium sp. | reverse complement strand
TCTAATGCTTCCAATAGCTTGCACACTATCTGTATGAAAAATTATATTGTGCATTTTTGCAATTTTTCCTATTTCCTCTATTGGCTGAATTGTACCTATCTCGTTGTTTGCAGTCATTATTGTAATGAGTATTGTGTTTTGAGTTATAGCATTTTCAAGTTCATTTAAAGATATTCTTCCATTTTTATCTACATTTAAATAGGTTATTTTAAACCCCTCTTGTTCTAATTTTTTGCAGCTATTTAAAACTGCATGATGTTCAGTTTTACTTGTTATAATATGATTACCTTTTGTTTTATTTACTCTTGCAATTCCTTTTATTGCTAGGTTGTCGCTTTCGCTTCCACAACCTGTAAAATATATTTCTTTTGGGTATGCATTTATTGCTTTTGCTACTTTTTCTCTTGCTTCTTCAATAGCTCTTTTTGCTCTCCTTCCAGCTCCATAAATTGAAGAAGGGTTACCATATTCTGTGCTAAAAAATGGTAACATCGCTTTTAAAACCTCTTTGCTCACACCTGTGGTTGCAGCATGATCAAAGTATTTTATATTGTTCAAACAAATTCCTCCCATACTAAATTTGCTAAATCAATTCCTTTTTTAGTTAGTTTTATATAGTTTGTGTCTATTTCTATTAATTTATTCTTAACTAATTTGTCTAACTGTTCTCTATATATGTATATGGGATTTGAAATAAATTTGTTCTTAAATTCTTGAATATTTACTCCTTCTATTTTTCTTAAACCAAGTAACATGTACTCATTTTGTTCATCTTCTGTGTTTTGAATTTCATGAATTTCTCTATACTTTTTAAAATCTTTTAAGTACTTCTGTAAATTTGAAGTATTAGAATATCTTGTTTTGTTCATGTATGAATGAGCTGCAAGTCCAACTCCTATATATTCCTTTTGTTTCCAACAATCTGTATTATGTTTAGATTCAAAACCCTTTTGGGCAAAATTTGATATTTCATAGTGCTTAAATCCAACATTTTCTAGTGTATTTTTAACTTTCCAATACATTTTTCTTTCTTCTAATTCGCTTGGTTGTTCTAAAATGCCTGTAGTTACTTTTCTTTCTAATACTGTTCCTGGTTCAAGTATTAGCGAATATACCGAAATATGATTTGGTTTTAGTTTAATTACTTCTTCTAAAGAGTTTTTCACATCTTCTAATTTCTGGTTTGGTAAACCTACCATTAAATCTATATTTATATTATCAAAGCCAACTTATTTTGCCAATTTATATGTTTCTAAAAATTGTTCAAATGTGTGAATTCTGCTTATTTCTTGTAATATCCTATTGTTTGTGCTTTGCAAACCTATACTTAATCTATTTATACCTGCATTTAGATAATCTTTAAGCTTCTCTTTTGTAACTGTTCCTGGGTTTACTTCTATTGTAATTTCTTCTGCATCATCCCCATTTATTGATCTCAAAACATCTGTAATATATTTGCTTTGTATAAAAGATGGTGTGCCTCCACCTATGTATATTGTTTTTATTTCATATTGTTCTAAGTCTTCCTGCTTTATTTCTTCTAATAGCTTATTTATATATTTATAAATTACATTCTTTTTATTTGAAAATGACACAAAGTCGCAATAATCGCATTTATGAGCACAAAATGGTATATGTATATATAACCCTATTTCCTTTTTATTCATTTAAATCCTCTGATATTTTAATAATTTTGTTTAATCTGTGGCTTACTCCTGATTTACTTAAAGGTTTTTCTAATAGTCTTCCAATTTCATCATAAGATAAATCTGGATTTTTAAGTCTTAGTTCTGCGATTTCTTTAAGTTCATTAGTAAGTGAGCTAAACTTATGTTTCTTTTTTAGTTCTTTAATTGCATTTATTTGGCTGCTTGCAGCACTTAAGGTTTTATTCAAATTTGCAGTTTCGCAATTTACAATTCTATTTACATTATTTCTAGCTTCTTTTAAAACACGTGCTTCTTCAAACCTAAGAACGCCGTTATTAGCACCTATTAATGCTAAAAAATTAACAATATCTTCACTATCTTTTATATATGTAATATACCCTTTTCCTTTTTTAATTACTTTTGAATTTATTTCAAAATTTTCTAAAAGATTAGCAAATTCTGTTGCATTCTTCTTTGTTTTAAATAAAATCTCTAAATGATATTCTTTCTTAGGATCTGTAATAGAGCCAGACTTAATAAAGGTTTCTCTTATTTGAAGTCTTGCAATTTGTTCTTCTTGTTTTAAACTACTATTAACGTCCCACATTTTTAAACTTAATAATTCATCTTTTACATCTGTTGCAAATGACATACAATTTCTCCTATAAAAATGGAGCTTACGACGGGAATCGAACCCGTGACCTCTTCCTTACCAAGGAAGTGCTCTACCGACTGAGCTACGAAAGCATTTTTTACTGTTACATTATACTATATATGCTATTCTGTGTCAATGGAAAGTTTATGAATAATTTTATGAGTATGAAAGAAATGTGATAATGTCTTAAGTAATTTACATTTCACTATTCCCATATACATACTCCTTTTTGTTAGATTCCTTTCTATTTATCAACATTTTCTAATTTTTTTCTCAAAACTAAATATACCCCAAATCCCAAGCCGACCTGAGGTCCGGCTTGGGATAGGCTAAAATTTCATTCAATCTCTTCCAAACCCTCGTATTATGAAGAAAAATCTACATTTCCCCAGCAGCTGGGATGTCTGATGTTAGGGAAACTAGAGGACGCAAACCCAACTCACGCCCGCGTGCACGGCTATCTGAATCGAACAAGCTGAAGCATGAGTCTGCGTTACCATTGCTCACGCAGCCAATTCCAAAGTGTGCACAATCAGAATCCGCATCGATACCACGAGAAGCCAGCCAATATACATAATAATTATCACTACTTCCAAATATCATTG
>CAZTBY010000110.1:0-2926 GCA_964612395.1 uncultured Clostridium sp. | reverse complement strand
ATGACAAAAGCAAGATATTTAGCAGAAAAATATATAGATAACAAAAAAATATTAAACAAAAGTGAAAAAGAAAAGTTATTAGCAAAATACGATAAAATAAATGATTTAGGGATTCCATTTACAATAGTATATATCATGATTGGTTCACTAATTGGAATATTTGTATTTGGCTTAATCGCATTATTAACATAAAAATTTAAAATATGCAATTCGGAAACGAACTGCATATTTTTTTTTATCCAAAATACAATTAAAGAGGAGGAAAGCAGATGAAAAAAAAGAGAAAAATAAATCAAATTTTAGAAATGCCAAGGGAAATAGATAGCAAAGAACCTAAAATAACTATAATTTCATTTGATGAAATTTTAATAGAAAACTATAAAGGAATATTAGAATATGAGGAATTTTTTATAAAGGTGGATACAGAAATAGGAATAATTAATATAAATGGATACAAGCTCGCGCTAGAGCAGATTACAGATGAAGATATTGGAATAAAAGGTATTATAAAAAATATAGAATTAGAAAAAAATTAAGGAGGAATTTTTCTTGTTTGTAAGAAGTTTATTAAACTACTTTACTGGATATGTAAATATAAAAGTAGAAGGATTATTTATTGAAAGATTTATAAATATGTGTACTAGTAAAAAAATATTGCTAATGAATATAAAACGTGAAAAATCTACTATAATGTATGCAAAAATAGGAATATCAGATTATAAAAGATTAAGACTAGTCGCCAAAAAAACAAAATCAAAAATTAAAATTCAAAACAAAAAGGGACTACCATTTTTAGCATATAAATATAGAAAAAGAAAGGTTTTTGTATTCCTTTTTGGTGCAATAGTTTTAGCAATGATAGTACTATCTAATTATATTTGGAATATAGAAATAAGTGGAAATGTAAATATTTCAAAACAAGAAGTAATTCAAATTTTAGCTGAAAATGGTTTGTTTATAGGCATTTCGAAAAATGATATGGATATAAATAGTGTTATAAACAAAATAAGACTACAAAGAGACGATATAGCATGGATAGGGATAACCGTAAAAGGTACAAATGTAATAGTAAAAATAAAGGAAGCGGATAAAGCACCAAAAGTATTAGATGAAAATGTATACTGCAATATAGTTGCAGATAAAACACGGAATGATTACAAAAATAAATGTACAAAACGGAACTGCGATAGTAAAGCCAGGAGACATAGTTCAAAAAGGAGATATATTAGTTAATGGCTTTTTAGAAGGACTATACACAGGAACAAGATATGTTCATGGTTCGGCTACAATAGAAGCAAAAATATGGTACACGAAAAAAGAAAAACAACCACTTAAACAGGAGATAAAAGTTGAAACAGGAAATAAAGAAAAAAAAATACGGAATAAAATTCAAAAAAAAACAAATAAATTTGTTCAAAACCCTTTCAAAATTCGAAAAATATGATACAATAAATGAGGATAAAAAAATGATGCTTTTTTCAAATTTTTATCTTCCAATAGAAATAATTAAAATAACAAATAAAGAATATACAATGCAGGAAAAAATCTATACAGAAGAAGAATTAAAGGAAATATTAATAAATAAGTTAAAGGCAGAGTTAGAAGAAGAAATAGGAGATAAAACAATATCAAATGTTAATATAAATACAAAACAAGAAAATCGGATATATAGAAGCTGAGATAACATATGAAGTGTTAGAAAATATTGGAACAGAACAAGAGATAAATATTTAAAGGAAGGGTGATAATATGGAACAAAGAAGCTTAAGAGTGGTAGAAACAGAGAAAACCTTTTTTTCAAAGCTTAGTAGTACAATTTCAAAAATACTAATACCTACAAGGGTGGGCTTAAATGGTGTAATGATTTCAATAAAAAGAAATAGCTTAGTTAAAGCCTATAATAATTACTTAGAAAAAGGAACAGAGGAAAATTCAAAAAAATATGAAGATAGTTATGCATTGTATTTAGAGGCAATTGATAAATATATAATGGATTCACTATATAAAAAAGTAAAGAGTAACACTGCAACAAATTTTGAAAGAGATGCTATTGCTAAATACTACTTTGTGGTAAGCCTAAAAAATAAAAACTACTTAGAGTATAAATATAAAAAACAAGAATATTTACTTAGAATAGATTATCAAACAGTTAGTAATATGAAAAATCAAAAAGCAGTAAATAACTATAAGAAGTTTTATATTGCAAAAATGGATATTTTATATAAAGGCTTACTTAAAAACTATTCAGTTGCAATTTCTGATGATGTTCATCAAGATAGCGAAGAAGCTTATAAAAAAATATTTGAAACACTTGAAAAATATATTATGGAAGTATTACCAATTAAAATTGAATTTGGTGATAATACAGCAAAAGAAGAATATGAGGAATTTTTACACACTACAGTTGGTAAATTAGATGAAAGAGATAAAATAATGCAAAAGGTTGAGTTGCTTGGAGTTAGCAGAAAAATATTTATACACAGTCTTCCACTTGCAGCAACTGAAAGGTGTTATAATCAAATACTAAAACAAGTAAGAACATTAATAGTAAATAGTAAAAATGAAACTAAAAGGGAACAAGCATATGAAACATTATTTGATGTTATGGAAGATTATAATGTAAAAATATTATCAACAAAAGTATATTGGGACAGGCCAGAAGAAAGACAAGTATATAAAAAATTCTGGGATAAGTATGAAAAAGTAAAAGACGATACTAATAAAAAGCAAATACTGTTCCTAAAACAAGATATAAAAGAGTTAAAAAGGGCAAGAAAAGAAAACTTGGCAATAATAGAATTACACAAACAGAAACTAACCCAAATGGGTGTAATAAAGACAATAGGAACATCAGCAAAAACATATAAAAGAATGATATATAATAAGAGGTCAGCATAATGGACATATTAGAACTAAATTATTTAGA
>CAZTBY010000109.1:0-2986 GCA_964612395.1 uncultured Clostridium sp. | reverse complement strand
CGATTGGTTTATTATTATGTAGAGGAAAGAACAGAGTAACGGTAGATTGGTCTTTAAAATCTACAAATGTTCCTATTGACGTTTCAACTTATAAATTAAAAGAACAATTGCCGAAAGAATTATTAGATAAATTACCAACAGAAGAAGAAATAAATTTGTATTTGAATGTAGAAGAAGGTGAAGAATAATATGGATATGTATCAAAAAAGAAAAATAAGAAAAGAAAAAAGAGAAAATTCGGATCAGAACGAAAAGTTTCATAAAGTCGTTCTTAACTGGTATATACCGACTTAAGGAAAACTTCCTAGAAAGGTTTATAAATAAAGGATTTAAATAAGATTGCTTTTTACATTTTATAAGCAAAAAATGATAAAATTCAAATAAAATAGAGGTAATTACGACTTATGGAAAACTAATATAGTAAATATATGTAAGGACTAATTATGCACATTGGGGGAAAGAAAAATGAGTGTTAGTACAAAATTTGAAAAATTTTGTGAAAATATTAGAATTAGTGATTCAGATAATCAAAAAATAATAAATAGATATCATCAAATAACCAAACGAATTAATTTAGATTATTATAATAGTGATTCAGATGTAAATCATAGTTTATATATTGGTTCATATGGTAGGGATACTGAGATATTTACTAGTGACATTGATATGCTTGTACAATTGCCATATGAAGTATATCAAAAATATAACAATTATACAGGTAATGGGCAATCTGCATTACTTCAAGATGTAAAAAATACAATCGCCAAAACATATAGCACAACTCATTTAAAGGGAGATGGGCAAATTGTAAGTATAAATTGGGTAGATAACATTAATTTTGAGATATTACCTATTTTCATCAATAAAGATGGCAGTTATACATATCCAGATTCTAATGGTGGAGGAAGATGGAGAACTTCTGATCCGAAATCTGAAATAAAAGCTATAAAAGAAATGAATGATAATTGTAATAATAATTTGAAAAATTTATGCAGAATGTGTAGAGCCTGGAAGAATGAAAATAATGTCGATATTAAAGGTATAACAATAGATGTTTTGGCGTATAGATTTCTTTCAACATATTGTTATAAAGATAAATCGTATTTATATTATGATTATATGACTAGGGATTTTTTTAAGTATTTATCAGAAATTGATATAAATCAAAATTCATGGAAAGTTATGGGAAGTAGTCGTTATATCACAGATACTGGATATTTTCAATATAAAGCAAAACAAGCATACAATACATCTTTAGATGCTATAAAATATGAAAGCGAAAACAAAGAATATTCAGCAAATATAAAATGGAGGGATATATATGGAACGAAATTCTAAAAATAGCCAGGGATTTAAATTAGAATCACAGTTAAGAGAGGCATATGGGAAAATAGTTTATACGTATACTTGTCATAATAAAAAAGCTACAAGACTGTTAAAATTAAATGATAATATAAAAGTTTGGCAAATAGTATTATCAGCGTTATCTACTGGTGGTTTTATTACTACGATTATTTTTAATGATACATTAGTTAAAATTATTGGTGCAGTTATTTCTTTTTTATTAGTAATTGTTAATTCATATACAAAAAATTTTAATTTAGTAGGAGAGGCTAATGAACATATTAAAACAGCTAATTTGTTATGGAAGATACGCGAAGAATATATATCATTATTAATTGATTTTGAAATTTTGTCAGTTGAAGAAATAATGGTGAAGCGTGATGAACTTCAGAATAGAACTTTTGAAGTATACAGTAGTTCATTAAGTACTGATAAAAAAAGTTATAAAGAAGCTCAGAAAAGTTTGAAAACCGAAGAAGAACAAACTTTTTCCGAAAAAGAAATAGATGTTATGTTGCCAAGTTCTATAAGAAGAGAAACAAGAGAATTTAAAGAAAAATAATTATAGATTAGTATGTATAAATAAAATAAGAGGTAGATTAATGAAGTATAAATATAAGGTGGCAGCATACCTTCGTTTATCAAAAGAAGAATTTAGTAATGAAAAAGAATCTAATAGTATAACTAATCAAAAATTAATTATAGATAATTATTTAAAAGAACATAGAGAACATAAATTAGTTGATTATTATATAGATGATGGATATTCGGGTACTAATTTTGATAGACCAGAATTTCAAAGAATGTTAGGCGATATAAAAAATAAGAAAATAGATGTAATACTTATAAAAGATTTATCAAGACTTGGTAGAAATTATATTGAAACTGGTAATTTTGTAGAAGTTGTATTTCCTGCTATGGGAGTATCTGTAATTTCGGTAGATGAAAATTATGAAATAGATTCATCGGATTACTATGGTAATGATTATGTTACGTTAAAAAATTTATTTAATGATTTGTATGCAAAAGATATATCAAAAAAAGTAAGAAGTTTTTTAATTGTGAAGAAACAAAATGGGGAATTTGTTGGAAAATTAGCCCCTTATGGATATATTAAAGATTTAAAAGATAAACATAAATTTGTGATTGATAAAAATGTATCTCATATAATTAAAAAAATATTTGATATGATACTTGATGGAAAAAGTAGAAGAGAAGTTGCTGATTTTTTAAACGATAACGATATATTAACTCCAAGTGAGTATTTAAAGATTAACACAGATAGAGATATGACAGTAATGAAAAAATGGAATTCTGAAATGGTAAATTCAATACTAAGAAATAAAAATTATACAGGGACATTATTTCAAGGCAAAAAAAGAAAATTAAATTATAGAGTTGATAAGAAAATAAGCATAGATAAAAAAGATTGGATTGTTACTGAAAACCATCACGAAGCAATTGTCAGTAAAGAAAAATTTGATAAAGTACAATACATTTTAGATAGACAAGCTAAAGCAAATAAAGATGGAAGTATAGATATTTTATCTGGATTTTTAAAGTGCAAATGTTGTGGTGGGAATATGGTAAAACGAACTTCAAAAGGAAAAGTTTATTACTATTGCTCTAACTACTATAGAAA
>CAZTBY010000108.1:0-3021 GCA_964612395.1 uncultured Clostridium sp. | reverse complement strand
AAATGTACTTGTTTTAGTACTTGCAAGAGATAAAAGAGCAAAAGGAAAAAGTACATTTTTCAAGGTTTGGTTAAAAAGCTTTCTTGCTGTTTTATTTTTACAAATTTTCGTAGCTGTTATTTTACTTGTTTGTTTTATAATTAATATTAATGATACTTTTTTGCCTTCGCAAATTATGTATCTTGGTATGATTTATACATTGTTTAAAGCTAACTCTTTTGTTAAAGAATTTGTTGGTGGCTTCTCTACTGATGTTAATTTAAACTCTTATCAATTATTAAACTTTTTTAAAGGAGGTCTTTCAAGATGAAGTTTATAATTCCTGAAAATTATGATTTTAAAAATAGGCTTTTGGGTTTTATGGACTATTCTACTGCAATTTTTAATGTGTTATGGGCTTTATTTGTCTTATTTTTAGTTAATATCTTTCCTCTTTCAATTAACATTAAAGTTGGAACTTTTATTATTCTTTACTTTCCACTGCTTATTTTTAGTGTTTTCGGCTTTCATAATGAAAATATTATCTATGTTTTAACATATCTTTTTCATTTTTTTAAAAATAGTAAGATTTATTTTTACAGTAAGGATTGACAAATAAACTTTTTGAATATACAATTATTGTTGAAAAATTATATAAAGGAGTAATTGTATATGTGGGGAGATATAGCCGTAGCTTTTCTTTTAGCATTTATCACAGCTTATGTTATTACACCCTATACTATTAGATTTGCAAAAAAAGTTGGTGCACTAGATGTTCCAAAAGAATCTAGAAAAATTCACAAAAATCCAATGCCAAGACTTCGGAGGACTTGCTGTAATAGCAGGGTTTGCAGTTTCTGTAATTTATTTACTAATAGTTATGTCTGTTGAAAATACTATTAATCTATTTGGGGCAGAGAAATATTACATTAAATTAATTGGTTTTTTCTTAGGAGTAGTAATTCTTGGTGTATTTTGTTTTGTTGATGATTTAAAAGGTATTAACCCTTTTGTAAAGCTTACTGGGCAAGTACTTGCAGCCATTGTTGTTGCTATTTGTGGTATACAAATTAATAGAATATCTCTTCCATTTTTCGATACATTTGTTACTGAAGAAATTGCAGCAATAGCTGTTACAGTAATTTGGATTGTAGGAATTACAAATGCGATTAACTTAATTGATGGTTTAGACCGGACTTTCAAGTGGAATTTCACTTATTTCGTGTGTATCTCTTGTTATAATATTTGCATTAAATGGTTCACCTCTTATTGCCATTTTATTAGTTACTGCACTTGCTGGTAGTATTTTAGGTTTTTTACCTTATAATTTTAACCCAGCTAAAACTTTTATAGGTGATACTGGTTCAAATTTTTTGGGATATTCATTATCTATTATTTCTATCTTGGGTATGGCCAAAACATATACTGCAATTGTAATTGTTGCACCTTTACTTATATTTGCTCTGCCTTTGTTAGATACTGGGCTTGCCATAATTAGAAGAATTATTAAAACAAAATCTTTAAAAGGTGTTTTTAAAGCTGATAAAGAACATTTGCACCATAAACTTATGAAACATGGATACTCACAAAAACAAGCTGTTTTAATTTTATATGCAATTAGTGCAACTTTTGGTATGTTTGCTATAATTTTATTAGATAGTGGCATTTGGAAAGCTTTATCTTTTGCATTAATGGTTATTGCAATCTTTGCAATTGGCTACAAGGACATTGTAAGAACTAAAAACAATAATAAAGATTAAAAAAACAAAGAAGCAGATTTCTGCTTCTTAAATTTTATATATTAATTGTTTTATCTATTACATATTGTGGCCTATTTTTTGTTTCATCATATATTCTGCCTATATATTCTGAAAGTATCCATATTGATAATAATTGTACACCAGCAAAGAATGTTATTGATACCATTATTGAAGTCCAACCTGGTTCTAAGTTATTCCAATCACATACATATGACAGTATAGAATATATTAAAACTATAAATGATATTATAATTGATATTATTCCAAGTCCTCCAACCAATTTCAAGGGTTTAGTTGAAAAGCCTATTATTCCATCTCCTGCAAGTTTTAACATTTTCTTTAAAGGGTACTTGGTTTCTCCTGCAAATCTTTCTTTTCTTTCATACTTAAAAGCATATTGCTTATATCCAACCCAACTAAAAAGTCCTCTTAAAAACTTATTATGTTCTGACATACTGTTTATTACGTCTACGACTTTTCTATCTACTAATCTAAAATCGCCAGTATTTTTTGGTATTTCAACATCTGATAATGCATTTAATGTTTTATAAAACATCTTTGCAGTAAATAGTTTAAATTTAGATTCTCCCTCTCTTGACTTTCTTTCTCCATATATTACTTCATTACCTTGTTCCCAAAGTTTAAGCATTTCTGGTAGTAATTCTGGGGGATCTTGTAAGTCTGCATCTATTATTAATATTACATCTCCTGTTACAAACTTTAAGCCTGCAGTTACAGCTGCTTGGTGTCCAAAATTTCTCGCAAAAGATATGACCTTTACATTAGCATTTCCCTTTGCTATTTCTGCTAGAATTTCTAAGGTTTTATCTTTACTTCCATCATTTACAAATATTATTTCGTTTTGATAGTTTTCTAAACAATCTAACACCTTTTTTAATCTATTATAGCATTCCATTGCTACTTCCTCCTCATAGTACATTGGTATGACTACTGAGACCTTATTCATGGCTTTACCTCCATTTACTTAAATTTAATCCTTACTATATTTGTTTATTATTGCATCTGTAATTCTTTTACTTGCTTTTCCATCTCCATATGGATTTGTTGCTTTACTCATACTTTCATATATAGATTTATCTGTTAACAATTCTTTAGTTAGTTTATATATAGTTTCTTCGTCTGTTCCTGCAAGTTTTAATGTTCCTGCTTCTATTCCTTCTGGTCTTTCTGTTGTATCTCTAAGAACTAGAACAGGCTTTCCAAGCCCTGGTGCTTCTTCTTGAATTCCTCCACTATCTGTAAGTATTAAATATGATTTATT
>CAZTBY010000107.1:0-3142 GCA_964612395.1 uncultured Clostridium sp. | reverse complement strand
TTCCTTCGAAAACTTGGATTCTTTCTCTGTTTCCTTCTTTTACTCTAACATGAACTTTTACTGTGTTACCAACTCTTAATTCTGGTATTTTGTTTTTCATTTGTTCATGTTCAATTGATTTTATGATATCCATTTGATATCCTCCCTTCTTACTTATTTATTAAATCTGGTCTTTTTTGTTTTGTTATTTCTAACGATTTTATTAATCTCCATTCATCAATTTTTTGATGATTTCCGAGATTTTAGTACCTCAGGTACTTTTCTTCCTAAGAATATTTCTGGTCTTGTATATTGTGGATATTCAAGTAAGTTATTGGTAAAAGATTCTTCCGCTGTTGAAGCTTCATTTAAAACTCCATCTACATATCTTGAAACTGAATCTACAAGTACCATTGCTGGAAGTTCTCCACCTGTTAATACATAATCTCCAATTGATATTTCTTCTGGTTTTATTTCATCAATAACTCTTTGGTCAATTCCCTCATAATGTCCACAAAGTAGAATTAAATGTTCTTCTTTGCTTAAACTTTGAACTATATTTTGGTTTAAAGTTTTGCCTTGAGGTGATAAATATATTACCTTTGCATTTGGTACATAAACACTTTTATAAGCATCATATACAACATCTGGTCTTATTACCATCCCAGCTCCACCACCATATGGTGTATCATCTACTTTTTTGTGCTTATCTTTTGAAAATCCTCTAATATTTATTAAATTAATATCTATTATATTCTTTTCTACAGCCCTTCCTATAATACTTTGTTTTAATGGTTCAAAGCTTTCTGGAAAGAGAGTTAATATATCTATTTTCATATTAAACCTTCCATTAAATGAATTACTATTTTCTTATTTTCAATATCAACGTTTTTTATAACATCTTCTATTGCCGGAAGTAAAATTTCATTACCCTCTAAAGTTTTTATAGCGTAAACATCATTACTTCCTGTTTGAAACACATCTATAACTTTACCTAAATCTTCTCCTTCTTCTGTAAATACTTCTGAACCGATAATATCTACAATAAAATAAGAATTTTCTTCAAGTTCTACTGCATCTTCTCTATTTATTTTGATATAGCAATTTTTATATTTTTCAGCTTCTGCTATATCGTCTATTCCTTCGAGCTTTAAAAATACCATATTTTTATTATACTTAACATCTTGAATTTTAAACTCTATAAGTTCTTTAGCTTTTTGAATATATATTATTTCTAAATCTTCAAATCTAGTAATATCATCTGTTAAAGGGCTAATCTTTAATAAACCTTTTAACCCACTCGTATTAACAATTTTTCCAACTTCTAAATATTCTTTCATATCCTATCCTATAAATTCTACAGAAACTCTTTTTTGCTCTTTGCTAGCTAAGGCTTTCATAACTGTTCTAATAGCAGCAGCTATTTTTCCCTCTCTACCAATTACTTTTCCCATATCTGTTTCTGCAACTTTAACTTCAAAAACAACTGATTTTTCTCCATCAATTTCATTTATTGAAACTTGTTCTGGAAATTCTGTTAAGCTTTTGATTATTGTTTCTAATGTTTCTTTCATATTTGCCTCCTTTATTTAAAGCTTCTTATTTTGTTTCAATTAAACGTTTTACTGTATCTGTTGGCTTTGCTCCATTTTTAATCCATTTTTCAACTTTTTCTTTGTCGAAATTAACTTCAGATGGATCTGTCATTGGGTTGTATGTTCCAATTTGTTCAATTATTTTTCCATCTCTTGGAGACTTAGAATCAGCAACAACTATGTGATAGAATGGTGCTTTTTTCTTTCCTACTCTTTGTAATCTTATTTTTACCATTTTAAAATCCTCCTCTTTTATTTTTTATATAATTTTAAAAAATTAATAACTATTTTAAGTTTTTAAGGCTGTTCATATCAAAGCCTTTTAAGGCATTTTTCATGCCACCTTTACTATTTTGCATTTTTCTCATAAGCTTTTGTGTTGTTTCATATGAGTTTATAAATTTATTGATATCTTGCACTGTTGTACCACTTCCCTTTGCAATTCTTTGTCTTCTACTTGCATTAAGAAGTCTTGTATTTTTCTTTTCCTTTGCTGTCATTGAGCATATTATAGCTTCAATTTTTACAAATTCTTTGTCATCTACTTTTATATCTCCAAATTTATTCATACCTGGTATCATTTTAAGTATTGATGAAAATGAACCCATTTTCTTTACTTGTCTTAGTTGTGTTAAGTAATCATCTAAATCGAATTCCTGTTTTTTAAGTTTTTTCTCTAACTTCAATGCTTCTTCTTCATCAAAAGCTTCTTCAGCTTTTTCTATAATTGAAAGCATATCTCCCATACCTAAAATTCTTGATGTCATTCTATCTGGATGAAATTCTTCAATGTCACTAAGTTTCTCTCCGGTTAGCAATAAACTTTATTGGTCTTCCTGTAATTTTCTTAACAGAAAGAGCTGCACCACCACGAGTATCACCATCCAGCTTTGTTAAAATAACTCCATCTATTCCTAAATTTTCATTAAATGTTTGAGCTACATTTACAGCATCTTGTCCCGTCATAGAATCTACTACTAATAGTATTTCATGTGGTTTTACATTTGTTTTAACATTTTTTAGCTCTTGCATTAATTCTTCATCTATATGAAGTCTACCTGCAGTATCTAGAATAATAACATCATTTAATTTTGAATAAGCTTCAGATATTGCTTGTTTTGCTATACGCACTACATCCCTTGAATTTTCATTTGCAAATACTGGAATATTTAATTGGCTACCAACCACTTGTAATTGCTTTATAGCTGCTGGTCTGTATACGTCACAGGCTACAAGTAATGGTTTTTTACCTCGTTTTCTTAAAAGATTTGCAAGTTTGCCACAAGTTGTAGTTTTACCAGAGCCTTGCAAACCTACTAACATTATGATTGTAGGTGGGTTTGGAGTGAAGTTTATTTTACTTGCTACTCCCCCCAAAAGTTCTGTCATCTCGTCTCTTACAATCTTTACAACTTGTTGTCCTGGTGTTAAAGATTTTAAAACATCTTGACCTAAGGCTTTTCTTTCGACCTCAGCAATAAACTCTTTTACAATTTTATAATTAACATCTGCCTCTAGTAAAGCTAACTTTACCTCTCGCATTACTTCTTTTAAATCATTTTCGGTAA
>CAZTBY010000106.1:0-3287 GCA_964612395.1 uncultured Clostridium sp. | reverse complement strand
CTGGGAAAATCATGAAAAAAAGATAAGAAAAAATTGGATAGAAAAAGTAAAAGAAGAAGACTTGGTATTACTACCAGGAGACTTTTCTTGGGCCATGTATGTAAACGAAGCTAAAAAAGACTTTGAATATTTAAACGAGCTTCCAGGAACAAAATTACTGCTAAAAGGAAATCATGATTATTGGTGGGAATCACTAAAAAAAATGAAAGAATTCCTGCAAGAAAATAATTTCAAAAACATAGACTTTATATATAACAATAGTTTTTTATGGGAAAATAAAATAATTGCGGGAACAAGAGGCTGGTCAGAACAAGAAGAAAATGCAGAAAAAATAATACGTAGAGAGAACTTAAGACTTGAAATATCGTTAAAAGATGGAGTGAAAAAATATGGGGAAGATAAGGAAATAATAGTGTGCATGCATTATCCACCATTTAACAGCTATGAAGAACTTAACCTAAACTTCATAAAAACAATGAAAAAATATAATGTAAAAACATGCATATATGGTCATATACATGGAGAAGCAGGTAAAGATGCAAAACAAGGCAAAATAGATGACATAGAATTTATAATGGCAAGTTCAGACCAAATAAATTTTGACTTAATAAAAATATGTTAGGAGATAAACTATGAAAATTTTAATAATAGGAGACATCGTTGGAAATAGTGGAGTAAAAAAAGTAAAGGACGTAATTCCTAATTATGCAAATCAAAACAAAATTGATTTTGTTATTGCTAATGGGGAAAACTCAGCAGATGGAATGGGGATAACTTTAAAGATATATGAAGATTTAAAAAAATCTAAAGTTGATGTAGTAACAATGGGAAACCACACTTGGGGTAAAAAGGAAATTTTTAACTTTATAGAAGATGAAAGTATTGTAAGACCAGCAAATTATCCAGTTGGAGTACCAGGTACAGGATATAGAATAAAAGAAGTAAATGGCAAAAAAATTGCGATAATTAACTTGATAGGTAGAGTAGATGTTGCAGTTTTAAGTGAAAACCCATTTTTAAAAGCAGATGAAATTATAAAAGAAATAAAAGACAAAGTAGATATAATAATAGTGGATTTTCATGCAGAGGCAACAGCCGAAAAAATAGCTATGGGATATTATTTAGATGGAAAAGTTACATGTGTGTTTGGAACACATACACATGTACAAACTGCAGATGAGCAAATATTAGAAAATGGAACAGGGTATATTACAGATATAGGAATGACAGGACCAAAAAAATCTGTGATAGGTATGGATCCATCAGCTTCAATAAAAAGATTTGTAACAACACTTCCAGAAAGATACAAAGTAAGTGATGATAAAAATGTAATTCTTACAGGTTGCATTTTAGAAATAAATGACGAAAACTGTCGAATAGAGAAAATTAATAGAATAAAATTGTAGAAAAGGCAGAAAATGTTGCATTTTACGCGATGAAATTTTCCAGAAATTTCCAAAAATATATAGACAAAATCCTAAAAATATAATATAAATATATCGTAACAAATGAAATAAAAAATAACGTTACAAAAAAATATTTTTAGGAGGAAAAATAATGGAGATTTTAAAAATTTCATCAAAATCAAACCCGAATTCAGTAGCAGGAGCAATTGCTGGACTAGTAAAGGAAAGTAACAAGGCAGAAATGCAAGCAATAGGTGCAGGGGCTTTAAATCAGGCTGTAAAGGCAGTAGCAATAGCAAGAGGTTTTGTAGCACCAGCAGGAGTAGATTTAGTATGCATACCAGCCTTTGCAGAAGTAGAGGTTGAAGGCGAAAATAGAACAGGAATGAAACTCATAATTGAGTCTAGAAAATAAATGATAAAAATAAAGACGGAGAATTTTGACAGAAACATGTTTTTATGTTCAAAATTTTCCGTCTTTATTAGTTTAGTAAAAGAGAGGAATATATTATGAGTTTAAAATATATAAAAAAAATATTTACAGGTATAATTCTAGTGCTTATTTTATCAAGTATATATATAGTTTACATTAAAGACAATAAAACACAAAAAGGTGTACAAGCACAAACAAGGGAAACTAAAATATCAAATGAGATAAACATTGGAATAACCGAGTTTGATACAATTAATCCAATATTAACAAAAAGCATAGAAATTCAGGAAATTGATAAATTAATATATGAACCTTTAGTAGATTTAAAGCTAGATTTCAGCACAAAACCAGCAATTGCAGAAGAATGGTCTAAGATAGATGAGCTAACATATTTAATTAAACTAAATGAAAATAAAACATGGCAAAATGGAGAAAAAGTAACAGTAGAAGATATAGAGCAAACAGTAAAAACAATAAAAGAAACAGATTCAATATATAAAGAAAATATAAAACAAATAGAAAAAATAGAGAAAATAAATGAAAGTACATTTAAAATACACCTGAGTGAAAATGTGGATTTTTTTGAATATATGTTGTGCTTTCCAATTATTAAAGAAAATGCAGAAACACCAATGGGAACAGGAAAATACCAAATAGAACATCAAGACCACAATAACATAAATTTAAAGGGAGAAAAACATACAATAAATATAAAAATATATAAAACAGTAACGGAGTTATATAATGCGTTTACAAGAGAAAAGGTAGATTTAATAATAACTCAAAATACAAATTACGAGAAATATATAGGAACAATAGGTTTTGATGAAACGACCATAACTGGTAGGGAATTTTATTATATATCATGTGAAAACATAAAAAATATAGAAACAAGAAAAACCATAGAATATGCAATAAATAAGGAAAAATTAGTATATGATTTATATAACAACAAATACAAAATAGCATCATTTCCATTAGAGTATGGAAGCTATTTAAATTATAGAAAAGAAACAAATTCAGAAGGAACGGAGCCAATAAAGAAAAATTTAACATTATCTATAAACAAAGAGGATTTAGAAGTTGCAATAGCAATTCAAGAGCAATTAAAAGAAAGTGAAATTACAGTTAATATACAAAATTATAAAAATTCAAAAGCAGATTTAATTCTAAAAAAAGAAACCGTACCAATAACCACAGAAATAAGTAGATATTTTGAAGATGAAGAAACAAAAAGCAAGATAGATAAGATTGCAAAGATAGAAAACAAGGAAGTTTTAAAACAAGAATATGAAAATATCATAAAAGAATATTATGAAACAAAACCCTTCATAAGCCTGTATTTTAGCACATATATTATACTTCATACGAGAAATTTAAAAGGTGATTTTACAGGAAACTGGTATAACTTTTTTTATAATATAGATACATGGTATAAGGTAATATGA
>CAZTBY010000105.1:0-3481 GCA_964612395.1 uncultured Clostridium sp. | reverse complement strand
GCGTCTCCATCGTGGGTTCGATTTTAAATAAATACAAAAGCTCCGACGAGATTTGGCGGACTGTTTAAATATGCTTAAATGATAGAATACAAATTGCTAAATACACTTGCATATTTTTCAAAAATGTAATATAGTATTTAGTATGAAGGGAGTAACAAATGAAAATAGGTGTAGATATTGGTGGAAGCCATGTGGGAATAGGTTTAATAAATGAAAATGGTAAGATTATAGCACAAGAAGATCAAGACTTAAATAATGAATTAAAAAGTGAGAATTATGCTGAAAAGCTAGTTGAAACAATTATAGATTTAATAACCAAAGTTTTAGATAAAAAGAACATAAATATACAAGAAGTTAGGTTAATAGGAATTGCGATTCCAGGAACTGTTTCAGATACACATATTATAAAGGCAGAAAACTTACATATTAAGAATTTTAATATAGTATCTGAAATTAATAAATTCTTTAATATACCAATTGTACTTAGAAATGATGCAAAATGTGCAGCTATTGCTGAGAAAGAATATGGAAGCTTGAAAAAATATGATGATGCAGTATTCTTAACAGTGGGAACAGGTATAGGTGGTGCAGTTTATTTAGGGGGAAAGCTTTTAAAACCAAAGAAATATGAGGGCTTTGAAATAGGTCATATGGTAATAGAAAAAGATGGGATTAAGTGTAACTGTGGAAGGCATGGTTGCTTTGAAAAATATGCATCTATGAAAGCTTTTAAAGAAGCTATTCAAAGGGAGTTTAAAGTAGAAAACTTAGCAGGGAAAGAAATAAGAGATTTGTTAAATGATGCAGAAAACAGAGAGAAAGCACAGGAGATTATAGATGAATATACAGAAAATTTAAGCATAGGCTTAGCAAATTTAATAAACATATTTGAGCCAGAAGTAATATCAATAGGTGGAGGATTTATATACTTTGAAGAACTTTTGTTAGATAAATTAACACAAAAACTTCATGAGAAAAACATGCTATTTAATGACCAAGCAGTTCCAAAAATCATTACAGCAAAGCTAAAAAACGATGCAGGAATTATTGGAAGTGTTATTGAATACAAAGATTAGAACTTGTTAATAATGTACTTGCAAGGAGGAACTATGACATACAAATTTACCCAAAAAGCCGAAAAGGCTGTGCAAATTGCAGAAAATACTGCAATAAAATTAGGACATAATTATGTTGGAACAGAACACATTTTATATGGACTAGTAAAAGAAGGAACAGGAATTGCAAATAAAGTATTAGAAAATCAAAATATTACAGCAGATAACGTTCTTGAGAAAATAGAAGAATTAATTGGAGTTGGGCAAACTAAAAGTAAAAATGCAATGGGACTTACACCAAGAACAAAAAGAGTAATAGAAAATGCGTTCCGCGAAGCACGCAAACTTGATTCAGAATATATAGGAACGGAGCATTTACTTATAGGAATAATGAGGGAAGCTGATAGTGTTGCAGTAAGAATAATGCTAGAATTAAAGCTAGACCCACAAAAACTATATAATGAAATTATAAAAGTAATAAATGAATATGAAATACCAGATGTAAACACAGTAGAAACTGAAAAAAATAACAGAGGAAGTTTTAATAATACACCAACACTTAATCAATTTGGAAGCGATTTAAGTAAACTTGCAAAAGAAGGAAAACTAGACCCAGTTATAGGTAGAAAGGTTGAGATTGAAAGAATAATACAAGTACTTTCAAGAAGAACAAAAAACAACCCATGTTTAATTGGTGAACCAGGTGTTGGAAAAACAGCAGTAATTGAGGGACTAGCTCAAAAAATAGTTCAAGGGGAAATACCAGAAAATCTTAAAGAAAAAAGAGTTGTAACACTTGATATATCGGGCATGGTAGCAGGTGCTAAATATAGAGGGGATTTTGAAGAGAGAATAAAAAAAGTATTAAAAGAAGTTAAAAAAGTTGGCGATGTAATCATCTTTATAGATGAAATTCATACAATAGTGGGTGCAGGAGCAGCAGAAGGTGCAATAGATGCAGCAAATATCTTAAAGCCACTTTTAGCAAGAGGAGAAATTCAAATAATTGGCGCAACAACATTAAATGAATATAGAAAGTATATCGAAAAGGATAGTGCACTTGAAAGAAGATTTCAACCAATAACAGTTGAAGAACCTTCTGAAGAAGATACAATAGATATACTAAAAGGGCTAAGAGATAAATATGAAGCACATCATAATGTAAAGATTACAGATGAAGCAATAAATGCAGCAACTTTGCTATCTGCAAGGTTCATTAACGATAGATTTTTGCCAGATAAAGCAATAGATTTAATTGATGAAGCGGCTTCAAGAGCAAAATTAAAAACATTTACAGAACCAAAAGTTATAAAAACACTTGAGGAAAATATTGAAAAAATTACTTCTGAAAAAGATGAAGCAATTACAACACAAGACTTTGAGAAGGCAGCAGAATTAAGAGATTTAGAAAGAAGAGAAATACAAAAGTTAGAAAAAGAAAAGCAAAAATGGAAAGATAAAGCAAGTAAAGATATAAAACAAATTAGAGAAGAAGAAATAGCAGAAGTAATAAGTAGCTGGACTGGAATTCCAACTCAAAAAATATCTCAAGATGAAAATGAAAGATTAAAAAACTTAGAAAATGCACTTCACAAAAGGGTAATTGGTCAAAACGAGGCAGTAAAGGCTGTTTCAAAGGCAATTAAAAGAAGTAGAGTTGGGCTTCAAGATCCAAATAGACCAATAGGTTCATTTATGTTTTTAGGACCAACAGGTGTTGGAAAAACAGAACTTTCAAAGGCACTTGCAGAAAGCTTATTTGGAGATGAAAATTCAATGATAAGGGTTGATATGTCTGAATATATGGAAGCACATTCAACTTCAAAAATGATAGGCTCACCTCCAGGATATGTTGGGTTTGATGAAGCAGGAGGACTAACAGAAAAGGTTAGAAGAAAACCATATTCAGTAGTTCTTTTTGATGAAATTGAAAAAGCACACCCAGATGTATTAAATATGCTTTTGCAAATTTTAGATGATGGAAGACTTACAGATTCCCATGGTAGAGTTGTAAACTTTAAAAATACAGTAATAATAATGACATCAAATATAGGAGCAAGACTAATTACAGACAAAAAAACATTAGGTTTTGTATCTAAAGAAAACGAGCAAGAACAAATAGAATACGAGAAAACAAAAAAAGAAGTTCTAGCAGAATTAAAAAAGCAGTTTAGACCAGAATTTATAAACCGTATTGATGAAATTATAGTATTCCATAAGCTAACATCAGAAGAAATAAAAGAAATTGCAGATATCATGTTAAAACAAATACAAAATAGACTTAAAGAAAAGGACATTACTTTAGAAATAGATGAAAAAGCAAAAGAGTTTATTGCTAAGAAGGGTACAGACTCTGGCTATGGAGCAAGACCTCTTAGAAGAACAATACAAACAATGGTAGAAGACAAAATTGCAGAAGAAATAAT
>CAZTBY010000104.1:0-3666 GCA_964612395.1 uncultured Clostridium sp. | reverse complement strand
CCTTGAAATAACAGGGGTGTAACTAAATAAAAAATAAAATTAGTTTACACTACCGTAACTTATAGGAAGGAAAAATTATGAATAAAGAAATATCTATAATAATAAAAAACATTAAAAAGAAAAATATTGACTATCAAGATATACCATTAGAGTTAAGAAATAATATTGATATTATAGAAGCAGAAAGAAAATCAGGAATGAGAGTATATTCTCATAGAGGATATGACGTGATTTTTAATAGATTTTTTGTTCAAGAATACATAATGGATTTTAGTAATAATAGTATATTAGAAACAATAATAACCAATTTTGAATTATTTGATGACTATTATGAGTATTTAAAAGGCAATATATATGAAAAGTCTTGCTACTATCAATGTGAATTTACTTCAAGACAGGTAAAAAAATACAAAATAGATGTTAATAAGATTAAGAATAATGCTTTTATAGATTATACTATTGCAGATGATAGTCTTGATAATGAATTAGAAAATTTACATGCTGAATTTAAAAATACAGAATTAAAAAAAGAAAAAAATAAATTGTGGATTAACAAAGTTTTAGATTGCAAAAATTTAAAAGAGTTAATAAAAGTTCTAAATAATTTTGAAAAAAGCAAATATCACGAATATTATTTTGAAGATATACTTATCTACTATTTCATTAAGGATAAACCTAAAAAAGCATTTAAAATTTTGATGGATGCAATAAATAATTGTGAGAACATTATATCAGAAGAAAAGATGTGTTTATATTTTCCTGCAAAAGAAGTGTTAAATTCAATTAATTACAATAAAAATGTACGAGCACCAGCAACGATTAGCAGATATATAAAGAAAGTAAAGAATTTGGCAGATGACATAGCCGATAATAATTATACAAAAGAAACTAACTGCAAATTTGATATAAGAACAAATTATTTTATAATTGAAGAATCATATAAAATAACAGGGAAAAATTGGCCAATTATAATTAGAAAGTATTTCTATGATATTAAAGAACTTATAGAATATTTAGATGGAAATTTATCTGATTGTGATTTATCAAAAGCAGTAATTTCAGAAGAAGATATAAAAAATTGTAAAATAAATGAGAATACATTATTACCATTAGATAGCACAAAAATATCACATATAGTAAATAAGTATTATGAATCGGAAAAATTTTGGGTTTTACAAAAATGGACAGATCAAAACGGAAATACTTTACTTGAAAGAAAAAGAGGGTTTAAATACTTTTTTAATTATATTTATTATTTGCATAATGATTTGAGCAATGCTGATTTGATTTTTTGCGAAGGTCTTTCAAATTTAAAAGACATTAAAGATATTAATTTTGATAATGCACATATTAGAAGTGAAATAATGGATAAACTCGGATTGAAATATGAAATATTAAATAATTCTAATAATCTTCTTTCATTTGAAAAAACAATAAATAATGAGAAAGAAACACAATTAGTATTAAATGAAAGCAGGGATTTATTATTAAATGAACCAATGAACGATTATAATAGTTATATAAGAGTTTCTTATGTTTCAGATATACATTTAATGCATAGATTACAAAAGTGTAAATCAATATTTGATATTGAATTTGCTATAAAAGACATAATAATAAATATTTTGAAAAATAGTAGTAGGATTCTTTTAATAGGTGGAGATGTGTCATCCAACTATGATTTTTATAAAGTGTTTATTACTGAATTGTCAAAAGAAATAAAAAGATATAATATAAAAGTTATATTTATTTTAGGGAACCATGAATTATGGGATTTTGCTGGGCATAAATTACAAGATATTATCAATAATTATAAGAATTTAATAATATCAAATGATATGTATTTTATACATAATAACCTATTATATATTGAAGAAGAAAAGCTAGAAGAAATTTCAGAAGAAGAAATTAATAACTTGTCAGATAAAGCAATTAGAGAAAAATTAAAAAAGGCAAACTTGGTAATTAGTGGAGGAATAGCATTTTCTGGATACAATAATGATTTTAATGCTAATGATGGTATTTATAGATATACACTAAATCGAGAACAAGAAATAAATGAAACTAAAAAATTTGAAAAAATATATGATAAATTAACCACTTGTATTGCTGATAAACATGTTATTATTTTAACGCATACTTCAAAAAAAGATTGGTCAAAATCAGAGGAATATGTTAGAAATTGGGTCTATGTAAGTGGACATACTCATAGAAATTATTTTTATGACGATGGAGAATATAGAATATATGCAGACAATCAATTAGGATATAATTATAAAACTGCTTTTGTTAAATCCTTTTGTATAGAGTATGATTATGATTTGTTTTCAGATTATGCAGATGGAATATATACTATAACAAAAACTCAATACAATGATTTTTATAGAGGAAAAAATATTGAGATGGATTATAATAGAGATGGCGAAATATTCATGTTGAAAAAAAACGGTTACTATTGTTTTATTAGACCATCTACAAGAGGTTTAGCTATATTAAATGGTGGTGCATTAAAATCATTAAATGTAAAAGATGTTCATTATTACTACGATAATATGGATAGTCAAATCTTGCTAAATAAAGAACCTTTAGAGAAATATACTAAATATCAAAAAATCGTTTCTAATCAAGTTAGAGAAATTGGTGGATCTGGAACAATACATGGTTCAATTATAGACATTGATTTCTTTAATCATATATATGTAAATCCTTTTGATGGAACATTATCAGGATATTATGCTTTTGATATTATAGATAAATACGTTTTTTCTAATATACCATCATTACTAAAGGCTAATTGTCCAACATTATATCAAAATTATACTAAGAGATTAGGAGATGCTGAATCTAATGCACTTATAGTAAAAGGACAATCAACAGAAATAATATTAAAACCAACATATTATCCAAGTACAGATATATATATAGCTTCAAGAGAAATAAAGAAAATGCAAAGATTAAACAATGGAATATTAACAGTATGGCATGATAATTATAGGCAACTTTTTAACAATGATAATCGAAAACTTTTAAAATAAGAGGTAATGATAATGGGTAAAAAGTACATTGTTTTTAATGCATAACAATATAACGAAATATACGATATATCCAAAATGTAATCAAAAATCTTGGAACAAAAAATAAAAATATCAAATCATCATAGAAATTTTAAAGCGAATGAGAAAAATTTCCATTCGCTTTTTACAATATTAACTATAAATCAATTCACTAAAAACAATTTCTTCTGCTTGTGCCTTAATAGCGTTCATTGTGCCAACCCAATAAAGCATATCAGTATTTTTCATATCTTCTGTCAAATTGCTTTTAGCTTTTAACTCATTAATAATCTGTTGTACTCTATTATCTGCTGTTTCTTGTATTTCTTTTAAGTGTGTACTTAATGTCCCACTCATTAGCATTATAGTATAATCAGATTTCTTGTGTTCTTTCAAGTATTTTAATCGCATTCTTCCATATTTATTTAAAGTGATTTTTTCTTGTTTAGACATTATTAGGTTTGGTATATAATAATCTCCTTCTAAATGATATTCAATGCCTGTTCTCTCATCAATTTTTGTTTTTGGTAATTCATTATTCATAGTTTTTTTCCTCCTTTTAAAATCTTGTATCATTATTTTTCTTTTTATTTTTTGTTTGCTTGTTTTCATC
>CAZTBY010000103.1:0-3669 GCA_964612395.1 uncultured Clostridium sp. | reverse complement strand
CTGGGTTTGTCCAGTCTACTTCTGTTCCTTCTGGGATATCATAAATTACTAGTCCATTTTCTATACTTTGCTCTGTTGATATTTCTGATACTGTGAAGCCTTTTGGTATCCATGCTGTTTTTTCATTTCGTACATACTTTGTATTTTCTGATACTCTTGTTCCTGGTAAAACTTCTTGTGCTTCTTGTTGCTCCGTCTCTTGCTTTTCAGTTTCTTGTTGCTCCGTCTCTTGCTTTTCAGTTTCTTGTTGTTCTGTTCCTTGGGCTCCAGTTTCGTTTTTTTGTTCACCATCTTCTTCATTTTCATCAAATTCTTTTATTAATTCGTCTGCTATTGATTGTTGGTTAGCAATTTTTTCATTTATGCCATTTACTGCTTTTTGTGCACTACCAACTAAATCTCCATTTATAACTAAGTTTATACTTACAGTTACCAATATCAAAAGTATTATTATCGTTATTATTAGCGCTATTAACGTTATTCCTTTGTTTCTCTTCATTTTAAATTCCTCCTTAATTTTTCTTTATAATAATTACAGCATTAATATATATCATTTTATATTTTCTTGTCAAGTAGTTTTTTATATTCTTATCTGCATATTTTTTGTCTTACATATTCGTAAAGAACTACACCTGTTGCTACAGAGACATTTAAGCTTTCTGTTTTTCCAAGCATTGGTATAATTATTTTTGTATCTGATAGTTCTTGAATTTCTTTTGAAACTCCATTTGCTTCGTTCCCCACTATTATTGCTGATTTATTTAGCTTAATATCATATAGGCTTTTGTCTGTATCTAAAGATGTTGAAATTACATTAAATTTATGTTTTTTTATTTCTTTTATTGTATCTTTTAAATTTTCACTTTCTATTACATTTACTCTAAAAATTGCTCCCATTGTTGAACGAACTACTTTTGAGTTATATACATCTCCACTTCTCTTTGATACTACTATTTGGCTTAATCCTACACTATCTATTGTTCTTAATATTGTTCCTAAATTTCCTGGGTCTTGCAAATCATCTAATATAACTATCATATCCTCTTTATAGTTAATTTCCCTGTTACCTGCTGGCTTTCCAACTACGGCTAAAATCCCCTGTGGATTTTTCACCTCTGTTATTGAGTTAAAAACTTTTTCATCAACATATAAACAGTTTTGTTTTGCAACCTCATACATTGAATTTTGTGTTATTGCTTCTTTATTGCAGTTGTCACATACTACAATTGTTTTTACATTTGTCTTTTCTTTTATTGCTTCATTTATGAGTTTTATTCCTTCTATTACATATTCTCCATATTCATCTCTGTATTTCTTTTCTTTTAGCTTTCTTATATGCTTAATTGTTTCATTATCCTTACTAGTTATTAGCATCTTTTAATAACTCTCCTATCTCTTGAATTATATTTTTTTGGTCTTGAACTTTGTATGTTATGTATGGCGTAATTCCTGTAGAAAATTTGATTTTATCATTATATTTATGTACAAGTTCTGCCATATCTAATATAAACCTATCTGGCTCAAAGTACAGTATTATATTATTTTGCTTCTGAATAACTTTTATTATACCACATTTTTTGCACATTTCCTTAATTTTTACAATTTTAATTAAGTTCAATGTTTCTTCTGGTATCTTTCCAAACCTATCTGTTAAATCTTCTTCAATGTTTTTTAAGTCTTCATCTGTTTTACATAATGCTATATTTCTGTAGCTTTCCATTTTTTGGTTTTGATTTTCAATATATGTATCTGGTATAAAGCTTGAAATATTAATATCAATTGTAACTTCTAAATCTTCCTCTGTTTTTATTCCCTTTTCCTCTTTAATTACTTCATCTAAAATCTTACAATATGTATCGTACCCAACTTCGTCTATATGCCCATGTTGAATTTCTCCTAGCATACTTCCTGCTCCTCTTATTTCTAGGTCTCTCATTGCAATTTTAAAACCTGAGCCAAATTCAGTAAATTCTTTTATAGCTTTTAACCTTTTTTCAGCAACTTCTGTAATCATTTTGTCTCGTTTGTATGTTATATATGCATATGCTTGTTTATCACTTCTACCTACTCTTCCTCTAATTTGATATAGTTGTGCTAGTCCAAGTCTATCAGCATTTTCTACAATTATAGTATTTGCATTTGGTATGTCTATTCCCGACTCTAAAATAGTTGTACATACAAGCACATTTATTTCCTTGTTTATAAATTTTTCCATTATGTCTTCTATTTCATGTCCTGACATTTGCCCATGTGCAAATGCTACTTTAGCTTCTGGTACAAGTTTTGCTATATCATCAGTCTTTTTATCTATGTTTTCTACATTATTATATAAATAGAAAATTTGCCCATCCCTTTCAAGTTCTTTTGTTATTGCTTCTTTAATAACTTCATCATCATATTCTAATACATAAGTTTGAACAGGTCGTCTATTTTGTGGTGGTTCGTAAAGACAAGACATATCTCTTACTCCTACAATAGACATATGTAATGTTCTAGGTATTGGTGTTGCTGTCATTGTTAGTACATCTATATTTGTTTTTAGCTTCTTAATTTTTTCTTTGTGTTTTACTCCAAATCTATGTTCTTCATCTATTATTAATAATCCTAAATTTTTGTATTCAATTTGATCATTTAATAGCTTATGTGTTCCTATTACTATATCTACTTCTCCTGTTTTTAAACCTTTCATTACTTCTTTTTGTTTTGCTGCTGGAACAAACCTATTAAGTAGTTCTATTCTTATTGGATAATCTTTCATCCTCTCTTTGAAAGTATCATATTGTTGCGTTGCTAGAATTGTTGTTGGTGCCAGGTATGCAACTTGTTTTTGATCCATACATGCTTTAAAGGCTCCTCTTAAAGCAACTTCTGTTTTCCCATATCCAACATCTCCGGCAAAGTAATCTATCCATTGGCTTTTCGCTTTCCATATCTTTTTTCATTTCTTCTATGCTTCTTAATTGGTCATCTGTTTCAGTATATGGGAATTTTTGTTCAAATTCTTTTTGCCATTCTGTATCTTTTGAAAACATAAAGCCTTTTGCCTTTTCTCTTTTTGCATATAGTTCAATTAGGTCTTTTGCAATTTCTTGCAAGTTAGATTTAACTCTTGCTTTTGCCTTTGCCCAGTCTTTGCTTCCAAGTTTGTTTAATCTTGGTAGTTCATCTCCTGAACCTATATATTTCTTTACATTATCTAAACTGCTTGTTGGAACATATAATATACCATCATCTTTGTATTTTATTTTAACATAATCTTTTGTAACTCCTGCAGCTTGAATTGTATTTATTCCAATGAATTGTCCAACTCCATTTGTTCTATGTACTATGTAGTCTCCAACTTTTAAGTCTGAAAAAATTATTGTTTCTCCTGCTTTAAATTGTTCTGGTGTTTTTCTTCTCTTTTTTGGAATATTAAATAGCTCTTCTATTGAAATTACAAGTAAATTAAAGTCATAGCATTCAAAGCCCTCTGTAAGAGAGCCTTCTGTTATTATTAATTTTTGAAGTTGTTTTGGGTTGTTTATTTTTTCTGCAAGAAGGTCTTTTGTTCTTTTTATGTTGTTTTGATTTCCACAAAGTATAGCTATTGTTGTGCCTTGTCCAAGTCCTTCTTGTACTTCCTTAAACAATAAATCCATTGAACTACGAAAAAAGTTTACCTCCCTA
>CAZTBY010000102.1:0-3675 GCA_964612395.1 uncultured Clostridium sp. | reverse complement strand
TAATGAAATGAGTATATCAAAAAATGTTGGTGGTATACCACTATATTTAAGTAAAATGAGAACAAAAACAGGGTATACAAGGTCAAACAGAAAGATAAAAGCAATTGTAAATAAAATTCCTTATATAGGGAAACCAATAATTAGTTTTGCACATTACACAAAGCAGGTAATCAAAAGAGCAGTATTTCGCAACATGTATTTTGAAGATATCGGTTTTACATATTTAGGTCCAGTAGATGGTCATGATATCAAAAAACTAGAAGACATTTTAGAAAGAAGCAAGAAAATAAAAGGACCTGTACTTATTCATGTTGTAACTAAAAAGGGTAAAGGATACAAATTAGCTGAAGAAAATCCAGATAAATTCCATGGGATTTCTGCATACAACAAAGAAACAGGAGAAGTTAAAAAATCTAAAAATTATTCAAAAGTGTTTGGGGAAAAACTTGTAAAAATGGCTACAGAAGATAAAAAAATCGTTGCTGTAACTGCTGCTATGAAAGATGGTACAGGTTTAAAAGAATTTACCGAAAAATTTCCAGATAGATTTTTTGATGTAGGAATTGCTGAACAACATGCACTTGGGCTAATTGCAGGAATGGCAAGAACAGGTTTAAAACCAGTACTACCAATATATTCATCTTTCTTACAAAGAGGTTATGATCAGATAATACACGATATAGCACTATCTGGAATGCCAGTAACTGTATGTATAGATAGGGCAGGTATAGTAGGGAATGACGGAGAAACACATCAAGGAATATTTGATTTATCGTTTCTATCTTCAATACCCAATATAGTTATAATGGCTCCTAAAAATTTCGTGGAATTGGAAAAAATGTTGGAATTTGGGGTAAACTTAGACAAACCAGTATTTATAAGATATCCAAGAGGAGGAGAAAACTTCTTATTTGAAAAAACAGAGGATATTGAACTTGGAAAAGCTGAAATTGTGCAAGAAGGAACAGATTTAAGTATTATAGCAATAGGCAATATGGTAGGGCGAGCAGAAGAAGTTGCAAGTTTGCTTCCGGAAAAGAGTGTTGAGATAATTAATGCTCGTTTCCTAAAACCGCTAGATGAAGAAACTATTTTGAATTCTATAAGAAAAACTAGGCATTGTGTTACCATAGAAGACAACTTGATAAAAGGTGGACTCGGTTCTGCCATAATAGAATTAATTAATAGGAAGTCAAAAGAAAATATTAAAGTGAAAACTTATGGCTATGATGATGTTTTTGTTGAACATGGTAATTCAAGTGAATTAGAAAAAAAATATAAGATGGATTCAAAATCAATTATGAGTAATATAAGTAAAAATTTTCATTGGTATTTTTAAATATGAAATAAAATGCTAAAAATTGAAATATTATGTAAAGTGTGGTAAAATATATATATAAGTATAGCAGTATAGCTATTTTTATATATATTTTCTTTTTTTACACCATAGTTTTACTAGTGGTTTTACATATATTAATAATTACAAAATAGAAAGGACCATTTTTATGAAAAAGAAAATTATAGCTTTAGTAATGATTGCAATTTTAGCGTTTTCTTTTCTTACTGCTTGCAGTAAGAACGAGCCAGAGTTTTTCCGTGAGGGGTATTCATATGAAATCTCCGAAGGTCTGCCTAGTGAGAGGAAACAATTTACAGGAGAAGAACCTTCGAAAGAACTGAAAGAAAAAGTTGAAAACATTTTTAAAACGTTGTGCGAGCAGTACAACATTCAAAAGGAGTTACCTAAAATAGAGGTTCTTACCAAAAAACAGGTAGAAGAATTTTGGGGAACTACAGATGAGGAAGGTGGAACTTTAGCAGAGTATAACAATGGAATTCTGTACCTTACAGAAAATTCACATAGTGGAGTAATTGCACATGAAATATGCCACTATTTATCAGATAATGGAGACCATGAAGGAGTGTTTTATCAAACTGATAATGTTACTCTAGGGCGATACTTAAATGAAGGTGTAGCTAATTATTTTTCTTCTAAAGTATATCCACATGATGAATATTACATGATATATGAATATGAAACCCATGTGGCAAAATTACTTGTAATAGTGTTTGGAGAAGAAAATCTTAGAAATGCTTTCTTTAATGGAGATCCTGAAGGATTAAGAAATGACATTAACGAATGTTTACAAAAATACTATGAGGTTTATCCATTAAAGGGTGTAGGTATTCCAATGTATGCATTTGAAGCAATGTTAACAAGTCTTGATACATATAGCATTGCATATAACTATTATATACAAGGGTTCATTGCAGGTAAAGATTATCAAGAAGATATGGCTCTAAGTTTTAAAGAAGCACAAAGTGTGGAAGAAATGTTAGTATTCTATGCTAGAGAAAAAGGAGTAGAAAAGGAAGTGAAAAAGGAAATTAAGCAATTTTTGAATTCAAGTATAATCCCTTTTGATTTTAAGGAATTGTTCTAAAGCTAACACACTGATTTTAAATTTAAAATCAGTGTGTTTTTTTATGTAAAAATAGTATGAGCAATATGTGGAAACATATGAAAAATTAACAAAAGAGCCGAGAAAATTTCTAAAAATCTCTTTACATTTACGAAAATGTGAGATATAATATACCAGTAAATTTATAAAGAAGAAAGGAAGGAATAATTTATGAGCAAAAAGTATGTTTACTTATTTAAAGAAGGAAATGCAAATATGCGTGAATTATTAGGTGGGAAAGGTGCCAATCTAGCCGAAATGACAAATTTAGGTTTACCAATACCACAAGGATTTACAGTTACAACAGAAGCATGTACAGAGTACTACAATGATGGAAAGAAAATTAATGAAGAAATTCAGGAACAAATCTTTGCCGCATTAAAGAACCTAGAAGAAATTCAAGGAAAAAAATTTGGAGATAACAATGATCCATTATTAGTATCAGTAAGAAGTGGTGCTAGAGCATCAATGCCTGGTATGATGGATACAATATTAAACTTAGGTTTAAATGATGTTGCAGTTGAAGGTTTTGCTACAAAAACAGGAAATCCAAGATTCGCTTATGATTCATATAGAAGATTTATTCAAATGTATTCAGATGTTGTTATGGAGGTTCCAAAGTCATTCTTTGAAAAAATCATAGATGAAGTTAAAGTTGCAAAAGGAGTTCATTATGATACAGAATTAACAACAGAAGACTTAAAAGAATTAGTAAAAAGATTCAAAGAAGTTTACAAAAACGCTATGAATGGCGAAGAATTCCCACAAGACCCAGTTGAACAATTAATGGGAGCCGTTAAAGCTGTATTTAGAAGTTGGGATAATCCAAGAGCAATAGTTTACAGAAGAATGAATGATATACCAGGAGACTGGGGAACAGCTGTAAACGTACAAGCTATGGTTTTCGGTAACATGGGAGAAACATCTGGAACAGGAGTTGCATTTACAAGAAACCCATCAACAGGAGAAAAAGGAATTTACGGAGAATACTTAATCAATGCACAAGGCGAAGACGTTGTTGCAGGTGTTAGAACACCACAACCAATCACAAAACTAGCAGAAGATTTACCAGAGTGTTATAAAGAATTTATGGAACTTGCAACAAAGCTAGAAAATCACTATAGAGACATGCAAGATATGGAATTCACAATCCAAGAGGGAAAATTATATTTCTTACAAACAAGAAATGGAAAAAGAACAGCTCCAGCAGCTA
>CAZTBY010000101.1:0-3679 GCA_964612395.1 uncultured Clostridium sp. | reverse complement strand
TAGGAATAGCTTTAATGATATTAGGATTGGTATTATATCCAATAAGAGGATATACTGCTAAATATAAATACAACGATGAAAAGAGGAATGAAAATGTCAGAAATTTTTAGAAGAGTTGAAAAAAAATACATAATTAATAAAGAACAATATCAAAAAATGAAAGAATTTTTAAACGAAAAAATGATTGAGGATGAACATGGAAAAAGTACAATATGTAACATATATTTTGATACAGATAATTTTGATTTAATAAGGCACTCTATTACAAAACCAATGTTTAAAGAAAAAATAAGATCGAGAAGTTATAATACTCCTACTTTAGATAGTAAAATTTTTTTGGAAATAAAAAGAAAATATAATAAAATTGTAAGTAAAAGAAGAATTGAAATGTGTTTATCAGATTTCTACAGTTTATGTAATACTAAAGAATTTCCAAATAGTCAAATAGGGAGAGAATTAAATTATTATTTTAAACTATACAATTTAAGTCCTAAAGTATATATATCATATTTTAGAAGGGCTTATTATGATAAAGATAATATGGATTTCAGAATAACATTTGATAGTAATATTGGGGCTAGAACTTATGATTTGGAATTAGAAAAAGGAAATTATGGAAAACTAATTTTAGAAAAGGATAAATATATAATGGAAATAAAAACATTAGGAGCTATACCTTTGTGGCTTATAAAACACTTAAATGATTTAAAAATAGCACCATGTGGATTTTCAAAATATGGAGAAGCATATAATCAATTAATTTTAAAAGCAAATCAAATTAGTAAATATGTAATACAAGGAGGAATTTAAAAATGTTAGAAAGTATTTTATATGAAAATGAAGCTACAGTCAGTTTAGGGAATTGTTTAATTTGTATTGTTGTAGCACTTTTAATGGGAAGTATTATAAGTTATACACATAAAGTTACAACAAAAACAACACCTAATTTTTTACTCACATTAACAATATTGCCAGTATTGGTGCAAGTTGTTATATTTTTAGTAAATGGAAGTTTAGGAACAGCATTAGCAGTAGCAGGAGCATTTAGCCTAGTAAGATTTAGAAGTATGCCAGGAAATTCAAAAGAAATTGTGAGTGTATTTTGGGCAATGACAGCAGGTTTGGGACTAGGAATGGGATATGTATTATATACAATTTTAGTTACAGTAATAGTTGCTGTAATAGTATTAATTGTTACCAAAATAATGAATAAGGTTCAAGATTTATCAGAAAGAAAGTTGAAAATAATTATACCAGAAAATTTAGATTATGAAGAAGTTTTTAATGATTTATTTACAAAATATACTAATAAAATTGAACTTAGAAAAGTTAAAACAACAAATATGGGCAGTATGTATGAATTACTTTACATTATTAGTTTGAAGAAAAACGTAAAAGAAAAAGAATTTTTAGATGAAATTAGATGCAGAAATGGAAATATGTTGGTAATGCTTGAAAGACAAGAATTGAGTGAGGTAGAATTATAATGAATAAAAATAAAATTAATAATAAAATAATAATAAGTTCAGTTAGTATTTTATTAATTATTTTTATTATTTTAGCTATAATATATTTTAAAATGCCAAAAGTTAGTTCAAATAGTAAAGAAATAAGAACAAAATCAACAGAAATAAATGTCGAATATTCTGAAACTGAATTAACAGGAGAATGGCAAGATTATAAGGCAAAAATAAGTCTAAGTGATGAAAAGATAGTAATTGAAGGTACAGGTGTAACAAATTCAGAAAATGAAATAAAAATAACAACTGCCGGAACTTATTATATAACAGGAACAGTATCAGATTGCAATATTGTAATAGAAGCAACTAAAAATGATGATGTTCAATTAGTTTTAGATAATTGTGATATTACAAGTAAAACCACTGCACCAATAAATGGAATTAAATGTAACTTACTTACAATAACACTTGCAGAGAATTCAAATAATAGAGTATCTGATACGGAAAATTATACAATATTTACAAACACAGAAAAAACAGAACCTGATGGCACAATATTTACAAAAACCAATTTAGTAATTAATGGAACAGGATACCTAACTGTAAATAGTAATTATTTGGATGGTATAGTTAGCAAAGATACTTTAAAAATAGTAAATGCAAATATAAATATAATATCTAAAGATGATGGAATAAGAGGAAAAGATTATGTTGCAATAAATTCAGCAAATATAACAATAGATGCTGGAGGTGATGGAATTAAATCAACTAATGATGAAAATGAAACTCTTGGATATATTGCAATAGAAGGTGGAGAATTTAATATAACAGCAGTAAATGATGGAATTCAAGCAGAAACAATATTAAATATTTCTGAAAATCCAAAAATAAATATAAAAACAACAGCAGTCCAAAGTTCTAACAATTCAAATAATAATAATTTTCGGAAAAGATTCAAAAGGAATGATGCAAAATTCTTCAAATAACGAGGATACTGTTAGTAGTAAAGGTTTAAAAGCTGGAGAAGAAATAACAATTGAGAGTGGGGAAATACAAGTTACAAGCACGGATGACTCTATACATTCAAATGGAATTATTATTATAAATAATGGAAATTTCTCGCTATCAAGTGAAGATGATGGAATACATGCAGATACAAATATTATTATAAATAATGGAAATATAAATATAAGTAAAAGCTACGAAGGAATAGAAAGTAATTACATAGAAATAAACGGAGGAACCATAGATTTAGTTGCATCTGATGATGGAATTAACATATCAGGTGGGTCAGATAGTTCTTCAATGGGAAATAGACCAGGGCAAAATAATTTTAGTAATGTAGAAGATAATGATAAGAAATTAGTTGTAAATGGAGGAGATATAGTAGTTAATGCATCAGGGGATGGATTAGATTCAAATGGTTCAATATATATTTATGGTGGTAACATTTTAATAAAAGGTCCTACTAGTAATGGAGATGCACCATTGGATTTTGAAGGAGAAATGATAATAGATGGTGGAAATTTAATAGCTTATGGCTCATCTGGAATGTTTGAATCTCCATCAAGTAACTCAAAACAAAATATATTAGTATTTAATACAAGTGGAAGTAATGGAAATAAACTATCTTTAAAAGATAGTTCTGGAAATGAAATCGTATCATTTGAAAGTGAAAAAAGTTACCAACTTGTTGTTATTTCAAATAATAGTATAAAACAAGGTGAAACTTATAGTTTATATATAAATGATAGCCAAAAGACTAGCTTACAGGTAAATTCTACTGTTACATCAAATAGCAGGAATTCAAATAATGGTGGAGGAATGAAAGGAAATAGGAGATAAATTAACTAAAATATAATGAATACTATCATAGAATATTGTGTAGTAACAAGTATTGATACTGGAGAGCTTTCAGCCTATGTTAATTTAATGCTTGAATCAGGATGGCAACCATACGGTTCAATCGCAACATCGTCTGAGGGAATGCTGACTCGGTATTTACAGTCGATGGTAAAGTATAAAACGGAAAGCCACAGAAAAAACTGAATAAAGAAACGATGAGAGCCTAAAGTCTGACATAGGAGGAATCAATGGCAGTTTATAAATTATTAGTAATTAAGATTTAGAAATTTTAAAATTTAAAATTTTGTGTAAAGTTAAATTTTTTATATAACTTTTTATTAACAAACATTTGTTAATAATGCTTGTAAATAATT
>CAZTBY010000100.1:0-3693 GCA_964612395.1 uncultured Clostridium sp. | reverse complement strand
TTAACTTCAAAAGCCAGAAAAAATGAGTTAGATGAAGTTGTTGGAAGAAATTGTGAGATAGAAAGAGTAATACAGATTTTAAATAGACGTATGAAAAACAATCCATGTTTAATAGGTGAACCAGGTGTTGGCAAAACGGCAATTGCAAACGGATTAGCTATAAAAATTGCAAGACAGCAAGTTCCAGCAAAACTTTTAAATAAAGAGGTTTATTTGTTAGATATGACAGCTGTTATTGCAGGAACTCAGTTTAGAGGTCAATTTGAAGGCAGAATGAAGGCAATTATTGATGAATGTAAACAATCAAAAAATATTATACTAGTTATTGATGAAATTCATAATATAATTGGAGCAGGAGATGGAGAACACTCAATGAATGCTGCAAATATTTTAAAACCATCACTTGCAAATGGTGAAGTTCAATTAATAGGAACAACAACTCTAAAGGAATATAGAAAATATATTGAAAAAGATACTGCACTAGAAAGACGTTTACAACCAGTATTAGTTGAAGAACCAACAGTTGGGGCAACAATTGAAATTTTGAAAGAGATAAAAAAATATTATGAAGATTTCCATAAAGTTTCAATATCAAATGATGTTATAGAACAAACTGTTAAGATGTCTGAAAAATATATACATGATAGATTTTTACCAGACAAAGCAATAGATATATTAGATGAAGCATGCTCAAAAATTAATCTTAATAACAAAGAACTATATGAACTAGAAATATTAAAAAATAGACTAAAGGAAATTGAAAAAGAAAAAGAAGAAGCCGTAGAATCAGATTCAATTGAAGATTATCAAAAGGCTGCAGATTTAAAAACTGAGGAATGCAATATTCAAGATAGAGTTGCAGAATTAAATTCGAAACTTGTAGTGCAGAACCTTACAGTGCAAGACGTTGCAGAAGTTATAGAACATGCTACTAAAATACCAGTAAAGAAAATTACAGAGGCAGAAAAACAAAAATTATTAAACTTAGAAGTAAATTTACATAATAGAATAGTTGGTCAAGATGAGGCTGTAAAAGCTGTTGCAAGGGCAATTAGAAGAAATAGAGCAGGACTTCAAAGTACAAAAAGACCACCATCATTTATATTTGTTGGACCAACAGGTGTTGGTAAAACAGAGCTTGCTAAAACCCTTGCATACGAGATGTTTGGAAGTGAAGATGCGATAATTAGAATAGATATGTCTGAATATATGGAAAGTCATTCAACGGCAAAGTTAATAGGTGCACCTCCAGGATATGTTGGATATGATGATGCAGGTGGACTTACAGAAAAAGTAAAAAGAAAACCATATTCAATAATACTTTTAGACGAAATAGAAAAGGCACATCAAGATGTATTTAACATTTTATTACAAATACTAGATGATGGAAGACTTACAGATGCACAAGGAAACACAGTAAGTTTTGAAAATACAATAATAATAATGACATCAAATGCTGGTTCTAATTTAAACACAAATTCAATAGGATTTGGTAAAAGTTCATTAGATAAAAACAAAATTGAAAGTGCACTAAAAGACATTTTTAGACCAGAATTTTTAAATAGAGTTGATGAAATAATCAGTTTCAACAGTTTAAGCAAAGAAGAGCTTTTACAAATAGTAGACCTATTGCTTAAAAATACAAAAGAAGCATTAGAAAACAAAAATATCAAATTATATGTATCAGATGAAGCCAAAAGATATATACTAGAAAAAGGAACAGATTTAAAATATGGAGCAAGACCACTTAGAAGAGCAATTCAAAGGTATGTGGAAGATGAAATTTCTGAAATGATATTAAGAGGAGAAGTAAGTGAAAATAACACTATAAAAGTTGAGCTAGATGAAGATAAACTTACATTTAAAGTTGAATAGGGAGGGGAAGATGTTAAAATACGTACCAAATGCGTTAACAGTACTTAGATTTTTACTAATACCAATAATAGTTATTGCATGTGTGCAAGGACAATATATCTTAGCAATAGCAGTACTTTCAATATCAGGACTAACAGATATATTAGATGGGACAATTGCAAGAAAATATAACTATATAACAGACTTTGGAAAGCTAATGGACCCATTGGCTGATAAAGCAACACAAATAAGTTTGCTAACAACACTATTCATAAAAGGAGCAATACCAATTTGGATATTGGCAGTAGTTGTGTTAAAAGAATTCTGTATGGTATCAGGAGCATCATTCCTATATGGAAAAGAACTTGTGGTATCAAGTAAATGGTATGGAAAACTTGCAACAGTATTGTTTTATGTAGCAATGGTAATCTCTCTATTTTTAGAGCAAATTGGAAATACAACAAATAATATAATAAAGGCAATAGGAATAACAGACACTGTGATATACTATTTAGCTGTAATTACAACAATAGCATCACTAATAATGTATATGAAGGCATTTTATATACAAGGATATTTAAAGAAAAATAAAGAAAAATAAAATCAAAAAGATTTGCTTTTTAGGTTAAAGCAAATCTTTTATTACTTCTCCTGCAATTATAAGCCCTGCTACTGATGGTACAAAGGAGATACTTCCAGGAATTGCTTTTCCATTTTCTCCAATAATACCACTCTTTTTAGGTTCTTCTTTTGAATATAAAACTTTTAAATGTTTTACACCTCTTTGCTTTAGTTCTTTTCTCATAACTTTTGCAAGAGGGCAGACTTGGGTTTTGTAGATGTCTGTAATTTCAAATAAGCATGGGTTTAGTTTGTTCCCTGTTCCCATTGATGAAATGATAGGAATACCAAGCTTTTGGGCCTGCATAACTAATTCTATTTTTGCTGTAATCGTATCTATTGCATCTACTATATATGTAATGGAATTGTTTAAAATATTTGTATTACCAGGCATAAAGAATTCTGAGAAGGTTTCAACTTTTGCCTTAGGGTTTATAGATAAAATTCTTTTTTTTGCAACATCAATTTTTAGTTTTCCAATAGTCTCATGTGTTGCAATAAGTTGTCTGTTTATATTTGAAAGGCTAACTTGATCATTATCTATTAAAACAAAGCTTCCAACACCAGCTCTGACTAGAGCTTCAACAACAAAAGAACCAACTCCACCAACACCAAAAACAGCAACTTTTGCATTTTTTAGTTTTTCTAAACCTTCATCTCCAATTAAAATTTTAGTTCTACAAAAAGCACTTTCATCCATAAAATTAACCTATCCTTTTTTGTAATTCATTATATGCTTGTCTTACAGCAATAGCAAGCTGTGCAGAGCAAGAGGTTGGCTTTGAACCACATTTTATATCTTTAAAAAGATCTTCAATTTCCTCAACAGTTTTGCCTTCTACAACCCTAGAAATAGCTGCCAAATTACCAGGGCAACCACCCCAAAATGTTACATTTGTGATAACATTACCATTTATATCAAATTCAATTTTTCTAGTACAAGTACCATATGTTTCATAAGCATATCTCATAAATAAACCTCCATTAATTAAAATAAACATATTACATATAAATTATACAATCAAAAGGCAAAAAAATCAAATACTTTAAGCCAATTTTCATATATATTTGTTACAATTCAGCATTGAAATAATAATGTAAGTAGCCAAACGCAGGAGTTTTGTATTTAGAGAAAATCGAAGACCCCCGAAACACTTCTTTAAGCGTCTCCATCGTGGGTTCGATTTTAAATAAATACAAAAGCTCCGACGAGATTTG
>CAZTBY010000099.1:0-3739 GCA_964612395.1 uncultured Clostridium sp. | reverse complement strand
TTGTACTTCCTTAAACAATAAATCCATTGAACTACGAAAAAAGTTTACCTCCCTATAGCTAAAGCTATATCCATTTCTTTTTGCATGCATACTTTGTTTATCTACAAAACCTATATCCTTATTTTCTAAGTATATAGTTTGAAAAGTTTTTATTCTTTCTAAAAATTCTATATAATCTTCTATCTTCTCCAGTAGTTCTGGTATATAGCGTTTTTTTTCTGCTAAGTTTTGCATTAAAAGTTTTGTATCTTTTATAATATTTTCAGATCTTGCTTTTATTTTGCTTACTTCATCTATAAATATAATATAATTGTCTTTTATGTAGTCTATAAAAGTATTATCTGGATTGTTATAAAACTTGTTCCAATATTTATCTATTTTATTTGTGAAGTTTCCTTCTAGGATTTCTTCTTTGTCTCTTTGATCTTGAATATCTTTTGCAACTTCTTCTAATGGTTTATCTAAAATAAATTCATGTGCTGGATATATTTTTATATTCTCTTGTTTTTCTAAAGACCTCTGTGTGTTAATATCAAATGTTCTTATTGAATCTATTTCATCTCCCCATAGTTCAATACGAATTCCTTGTTTTTCAGAGATTGCAACATCTATAATGCCACCTCTTACACTAAATTCAGATTTATTTTCAACTACCTCTTGTCTTTCATATCCAAGGAGTACAAGTTTTTGTTTTATTTCTTCAAGATTGATTACATTACCAATTTTTAGTTCCAAGATATTTTTATATAGCACATCTTCTGGTAGAATTTTTTGGCTTACTGCTTCAATAGTTGTTACAATTATTTTAGCTTGTTTTTTATGTACTTCGTTTAAACATGCTATTCTACTGTATGCTATGTCTTTGCTTTCAGCTAGATAATCATATGACAATATTTCTTTTTTTTGAAAATAATTAATGTTATTTTCAAAATATTCTAAGTTTTTTATAATCTTTTTAGCTTGTAACTCATTATATGTAATTATACAAATTGGCTTTTCTGCATAAAAGTAAGTGGAATATGCAAAATGCACCTTTCCACTATCTGTTAAACCAGAAAGCATAATTGGACTTGTATTACCTTTTACATTTGAAATATAATCATTAAACTTCTTAAAATTCGGAAGTATTTTTACTATATCGTTCATCTAATGTCTCCTTATTTTCAAAAACTTATTTAATGATTATACCACAAAATGGCTAGAAATGGAAGGTTTTTACCTTAAAAAACCACACATGTTTTTGTGTGGTTCTTTACTTTAAATTTAAACTTACTCTACATCTTGTTTGTAATCTGGTGCTGTTTCTAGTAGCTCTGGCTTTTTTAGGTATCTAAATAGTGCTTTAAAAGAATTTGCATAATAATATCCGTCACAAATTCTTTCATCCCCTACAAATGCAAGTGTTATACATTTTTCTTCTTTTATTTCTTCATCTTCATATATATAGCTTTTTTTCTTCTTTCCCATTGAAAAGAACATACTTGTTGTTCCAAAGTTATATAAATGATGATATATTGTGTCTATCCCTAATGAGCCAACATTTGTTAAAAACACACTTGTGTGGAATGGGCTTGCTTTTATTACTGCCTTTGGCAATAGTCCATGTCTATCTAAGAATTTTAAAAATTTTACAGCTATCCTAATTAATCCTATTGGTATTAGTCCAAGTGTTTTAGCCAAATTATCTGTTTCATTGCTAGCTCCAATTTCTTTGTTTTGTTCGATTATTTCATCCAACTTTTCTTTAACATCAAAAATATTTTCGTTTCCTTGATATTCAACTTTTGTAGTTGTTTCTACTCCATCATCTGTAAGACTTTTCTTAATTGCAAGTGATACATATATTTTGTTTCTTGCATATGTTGTACCATTCATAACAAATCTGTTTAGTTGTGGTCTTTCTGCAATTACCCTCACAATTGCTGCATAAATAATATGCATGTAAGAAAATTTTATTCCTTCTTTTGCTTTATTATCTATATACTCATCTAAATATTTTATTGGAATATCTTGCTTATATAATACTTGTGAATCATTCCTTTCTAGCATTACACTAGGTATTACCTTGAAAAATGCTGGCAAATTTTTAATTTTTCTTCCATCGCTTCTATGTCCAAACATAAAAAATCTTCCCCTCTATGTGCTAAGCTTTGTTTATTAGTACATACATCTATTTTATATTTATTGTCGCCAAAAGTCAAGTTGAGGATAAGATTTTTATTTATCAATTTATCATTCTATTATTTTCCATTGCTTTTTTATTTGTTTTATGTTAACATAATTTTAGGAGGATTCTATATTATGAAGAATTTTATTAATGATTTTAAAAATATTGATATTTCTATAATAAATATTATGAGAGGTGGTTTTAAAGTTTCTTTGGTATTATGTTTAATTGCTACTTATATTATGTATTTATATATTTTAAATCCTGTATCACACATGACTTTTGACATTGGTTATTCTGTTGCAAGATGTGGTTTTATGTTTTTTGTTAGCTTTTTAGTTGGTGCTTTAGCTAGTAATTACATAATTAATAGAAAAATATAGATTGAATTTTATGGAAACTTGTGATATATTATAACCCCTTAAGTACTTTAAGGGGAGTTACTTTATTTATTTAATTCTTCTAAGAACATTTTATTTAACATTTGTGGATTTGCTTTTCCTTTTGTTTCTTTCATTGCTTGTCCTACTAAAAAACCTAACGCTCTGTCTTTACCAGCTTTATAATCTGATATTGACGCTGGGTTTGCTTCAAGTATTTTTTGTACTACTTCTTTAATTGCACATTCATCTGAAATTTGTATCCAACCTTTTTCTTTTATTATATCTTCTGGGTCTTTTGGATTTTCAAATAATTCTTCTAGTACTTGTTTTGCAATTTTTGAACTTATTGTTCCTTTATCTATTAATATTATTAGTTTTCCAAGTTCTTCTGGTGTAAATGGTATTGCACTTGGTTCTTCTTCTTTTTCATTTAATATTCTTGTTATATCTGTCATTATCCAGTTACTAACTGCTTTTGGGTTTCTACATATTTCTGTTGCTTTTTCAAATAAATCTGATAGATGTTTTGATGATGTTAAAATATTGCTATCATATTCTGGAAGTTTGTATTCTTCAACATATCTTACACGTCTACTCTCTGGCATTTCTGGAAGTGTTTTTCTTATTTCTTCTATCATTTCATCTGATATTTTTATAATTCCTAAATCTGGTTCTGGGAAATATCTATAATCTTGTGCATCTTCTTTATCTCTCATTGAGAAAGTTTTGCCTGATACCTCGTCCCATCTTAATGTTTCTTGATATATTTTATTTCCTTTTTCAAGTTCTTCTACTTGACGCTCAGCTTCGTATTCAATAGCTCTTGCAATTGACCTAAATGAGTTCATGTTTTTCATTTCTGTTCTTGTTCCAAATTCTTTTGTGTTCTTTTTTCTAACAGAAACGTTTACATCTGCTCTTAAAGAACCTTCCTGCATTTTACAATCTGAAACTTCAATATATTCTAGTATTGATTTTAGCTTTTTCAAATACTTATCCGCTTCTTCTACACTTCTCATGTCTGGTTCTGATACTATTTCAATTAGTGGAACTCCACTTCTGTTTAAATCTACTAAACTCCCTCTCCCAAATTCATCATGATTTAATTTTCCTGCATCTTCTTCTATATGAATTCTTGTAATTCCTACTTTTTTAGAAGTTTCTCCTTCTTCTATTTCCACATACCCCT
>CAZTBY010000098.1:0-3764 GCA_964612395.1 uncultured Clostridium sp. | reverse complement strand
CAATAGATAAAGATTTTGATATAATCGAAGGTCAAGTTAGAAAAATGAAAACAAAGAAAGATAGAGCAAACAAAGAAGATTCAATTAAAAACTTACCAGTAGATGTTAATGAAACTGAAATAGAAGGAGAAATAATTAAAACAGTTTATTATGATCTAAAACCTATGACTCCAGAAGATGCTGTACTAAAATTACAAGAAAAACCAACAGATAGATTTATAACATTTATAAACTCAGAAACAAACAAGGTTAATGTATTATTCAAATTAAAGGATAATAAGAACTTTGGACTTTGCGAACCTGACGTATAGAAAGTGAAAATAAGTGTTGTCTTGCGTTGTAAAAAAAGAGAGGTAATTAAATGGACTGGAATAAGGATGTTATTCAAAAACTAGAATGGAACGGCGAAATAAGTAATTTAGAAGAAAAGCAAAAAATTGCTAATAAAATAGCACTACTAGCTAAAGACGGAGATGTAATTGGCGTTGGTTCAGGTTCAACATCTTTCTTGGCTATTCAAGCTATTGCAAAAAGGATGAAAGAAGAAAACTTAAAAATAAAAGCAATTCCAACTTCAAAAGAATTAGGTATGGTGTGCAATTATTTAGAAATTCCAACTGAAAGCTTGCTTACAGCAAAACCAGATTGGTGCTTTGATGGAGCAGACGAAGTAACACCTGAAAAATGGCTTGTAAAAGGAAGAGGAGCTGCAATGTTTAGAGAAAAGCTAAATATTGCAAATGCTAAAAAAACATATATTTTAGTAGATAGCAGTAAATTTGTAAATAGACCATGTGAAAAGTTCCCAATTCCAATAGAAGTATTTCCAGACAGTTTGTATGCAGTTAAAGAAAAGTTACTAGAGTTAGGTGCAACAAGCCTAGAACTACGTCTAGCAAAGAAAAAAGATGGTCCAGTAATTACCGAAACTGGAAACCTAATTATAGATGCAAAATTTGAAAATGTTGATGATGCATTTGAAAAGAAGCTAAAAAGTATAGTTGGAGTTATAGAAACAGGACTATTTATTGGATACAATGTTGAAATAATAAGTTAAATGATATAGGGCATTTAGAGTTTAAATGCCCTATATTTATTTATATTTGCAAAGTTAAAATCACTTGGTATAGGTGAAGTTAATGTTAATTTTTGGTTAGAAATGGGGTGAATGAATGATAGTTTATAAGCGTGAAGAGCTTGCCTATTAATTAATGGAGAGCTCATACCATATAAAGTATCACCTAAAAGTGGATGACCAATATGTGACATGTGTACACGTATTTGATGCGTTCTTCCGAGTTTCCAGAATACATTTTACAACAGTAAATTTAGAGAATTTTTGTATAACTTCGTAATGTGTAATTGAAGGATCTCCATAAGGAGAAACACACCTTTCTATTATACTATTTCCTTTTCTGGCAATAGGGCAATTTATAGTTCCTTTTGAAATTTCAAACACACCATCACAAATAGCAATATATTCTTTAGTAAATTGTTTACACTTCATTTGTCTTATTAAACATTCATGAATATACTCATTTTTAGCAAAAATAACAAGACCTGAAGTATCCTTATCTAGCCTATTTACAGGGCGAATTTTCTTTTTAAAACCAATTTTATCAAAATAATATCTAACACCATTAGACAAACTATCTTCAAAATGGTCCATAGAAGGGTGAACAGGGAAACCGCTCAGTTTGTTTACAACAAGAAAAGCATCATCTTCAAAAATAATATCAAGAGGCATTTTAGTTGGAACAATATTTGAGTTATCTTCAATAAAATCAATATTAATTGTAACAGCATCATTTGTTTTCAAAGGCATACGCACAGAGGCTGTTTTGCCATTTACAAAAAGTCTATCATTCATTTTTAATTTAGCAAGCAACCTATCAGAAATTTGGAAATGCACTTTTATAAGTTCTTTCAAATTTGTAAAATTATCATTTTCATTTAATTTATATTCTAAAATCATAAAACATCACATAAAAATAATACCACAAAAAGGTTAAAAAGACTATAAATTTATGGTAATTTGGTAAAATATGTGTTATAATATTCACATAATGCATTTTGCATTTTTTAATGTTATCCATATATGAGGATGAAGTTTTAAGGGGGGAATTTTAAATGCATACGGTTGAAACAAAACTCCGGTTCGAAAAAATTCTGTTTAGTGATGGGAAAAGAAAGGATGTAGTGGCAACTATTGTAACTACAACAGAATTGACCATTGATGATATTAAAATCATCGCACATTATGGACCAAAAGCAATAGGCAAAAGAACATTTGCTCAAGTTCTTAAAGAGAGCACAAGCATTATGAGGGCACCAACGTCAACAGCAATAAAAAATATGAACTTACTCAATAAGTTATTAATTTTTTCTTACCAAGTGGTGTAAGCCTGTTTACCCCAGCATCTAAATAGAGCTGGGGTAAATTTTGTAAAAATATAAAAAAACTACTTGACATGAAAATGTAAATATTATATATTAAGTATAGAAATTTTAAGAGAGAAACGAAGGAGGAAAAATCATGAACATAGTAGCTAAAAGCCTTGAGGCTGTACACACACACACACACACACACTTTATCTTCATTAGAAAATAAAGTGTGCATATTCCCATATGTTTTATTAAAGTTGTATGCAAGAGATGGATAATTTTGTTTTTCCGTTTGGCTAATAAGTGAAAGAAATAAGAGTTTAGAAGAAAAGGAGAAGATAAAAAATGAAAAGAAACAAAGGTATAACGTTAATAGCGTTAATAATAACTATAATTGTATTATTAATATTAGTAGTAGCAAGTGTGCAAATATTAATAAAAAGCAATTTAATAGGAACAGCAGGGAAGACAGCAAATGAATACAAAACAGAATCAGAGGGAGAAAGCTATATAGAAATAGAAACAGGGACAGGAAAAACATGGTCACAATATTTAGCAGAAGCAGGTATAGTAGAAGAGATTCATAATTGGCAACGAAATGGAGATACATTAACATGCAAATGCAACTACTGTACTAATAATGGAAAAAATGCAGAAGGAAGAATATTAACAATAGGAGAAGAAATAGGTTATGAAGATAATGGTAAAGGAACATCAAGTATAAGTGCAGAAAAAGCAGGAGGATATACAGGAGGAACTGCAGAAGGTGGACAACCAACAATAACACAAACCATAAATAAAGACAGTGGAACTAAATGGGTAGTATTAGGAATAGAAGATAGCAATAAAAATGGAACAAATGAGACATTGCTAATAACAACAGAAAAGCCAACCGAAGACACAATAACATTATATGGAGCAGCAGGATATAACAATGCAGTAGAAGAAATAAATAGAATGTGTAAAGAATTGTATGGAACAAATGCCAGAGGGATGACAATAGAAGATGTAAATAATTGTTTACAATATACACCAGAGGGAGGTATGTATTACTTAGATGATACATGTAATACAACAGGAAATTTAACAACAAAACTAAAAGATTTAGGAGATATGTGGACAGCAATAGTAAATACTAATACAAACAATGCATCAGGAGTATATTATGACCCAAGTAACCCAGAAGGAATAAGTGATAATGGAGCAACATTAGGGGAATATGAATTAAATGGGTATTGGTATTATTTATCAGATGATGGAACATATTTAGAAAATCCTGCAAATGAATCTGATACGAGCCATACAATAACAACAGCAACAAGAGATCTGATTTTTGGCTCGTCCTGTGAATATTATTATGGATTGGCTTCTTGTGGGGT
>CAZTBY010000097.1:0-3770 GCA_964612395.1 uncultured Clostridium sp. | reverse complement strand
TTTGATTAAAATTTATATCTAACATATATAACCACATCCTTAAAATAAATTATTTGTAATTTCAAACGAATTATATCATTTAATTTGAAAACTTTATATACTTTCATTGAAATTTATGAAAGTTCTGTATATAATATTTTTAGAAAGAGAACCAAGTTCGTAACTTGTATGTGATTCGCTCCATTAAATAAAAAAGTATAAAAATAGCAGGCATTTTATAATGTCTGCTATTTTGCGAAGGCTTAGTCTTTCATGGAGAACAGATAGGTCAAGATGGGCGAACCATTCTCGGATTCATATGCAATAATCGCATGCATAAAGCCAAGCTCCTCCATATCATGGGAGAAATCTCTTCCTACGTAGAATGGATGACTTTCAATGTCTCGAATTGCACAAGAGGTTATCTTAAAAGTTAAGCCTTCAACTTCAAGTTTACTGGCAATGAAGTCAATAAACTTAACGCCTGGTCCCTCAAAGTAATCGGAGGCACTCATTGCCCTTATGTCCATTTTCTGCTGTCCACAAAGTCCTGCTAAGAATTCAATTGCATTCATATTTTTTCCTTTCTTTTGTGTAATATTCTTAATATTGTATGGTACTTACCTTCAAAGCACCAGTAGGAAAATAATTACTATACAATCTATTATAGCACTTATTTACATAATTTGCAAATTGTATAAAAACTATAAATATATTTTATGAATTTACATATAATATAAAATATGGAGATGGTAATATGAGGAAAAGTAAAATTGATTTTGAACTTGTAGAGTGTATAATAAGCACAAAAGCAGACTTAAATGCCGCAAACAAAAATTTTGAACAAGCTGAGGGAGAGTTAATAGACTATTACTCTTACCAAATAAAAGCAAACAAGGCAAAACTTGATTATTTAATTAAAGAAGTAAAACAAAAAGGTTTTTCATTAGATACAATAAATGAATTAAAACTTAGAATTAGTTAATCATATTTGTCCAAAGTAGTTCATATTTATTAAAAAAAGGAGGAATTACTTTGGAAGTAAATAATGCAATTATAATTACAGCATGTGTTGTTTCATTTATAATTATTGGATGGCTTTTTAATATATCATTATCAAAAATTTTAAAGTTAATTTTAAATTCAATTATAGGAGGAATATTAATATATTTTATAAATTATTTTGGTGCGTCTATAGGAATGCATATTGGATTAAACATAGTAACATCAGCATTTGTAGGAATTTTAGGAATTCCAGGAGCCTTGCTATTACTAGCAGTAAAATTATTTTAAAAAATTTGTCAAAAATTGTTTACATTTTGCAAATTTTAATATACAATATACATGCAAGTTAAAAACGGAAACTAAGGAAAAATATTGGAGGGAATTTTAATGAAAATATTAATGTTAACATGGGAATATCCACCAAGAATAGTTGGCGGAATTGCTAGGGTTGTACACGATTTATCAAAAAGACTTATTAAAGATGGACACGAAGTTACAGTTGTAACGTATAGGGAAGGTGAATTACCTTACTATGAAGATGATAAGGGAGTAGAAGTTTACAGAGTAGATAACTATATGATAAACCCTAACAACTTTACAGACTGGATAATGCAATTAAACTTTAACATGATTGCAAAAGCCAGTGAGTTAATTGCAGAAAAAGGTAAATTTGATGTTATACATGCACATGATTGGCTTGTTACATACAGTGCAAAAACGTTAAAGAATTCTTTTGGAATACCACTTGTATCTACAATTCATGCAACAGAAGCTGGAAGAAACAGTGGAATACATAATGAAACACAAAGATATGTGAATGATACAGAATGGCTTTTAACATATGAATCTTCAGAAGTAATAGTTAATAGCAAATTCATGAAAAATGATATACAAAGACTATTTGGTTTACCATATGAAAAAATTAATGTAATACCAAATGGAATAAATATTAATTCATATACAGGAATTGAAAGAGATTACGATTTTAGAAGACAATATGCAGCAGATAATGAAAAAATAATTCTATTTATGGGAAGACTAGTATATGAAAAAGGTGTTCAACATTTAATTTCTGCAATGCCTAAAATTTTAGATGGTTACCATGATGCAAAACTTATAATTGCAGGAAAAGGTGGAATGCTAGATAATTTAAAAGCACAAGTTGATGCAATGGGACTTGGAGAAAAAGTATATTTTACAGGATACTTAAATGCAAAGCAAGTATCTAAAATGTATAAATGTGCCGATGTTTCAGTGTTCCCAAGCACATATGAACCATTTGGAATAGTTGCGTTAGAGGCAATGCTTGCAGGAGTTCCAACTGTAGTTTCTGATGTTGGTGGTTTAAATGAAATAGTAGAACACAGAGTTGATGGAATGAAAAGTTATGCGGGAAATCCAAATTCACTTGCAGATTCAATATTGGAATTATTACTAAATCCTGAATTATGTGATAAAGTAACAAAACAAGCAAAAGTCAAAGTAAAAAATGAATTTAATTGGGCAAAAATTGCTCAAGATACGTATTTTACATATGAAAAAGCAATATGCCAAACAATGGCAGAACGCCAAGCAAAACAAATACTACAAGAAAGAGCAAAAAAGGCAAAGAAAGCAAAGGGAACAGAAAACGAAATTACAAATTTATTATCTTTCAAACAACGCCAAGCATTTGCTTAAAGGAGGTTTAATATGTACGTATATGATGAAGCTAACAATTTAGCAAAAGCAATTCAAGAAAGCAGAGAGTATATAGAATACAAACAAGCAAAAGAGGATGTTTCTAAAAACCCTGAAATTAAAACAAAAATAGATGAATTTGAAAAAACAAGATATGAAGTTCAAGCAATGTCTTTCCAAGGGAAGGATGATCCAGAAAAAATGCAAAAACTTCAAGAAATGTACAATATCTTAAATAATGATAAAAAAATAAAAGAATATTTTGATATTGAAGTACGCTTCAACATAATGCTTGCAGATGTAAACAAAATAATTAGCGAATCTGTAAAGGATTTATTATAAAAAGTAAAAAAGAGATTTGGTTTACTATTGAAACTAAATCTCTTTTAGTTTACTATATTTCCATTTGGCTACTTAAAAAACCTGCAGCTGACTGAACTACTTTAAGTTCAGCATCTCCCATTTTTGCATCTTGGTCTTTTGAAAGTAAAATAACGCTTCCTATTACGTCTCCATCAGATATTATTGGGTAAATTACCTGTGCATTATAACGCCAGGTTTTACTATTTTCATTTTGAGTTATAGGTAAAGCAATTTCGTTATTAGCTTTACTTGTATATACTTCTTTGTTTTCAATAACTTTTTCTAATTCAGGACTTAATGATTGTTCTAAAAATTCCTTTTTAGAACCACCAGAAACAGCTATAACTGTGTCTTTATCTGTAATGCATGCAATATGACCTGTTGTTTTTGAAAGAGTTTCAGCATAACCAGTTGCGAACTCAGAAAGTTCACCAATAGGTGAATATTTCTTTAAGATTATTTCTCCTTCTTTATCTGTAAAAATTTCAAGTGGATCGCCCTCTTTAATATGAAGGGTTCTTCTAATTTCTTTAGGAATAACAATTCTACCTAAATCATCAATTCTTCTAACTACTCCAGTTGCTTTCAAAATTTTACCTCCTTTTACTATTTATGTTCAAAAATAGTATTTGAAAGAAAAAGAAAAATATTCATAAATTTGACAAATTATTTACAAAATTACAAAAAGTATAAAAAAACTACTTGACATGAAAATGTAAATATTATATATTAAGTATAGAAAT
>CAZTBY010000096.1:0-3831 GCA_964612395.1 uncultured Clostridium sp. | reverse complement strand
ATTATTATTACTTTTCCATAACGAATTTTTGTTACATCAAATTCTGCACCAATTCCAGCTCCAATTGCTAGAATTACAGGATTTAATTTATCATTTCCATATATTTTATCTGCTCTCGCCTTTTCGACATTTAACATTTTTCCCCAAAGTGGAAGTATTGCTTGGAATTTTCTATCTCTTCCTTGTTTTGCACTTCCTCCTGCTGAGTCTCCCTCAACTATATAAACTTCGCATAGTGATGCATCTTTTTCACTACAATCTGCTAATTTTCCTGGTAATGTTGATCCTTCTAGAGCATTTTTTCTTCTTACAAGTTCCCTCGCTTTTCTCGCTGCTTCCCTAGCTCTTGATGCACTTATACATTTATCTAATATTGCTTTTGCAACAGTTGGATTTTCTTCTAAGAATGTTGATAAAGCTTCACTCATTGCACTTTGTACTAATCCTGTAACTTCACTATTTCCTAGTTTTGTTTTTGTTTGCCCTTCAAATTGAGGTTCTTTAACTTTTACAGAAATTACTGCTGTAATTCCTTCTCTTATATCTTCTCCTTGTAGGTTTCCATCTTTTTCTTTTAGAATATTATGGCTCTTTGCATAATCATTAAATACCTTTGTAAGAGCTCTTTTAAAACCTTCTAGATGTGTTCCTCCTTCTATTGTATTTATATTATTAACAAATGAATAAATATTATCTGTGTATGCTGTTGTATATTGCATTGCAATTTCTATTGGGAACTCTCCCTTTTTTTCAATATATATTGGCTTATCATGCAATTTTTCTTTGTTTTTGTTTAGATATTCAACAAAAGAAACTAGTCCACCTTCAAAACAAAATTCTGCTTGTTTTATTGGTTCTTCTCTTTCATCTTTTATTGTAATTTTTAAACCCTTTGTTAAAAATGCCATTTCTCTAAATCTATTTTCTAAAACTTCATATTCGTATTCTAGTGTTTCAAAAATTGTGTTATCTGCTAAAAATCTAACAGTTGTTCCTGTTTCATTAGAATCCCCAATTCTTGTTAGTGGTTCTACTGTTTTTCCTCTATTGAATTTCATTTGGAAAATTCCACCATCTCTTTTTATTGTTACTTCTGTCCATTCAGATAATGCATTTACAACTGATGAACCAACTCCATGTAGTCCTCCAGAAACCTTATATCCACTATCTCCACCAAATTTTCCACCTGCATGTAAAACTGTATAAACAGTTTCTGCTGCAGATATTTTTGTTTTTGGATGAATATCAACTGGTATTCCTCTTCCATCATCTTCGACTTTAATTATGTTTCCTTTTTCAATTACCACATTTATATTTCTACAATAACCTGCTAATGCTTCATCAACAGAGTTATCAACAATTTCATATACTAAGTGATGTAAACCTCTTACAGATACACTACCTATATACATTCCTGGTCTTTTTCTTACGGCTTCTAGCCCTTCTAATACTTGAATTTGGTCTGCTTTATATTCATGTTCAAATTTTTCCATTGTCAATCAATCCTTTCTACTTTTGCTTTTTCAACCTTATACAGATTATACATCATTGTGTCAAGTGCTATTTTTTCTGTTGTTGTAATTAAAACTTGGTTATTTTTTATATTATTTATAAAACCTTTTACCCTTTTTTTATCTAATTCTGACATAAAATCATCTAATAATAAAACTGGATATTCTTCGATTTCATCATATACCACTTCTGCTTCTGCAAGTTTTAATGAAATTATGCTTGATCTTTGTTGTCCTTGTGAACCAAATGCTGCAACGTTTTTGCCATTTATATATATTTCAAAATCGTCTCTATGTACTCCTACTGAGGTAAAACCTTTTTGAATATCTAATTTCATATTATTTTTTAGTTTTTCTAAATAATTATTTTTATTAATATTTGATTTATATTTTATTTCTATTTCTTCTTTATTTTCTGTTGTTTTATTATGAATTTCTTTTATTTTATTTTTTATTTTTTCTATAAATTCTTTTCTATATTCATATATTTTAATTCCTAAATTAACAAGTTGCTCGTCCCATATTTCCAAATTTTTTTTTGATTTATTTTCAATTTTTATTTGTTTTAAATAATTATTTCTTTGTTCTAGCACTTTGCTATATTCAGACATTAAATAAATATATTTTGGCCTTAACTGGCTAATCATAATATTTAAAAATTTTCTTCTTCTCATTGGTTCATTTTTCAAAATTTCTATATCTTCCGGATTAAATAAAACAATGTTTATTTTTCCAATAATTTCACTTAATTTTCTTACTGGTATTTCATTTATAAAAAACTTTTTTTTATCATTTATTTCAACATTAATTTTTTCTTCTCTATTATTTTTTATAAATTTAATTTCTATTTTTGCATTTTCTTTATTTTCTTTTATTAATTCCTTTTCTTTATTTGTTCTAAAAGATTTTCCTAGACCTGCAAAAAATATTGCTTCCAAAATATTTGTTTTTCCCTGTGCATTATCTCCAAAAAATATATTTGTTTTTTTATTTAATTCAACTTTTTCATAATCATAATTTCTAAAATTTTCCAGTTTTATTTCTTTTATAAACATTTTTTTTTCCTTATTTTAAGCTATTTTAGTCTTACTGGTAGTATCATATAAACATATTCATTTTCTATAACTTCTATTGGTCTTATTATGCAAGGAGAAATGTTGCTTCCAAATTCGATAAATATTTCCTCATCATCAATTGCTTTTAATGCATCTAAGAAATATTTTGGATTTACTCCTATTTCTAGGTTTTTACCTTCTGTTTCTAAATACATTTCTTCTTTTGCATCTCCTGTTTGATTTGTACAAGATAATGTAATTTTTCCAATTTCTATATAAATTTTTACAGGATATTTTTTTTCTTTTTCAATGCTTGATGAAGATATTAAACTTACTCTTTCTAAACATCCTTGTAATAAATTTTTATTTACTCTTATTCTTGTTTCCCAGTTTACTGGAACAACGCTCTCATAATTTAGAAATTCTCCATCCAATAATCTTGTAACAATTTTACAGTTTTCCATTTCAAATATTCCTTGATTTTTAGAAATTCCTATTCTAATATAATCAAACGAATCATTTAATATTTTATTTACTTCATTTAACGTTTTCCCTGGAATTACTGCTTTAAAATTTTCTGTATCTTTTAATAATGTTTTACTTACCCAACCCATTCTAAAGCCATCTATTGCAACAATATTTAATTTATTGTTTTTTGTTTCGAAAAGGCAACCTGTAAATATTGGTCTGTTTTCTTCATTACTTACTGCAAAAATTGTTTTCTTTATCATATTTCTTAAAACTATTTGTTCTGTTTCTAAAGAATTCTCTACTTCTATTTTGGGTAATTCTGGAAATTCTTCTGCATTCATTGTTGATAATTTATATAATGAACCTTCACATTCAATTACTAATAAGTTATTTTCATTAACTGCTAATTTAATTTCTGAATTTGGCAATCTTTTTATAATTTCACTAAACATTGTTGCATTAACTACAGTATTTCCTTCTTCTTCTATATTTGCTTCTATAACATATTCAATTCCTAGTTCCAAATCATATGTTGTAAGTTTTAATTCATTATTATTAGTTTGAATGTATATACCTTCTAGTATTGGCATAGTTGTTCTTGTAGGTACTCCCCTAACAACAGCATTTATAGCTTTTATAAGTTTTTCTTTTTCACAGGTAATTTTCATTTTTTATAAGCCTCCTTAAAATTTTTGAAAAATTTTCTTTTATTTATTATATAATAAAATATATTTAGTAATAGTATTAGTAGTTGTTGTGGATAATGTGGATAACTATGTGTATAACTTATTTCC
>CAZTBY010000095.1:0-3968 GCA_964612395.1 uncultured Clostridium sp. | reverse complement strand
CTTGAAATAACAGGGGTGTAACTAAATAAAAAATAAAATTAGTTTACACTACCATTAGAGAAGAGAGAGGAAAATTATGAAAAGAAGAAATAGTATCATTGAAACACATGTGGAAAATAATTTAAGAGAATATGCTATAGCAAGCATAATATTTATAATAGGAATTCTATTTGGAGTAATTTTTATAAATAATTTAAACGACACACAAAATAATGAGATAGGCAATTATATAAGTACAACGGTGAAAAATTTAAAGGAAAATCAAGATATAAACCAACTACTTTTCATACAAGAAACAATAAAAGAAAATTTTACATTTGTTATACTTCTATGGCTTATGGGCTCAACAGTTATAGGACTTTTGCTTGTATATATTATAGTGGCCTTTAAAGGTTTTTGCCTTAGCTATACAATTTCAGCAATTTTCCATGTGTTAAACAATGGTAAAACTATTGCTATGTTTGTTTCTACAATGATAATTAAAAATATAATTGTTATACCATGCACGATTGCTCTAGCTGTAAGTGGAATGAAAGTATACAAATCAATTATGCAAGATAGAAGAAAAGAAAATATCAAACTTGAAATATTAAGACACACAGGGTTTTCCATTTTTATTTTTATAGTATTAATATTATCTAGCTTAATAGAAGTTTATTTATCACAATTAATCTTAAAATGTTGTGCAAAATACATATAAACTAGTCATAAAATCATAACCACAGAATATATATAATTAATATGAAAGAGTAGGGAAGGGAGAGTGCTAATATGTCTATAGATGAAAGAAAACAGATGACAAGCAATACTATACAAAATGTAATATTGGAAAACCGAGAAAAATTAACAATTTCTGGAGTTCTAGATGTTTTGAGCTTTGATGATCAAATCGTAATAGTAGAAACAGAATTAGGTTTATTAACCGTAAAGGGTGAAAATTTAAGAATAAATAAACTAAGTTTAGATACAACAGAAGTAATTATAGAAGGTACTATTTTTAATTTGTCGTATTCTGAAAAGAATCTAGATAAGAAATTTGGAAGCAATATTTTTGGAAAAATCTTTAAATAGATGGAGGCTGAAAAATGCAAAATCAAGCATATGCCTTTATAGTATTCATTTTAAATGGTTTTTTAATTGGTTTACTATTTGATATTTTTAGAATACTCAGAAAAAGCTTTAAAACTCCAGATTTTATTACATATATTGAAGACCTTATATTTTGGATAATGACTGGGCTATTATTGATATATTCAATCTTAAAATTTAACAATGGAGAATTAAGAATATACATATTTTTAGGTGTGATTCTTGGAGTAGCAATGTATCTGTTTATATTTAGTTGTTTTTTTATAAACATATCAGTCTATATTATAAACTTAATAAAGAAAATATTTATAATCCTATTGATAATACCAATAAAATTTATAATTAGAATTCTAAACAAAATAGTTTGGAAACCTTTTAAAAATGTATTAAGACATTTTAAACATTTATTTATAAAAATTTTGTCAATTCTTAAAAATAAAACAAAAAAAATAAAAAATAAGAAAAGAAAAAACAAAAACAAGAAGGAATTTACATGAATTTGTAGAATAGTATTATAGATATGGTATTTTTAAAGAAACAATATATTGGGAGATACTAATGAAAATTAAAAAATTATATAAAAAGCTATTTTTTATAGCTCTTGCAATTTATGCAACTTGTGTATTTGCAAATCAACAAAAAACAATTAATTCATATAAAAATGCTCAAGAATATTACTCAGAACAAATATCCTCAAAGCTAGCATATAAAGACTCCTTGTATAAAAAGAAAGATAATATAAATTCTGAAGAATATATTGAAGAAGCAGCTAGAGAAAAACTAGATATGTATTTGCCTAATGAAAGAGTTTATATAGATACTAGTAAATAATAAAGGTAGGCATTTTAGCCTACCTTTATGTATAACTTACAAATTGTTTCTAAAAAGTTTATTTCTAAAATAAAAATCCACAATAGATAATTAATAGAATATAAAGGAGGATATGAAAAATGGATTTAGAGGAATTATCTCTTAACGAATTAAGGGAAAAAGCAAAAGTTGCAGGAGTTAAATCAGCAACAAAATTTAAGAAAGATGAACTTATTTCAATTTTAAAAGAAGAAAATGTAGATAAAGTAGAAGAAAAAAAAGAGTTTAAAGAAGTAATTACAAAAGAAGGATATAAACTTACAAGTGAAGGAGACGAGGTTGTAGAAGGAATTCTTGAAGTTCTACCTGACGGATATGGTTTTTTAAGAGGAGAAAATTATTTACCTACACCAAAAGATGTATATGTATCTCCAATACAAATTAAAAGATTTAGACTTGATACTGGTGATATTGTACGTGGTATAAAAAGAACACCAAAGGAAGGAGAAAAATTTCCAGCATTAATATTTGTGGGTGCAGTTAATGGAGAACACCCAGAAAACGCAATGAAAAGACGTTCTTTTGACGATTTAACACCAATTTATCCTCAAGAAAGAATTAAATTAGAAACATCTCAAAATGAATATACAATGAGAATAATGGACTTATTATGTCCTATTGGAAAAGGACAAAGAGGTATGATTGTTGCTCCACCAAAAGCTGGAAAGACAACTATTTTAAAGAAAATTGCAAACAGTATTACCACTAATAATCCAGATTTAGATTTGATAGTATTATTAATAGATGAAAGACCAGAAGAAGTAACAGACATGAAACGTTCTATAAAAGGAGATGTAATCTATTCAACTTTTGATGAATTACCAGAACATCATGTTAAAGTTGCAGAAATGGTATTAGAAAGAGGAAAAAGACTAGTAGAACAACATAAAGATGTTGTAATATTATTAGACAGTATTACAAGACTTGCAAGAGCATACAACTTAGTTGTTCCTGCATCAGGAAGAACATTATCAGGAGGTTTAGATCCTGCAGCACTACATAAGCCAAAAAGATTTTTTGGAGCAGCAAGGAATACAGAAGATGCTGGAAGTTTAACAATACTTGCAACAGCATTAGTTGAAACAGGAAGCAGAATGGACGACGTTATATTTGAAGAGTTCAAAGGAACAGGAAACATGGAAGTACACTTAGATAGAGCTCTATCTGAAAAACGTATATTTCCTGCAATTGATATAAATAAATCTGGAACTAGAAAAGAAGAATTACTACTTTCAAAAGAAGAATTAGACACAATATTTGCACTTAGAAAAACAATATCAAACATGAATACACAAGAAATGACCGAACAAATCATGGAACAAATTGTTACAACGAAAAATAATGCAGAATTTTTAGAAAGAGTAAATATATTTTTAAATAATGCTAATTAGTATTATTTTTGAAGTTAGGCAATAATGAAAAAGTTAAATGGAGATAGAGGAGTATAAAAAACTTTTCTATTTCCAGACATAACATTGCACAAAATCAAAGCTTTATTTCATTTGACAAAATAGCTACAAACTCCTCTGGCGGCTCGTGTCAAGGTTTTGAAGGTTTTTCAACAAATTAATTTTGTGCAAAAATGCAACATATAGCATTAGTTTTTTTATATTCTAAAAAATTACCGTGATTTTAAGTAATATATTACTTGTTTTTTTACTAATTTATTGCGAAGGGTGTAATAAATTACATTTGTTATTAGGAGCCATATAGGGGCTAACTGCTCCTAGCTCGTGCTAGAGTATGCCCCAGAAGTGACCCTAGCGTAGGGGTGTGTAGCTAGCGAGCCAACAATAACTTACGAAGTTAGTTATTGTTGGCGTAGTGGGTACAGGAAGGGGGCGCGTAGCCCCCTTAGAAGATTTGCAGTAATTAGTTACATTAAAAAGCAACTAATATGTTGTATTAAAAGATGATATGGGGCTAACTGCTCCTAGCTCGTGCTAAAGTATGCCCCAGAAATGACCCTAGCGTCGGGGTGTGAGACTAGCGAACCGTACAACAACTTA
>CAZTBY010000094.1:0-4347 GCA_964612395.1 uncultured Clostridium sp. | reverse complement strand
TCCTCAATGTAGAAATCAAGCTAATGTTTATAAAAGTAGAGAAAAAAATAAATAATAAAAAAATCCATATAGATTTATCGATTATATGGATTTTTATTTATCATTAACTTTTTTATTTCTTTCTAAAAAGTCCTTTTATTAAATTATATATTTTTTGATACCACTTTTCTTCTTGAACAACTATCAAACTTTTTTCTTCAGTTTGCTTTTCATTCTTAATTTCTCGTTTGTTTTTAAATATATCATCTGGATTATATTTTTCTCTTAATTTTTTTATTTTTTCAAATTTATAATTTTGGCATTTTATTATATAATCGTCTTTTTCTTCCTCAGTACAAATATAGTCTTGATAAACAAGAGCTATTAATCCTCTTGTTTCAGCTTTTAATTTTTGTTCATTCAATTTTTTACTATTATCATAATTAAAAATATATGTAGTTGAAGCTATATCTCTCATATACTTAATAAATTTGGGAGAGATTTTATTTCTTATTTCTTGTGAAGAATTATCTAATATATAATTAAATTCAACTGCTGCTTCGCTTAATTCTTTAGTAACCATACTATTCTCCTTGTATTTGTTGGTTTTCTTGTGATATTTCAGTTGTTATAGCTTTTTTTAAATCTTCTATCACTTTTCCTTTTGCATCTATACTCCTACTATCTTCTGCAACTTCTTTAAAGCTTGACTTGTCTATTCGTTTACTTTCTATATTTCCTGAAGATGAATTTTCTTCTGTTATTTCAATACCGTTCTGACCTAATTCGACTGCTTTTCCATCCATTATTGCTTGTAATCCGTGAAAATATTCTTGGAGTCTATTAAAATAATCTTGGTAAGTTTCATCATCTTTCTGAGGTTCTACATTCAATAAAAACTCATCGTGTATTGCGCCTTCAGACATTATACATTCTATAGAATCATTATTAGGTTTTATCCTTTTATAATTTTCAAGTTTTCTCTCCATTAATTTAGAGATATCTGCTAAACTATTATATTCATAATTATATGTATCATTATTTGGAGCTATCATAAACCTGCTTTTCTTTTCATCATAGGATATATGAAATTTTCTTTCAACATCATCTACTTCAAATTTAGGAAATAATAATTTTATTGTTTGCATATCATCTTCTGACAATTCACTTGGTGTAGAAAATAACAATCTAGTATGAAATCTTTCCATCATTTCTTTCTTATATTTTGAAGCTTTTTCTAATTTTGTTCCAATCAAATTTTTAACTTTACTTTTCTCTTGTTCTAATAATTCTTTTTCAAAATCAGTTAGACTATCATAAGATTTACTAACTAGCAAATCCATATAGCTACTATATAGTTCTTCAATTTCATCGTTATCTATTATGTAACTTATATCACCATTTTGTCGTTCAAGAGTCAGCATTTGACTGTAAATGAATTCATCATCTCTTAATCCTATTTTCCCATTTTCTTTTAAATAAAAACCATTAGATATAATTATCTCAAAAAATTCTACTGGTGAAACTGAACTATTTGGGATTTTCAAATAAGTCTTTAAGCGTGGTAAAATGTCACGAGGTTGATTCATATTATCATGTTGAATATTTAATATTTGTGCCAATTCGCTAATTGAAAGATCAATATCATCTTTACCATCAAATTGATTATCTCTTATATAATTTATGGCTTTATCTCTTTTTTGCAAATTGTTTTCTAATAAATATTCCATCCCCATTTGATGACCAGCATGATCCACATAAGGAACTGTAGGAATATTATTTTCTTTAAAAAATTTCTTAACTGCTCTAGCAATATCTATCTCATCAGTAACAACAATATTCCATTTGTTCTTTTCTTCTTGAGGAATCAAATCAATGTTCTTCCTATTTATTATTATTATTGCATTACTACTTAAATTAACACTTCCCCATGTATATGAATCTCCCGAGCCATAAGTCAAAAATTGATGTTCATGTCCTTTAAAAGGTTCTATTACTGCCATAGGACACTCTGTCCAATCTCCAGCTCCATCTTTTGCAGTTTCTACAATAGTATTTAAAGTAAAATGGGTTGTGTGCCTGTGTGATGGTACAATTACACTTTTATTTTCATCTTTACAATATACAATTATTTTTTCTCCAAATACATTTTCTTCATAAATTTTATTGCCATCATATGTACTTAATATTTGGTGTTCTCTTGGAAAAAAATCTGTAAGATGAACCATATATACGTCATCAATATTTACTTTTTCTCCTCTATATAATTCAACCTGCATTACATATCTCCTTTGTATATTATTATAACAATATTTTCTTTGCCTTCCCAGTTTTAATAAATCCAGATTTTTTTTATCTTAATCATTCTAAACTTTAGATTAAATATCTAATATATCATTTAAGACTTATCTCTTTAGTTTATATTTTTATAAATGCTACAAATCAGTTATTATTATATCTTTTTTATATTCTTGAATAGCCATAGCTAACAAGTTTTTATTGGCATAACTAATTGCGAAACTATATTTGTACTCTTTTCCTTTATCTTTATAAAATATCACCATAAATGTTCCTAAATTTGAAGATATCTTATTCAATTTAGTAATTTCTTCTAGCATTATTTTTTTGTTTCCTTTTTTATTGTATATTTCAATAAAATTCTTATTTATTCTAGCTACAATTCTTGATGTTTTTCTTTCTCCTTTCAAGTAAATTATACCAGCGATGAAAAATAAATAACTAGGAAAAAAATAAAATATATATGTTCCAAGATTAGTAAATTCCATTTTCATAGCAAATGCTAATATAATAAATATTAGTATTGTAATTATTCCAATTATAATGCACTTTTTTCCATTACCTTTTTCTATGACATCTGTATAAATTTCAATTTCATCTTCATTTCTTTTTAACATTTCTATTCATCCTCAAAATATTTTTTATATTTAAATACATTTATATTTTATCATATCATATTTTCTTTTGCAACAAATTTAACCTTTTCATATTCTCAATTTACTTTTAAAATATTTATTTTAATTTTGTATTTTTTAAATTTCTAAATCCCATTCTTTTTCTCTTTCTTCATGCTTTATCTGCTTTTCTGGATCTATAAAAGTATTTGTTTCTTTTTGAAAATCTCTAATTAAATTATCTTCTTCAGCAATATCAAATTTCCTTACTATCCATTTTATAAACTTATTAACTGTTTTTTCAAAAGTATTTATAACTTTTCTTAAAAAACTATTTTCTTTTTGTAAATGATAGATTTCATTTTCATATTTATTTTCAACTTTTCTTATTTCTTGTTTCAGTTTAATAGAATAATCATTTTCTAATGTTTTAAATTTTTCCTTAATTTCTTTATTCTCTGCTAAAATAGATTGTCTTTCTTTTTCATATTTTTCAGCTTTATCAACCAATCTACATTGTTTATATAATTCGTGATGTAAAGAACAATTTTCCTCGTGTAATTTTTCTATTAATTTATCTTTAGGTTTTATAATTAATTCTTCAATTTTTTCATCTCTGCCAAGCATTATTTTACTAAAATCTTTTATATTAGGTACATCTGGTAATTGCAATTCAATATCTTGCAGTACTGTTTTAGAATTTTCAAATCCAGTTATCTTTTTATAATCTTCGACAGATAAATGAACTCTACTGTTTTCATTACCTCTTTCTAAATTGAAGTTATTAGTTTTTATATAATTATAAAATGCATTTTGTAATTGTCTATAACTATCTTTATCTTTCCAAAACTCACTGCAAGCAATTTTATCAATATTATTTCCTTGTTTGTCTTGTGTGTGAACTACTGGTATAAATACTAAATGCATATGAGGTGTTTCTTCATCCATATGCACTTTTGCAGATAAGATATATTGTTCATCCAAGTTCTTATAACCACACACAAACTTATATGCAGTTTCAAAATATCTTTTAGTTTCTTCTGCACCAATAGAATTAAAGAACTCTTTATCAGACGTTATAATATACTCACACACAATATTACTCACACTTTTTATTTGTCCTTTTAAATTATATTTTTCTTTAATCAATTCAAATTCTTTTTCATAAGAGTGTTTACAATCTTTCAATGAATAATTCAGGTAAGATAATTCTTGATTGATATTTTTATTAGAATAATTTTTGTTTCTTCTTTCGTTGTGGCGATAAATTCCTTTCAAATTTTCTCGTTTATATTTCTCATTTCTAATTATTGCATAGCTCATAAATCATACCTCCTTTGCTCGAACTTATAACTAACACAAGTGAAGTGTTGTAACACACTACAACACTTTTTTAGCTGACTGCTTCAAAAAGTGTTAGTGTGGCAGGGATACCCCACACCCCAAACCTAAAAAA
>CAZTBY010000093.1:0-4356 GCA_964612395.1 uncultured Clostridium sp. | reverse complement strand
ACTTTATAGGAACATCAATTTTAGGACCAATTCTAGTATTAAATCCAGAATTTGCTAAGTATTTTGTATGTAAGATATTAAGACAAGCAGATGCAAAAATTCCATTTGAAAAAGCAGCTTGCGAAAGCTATGGAGCAAGGTTAAAAGAGTATGAAGATAAAAAAAGAAGTTCATAACGTGTATAAAAAAGGGGGTTGTTAATGAACAATATAAAATATATTTTAATACGTTTAACAAAAATGAACTACAAGGCAATGCTAAATAAAGTAAATGAGATTCATAAAAAAACAAAAACTTCGAGAATTTTAATAATTTTGGATATGGCAAAATGTGCCAGAAAATATGGGGCAGGATATATGGATTATGATTTATTCGAAATGTATAACTTAACAGATGCTCAAAGAGATACCTATATAACAAGAGGAAGAAACAACAATTTAATTGAAAAATACAATAACAAAGCATATTTTCACATATTTGAAAACAAAAATGAATTTAATAAAATATTTCAAAAATATTTAAAAAGAGACTGGATAGATGTAACTAATTCATCAAAAGGAGATGTTATTAAATTCATAAAAAGACATGATACTTTTATGGCGAAACCAATAGATGGTGGTTGTGGTAAGGGTATTGAAAAAATAGAAACTAAAAAATATAAAAGTCCAGAAAAACTTTATGAGTATTTAGCATCAAACCATAATTTCGAGTTAGAAGAGGTTATAAAACAAAACGAAGAAGTAAGTAAAATATATCCAGAAGCAATTAACACAGTAAGAATGGTAACAATACTAAAAGACAACAAACCTCATGTTATATGTGCTTACTTTAGAATGGGAAATGGTTCATTTGTAGATAACTTTAATAGTGGAGGAATGGTAGCTCCAATAGACGTAAAAACTGGAGTGGTATCAGATAAAGCAATAGACAAAAATAAAAAATTATATGAAGTGCATCCAGAGACTGGGGAAACAATAAAGGGGGTTAAAATTCCCTTCTGGAATGAAGCAGTAAAAATGTGCAAAGAAGCATCAAAAATAGTACCTGAAATGGCATATATTGGGTGGGATGTGGCATTTACAGGTAATGGTCCAATTTTTGTAGAAGCAAACGAGTTTCCAGGGCATGATATATATCAACTGCCAGAGCACACACCAAACAAAATTGGAATGATGGAAAAATTTAATAATATTTAAAAGAAATTGGGTGTTATATATGTTAGTTTATAAATTAAAAGCAATATTTGGGATGAAATATAAGGAATTTTTTAAAACAATAGATTATGTTCATGAAAAATCAAAGAAAAGTAGAATAAGTATTTTTTTTGATATGATCACATGCACAATAAAGTATGGTGCAGGTCATAATGATTATAGAATTTTTGAATTCTATAACATGAAACCAGAAAACAGAGACACATATCTTACGAGATTTAGAAACAAGAAAATAGTAGAATACTTAAATGATATGGCATATAGAGAATATTTTAATGATAAATCAAAATTCACGGAACGTTTTAGTAAATATCTAAAAAGAGATTTTGGAAATATTGAAAAAATGAGTTTAGTGGAATTTAAAGAATTCATAGAAAAAAATCAAACAATATTCTGCAAACCATATAAGGGAGATTCAGGAAGAAGCATAGAAAAGCTTAGCTTAAAAGACTTTAAAAATACAGAAGAAATGTATAATTATATCAAAGAAAAGAAAATTGGTGTGATTGAAGGAGTTATAAAACAACACAAAGACATGGCAAAAGTTAATCCACATGCAGTGAATTGTATGAGACTTGTTACTCTTATAAAATCAAATAAAGAAGTAGATGTTGTATATGGTGTTGTTAAATTTGGTTTAACAGAAAGTTTTGTAGATAATATGGGATTTGGAGCAGTATCAGCACCAATAGACCTAGAAACTGGAAGAATTTCAGCAGATGCACAAACTTGCACAGGGGTAGTTTATAAAAAACACCCAGTATCAAACATAGAATTTAAGGATTTTCAAATACCATTATTTAATGAAGCAAAGGAACTTGTGAAAAAGGCAGCCTTAGAAATTCCACAAATAAGACAAGTTGGTTGGGATATCTGCATAGGAGAGCAGGAGCCAATAATAGTTGAAGGAAATGAATGGTCAGATTATATGTTTTGGCAATTACCAAAACAAACACCAAATAAGATAGGATTAATGCCATATTACAGAAAACTATTACCAGAATTACATTTATAAAAAATCAAAAGTTAATAAAAAAGCACTAGCAGATTTTAACTAGTGTTTTTTACTTTTATTTTGTAAGCATTTTTAACATTTTAGGGTAAAGCTTAATAGCATTTTTTTTCCAATTATCAACAATAGATTTTGCGTGTTCCCTAGAACCAGCAAAAGTTTTAACTTCAAAAGTTACTTTTCCATTCTCAGTAATCTTGCAAACCACGGTATAAGAGTTTTCACTTTCAGGGATAAAATCAGCTGTAATAGAATATTCATCCTCGATAGAACGCAAGTCTTCTTTAAATTTATTATCAATTTGGAATCTTGTAAAACCAGGTATTAAATCTTGAACCAAACCAATCGCCTGTCTACCTTCATCTGTCATTTCATATATAGTTTCGTTTTTTTCAGAAGTTCCTTTTAAAATATATTTATTTTCCATTAAATCTAGTAAGAACTGTTGAAAATAAAAATAATTCATATCTTCAAAGGTTAAAAGTAATTTATAAAATGCAGTGTTTTCAAGGGGTTTATTAACTTTATTTAGTAAATATAAAATTAAAGCCTTGTTTTCTGCTAAAGTTTCATTGTCTGATGCAAGTTTCATAAAATCAAATCCTTTCAATATTTTAAAATATTATATCATAAATATAAGAAAAAACCAATATAAACAGGAAAAAATGCAAAACAACAGCGGTTTTAAGTAAAACCGCTGTTAAGGAAGTATTACCACAGATAAACCATATTGTGGCGATTAATCCAGTTAATAAGTCTTTTTCTCTCGCCAGGAATATCTTTAAAAAGAATAAGGTAAATGACAATTTCCCAAAACTTTGGAGTGATGAAATAAATTCCGTACCCTAGGACAAGAGGTCCATAAAGGAGTAGTGGAGCAACAAGGAAAAAGCCAAATGAATTGTCAGGAATACCAAGAGCTTTCCAATTAAATGATACCCATAAACACCAAAGTGAAATAGCGATTATAGCGAGTGCAAAAATAGTCCGAACAATAGAGTGAATAATTTTCTTCAGCATTTGAGATTACCTCCATTTATAATTTGGCAAAAAGCCTTTTTGATAATTTAATTATAGCACAAACATGTAAAAATATCAAATAATGACACTATCTTGTTCCCAAAACTACTTACTTTTTTCAAAAATATATGATATAATAGACAACATAAATAGAGAAATTTTAGGAGAAAAAATATGGATTTTGTACATTTACATACACACACAGAATTCAGTTTATTAGATGGAGCAAATAAAATAAAAGAGTTACCATCACGTGCGAAAGAACTTGGAATGAAGGCTATGGCAATTACAGACCATGGTGTTATGTTTGGTGTGGTTGATTTTTATAAAGAATGTAAAAAGATTGGAATTAAGCCTATTATAGGATGTGAAGTTTATGTTGCACCACGTACAAGATTTGATAAAGAAGCTAATATTGATAATAAATATTCACACTTGATTTTGCTTGCCAAAAATGAAACAGGATATAAAAATTTAAGCATTTTAGTTTCAATGGGATTTATTGAAGGCTTTTATTATAAACCAAGAATTGATTTAGAACTTTTAGAAAAATACCATGAAGGTTTAGTTTGCTTAAGTGCATGCTTGGCAGGAAGTGTAAATAAAGCAATTCTAAAAGAAGACATGGAAGAGGCCAAACGAATTGCACTGTGGCATAAAAATATTTTTGGAGAAGACTATTATTTAGAGGTGCAACCAAATGGTTTGCCAGAGCAAGTGCTAGTAAATCAAAGACTTGTGGAACTTTCTAAAGAACTTGATATCCCTTTAGTTGCAACAAATGACTCACATTACTTAAAAAAAGAAGATGCATATATTCATGAAATATTATTATGTATTCAAACAGGCAAAAAAATGAGTGATTCAGATAGAATGAAAATGGGCGTTGATGAATTCTATGTAAAATCACCAGAAGAAATGACCGAGTATTTTAAAAACATACCTGAAGCAATAGAAAACACTGTAAAAATTGCAGAAAAATGCAATTTCGATTTTGAATTTGGAAACACAAAGCTTCCAAATTACGAAGTACCAAAAGAATATAAGACACATGCGGATTATTTTAAAGAATTATGCAGAACAGGTTTGAAAAAAAGATATGGAGATAAC
>CAZTBY010000092.1:0-4368 GCA_964612395.1 uncultured Clostridium sp. | reverse complement strand
AAAAATCTATCATGTATATATTTTTCAGACATTTTAACAGTTTGCTCTATTACGTCATTAGATATTGAAACTTTGTGGAAATCTTCGTAATATTTTTTAACTTCTTTTAGCATTTCAATTGTTGCTTGAACAGATGGTTCTTCAACTAATACAGGTTGAAGTCTTCTTTCTAATGCAGTATCTTTTTCTATGTATTTTCTATATTCTTTTAAAGTTGTTGTTCCTACTAATTGAACCTCTCCATTTGCAAGTGATGGTTTTAAAATGTTAGCTGCATTCATTGAATGATCTCCATCTCCAGCTCCTATTATATTGTGAATTTCATCTATTACTAATATAATATTTCGTGTTTGTTTACATTCATCTATTATTGCTTTCATTCTTCCTTCAAATTGACCTCTAAATTGTGTTCCTGCAATAACAGCTGTCATATCAAGTAAATATACTTCTTTATTTAAAAGTTTTGCTGGCACTTCTTGTCTTGCAATTTTTATGGCTAACCCATTTGCTATGGCTGTTTTACCAACACCTGGTTCTCCTATTAAGCATGGGTTATTCTTTAAACGTCTGTTTAAAATTTGTATAACCCTTTCAATTTCCATTTTTCTTCCAACAACTTCATCCAATTCATTTTTTCTTGCTTTTTCTGTTAAGTTTGTTCCATACATTTCTAGAAAACTTTTTTTCTTTTCTTTTGGTTTTGTTTTAACCCTTGTATTGCTTTTTTGCTCGCTTTCTTTTGAATTTTCTGGACCTTTTCCACCTAATATATTTGAGAATATTGAACCTAAATTTGCAGATTCACCCTCTATATTTTCTAAATCTTCTGGAGAAATATCTTCTGTTATTTCCCCAAGCATAGTTTCAAATTGTTTTGAAATATTATCTATTTGTTCTTCTGTAATGCCTGATTGTTTTGCTAAAACATCTAATGGGTTTATTCCCTTTTTCTTGGCACAATCGTAGCAATATCCTTCCATTTCGCTATTATTATTTCCATCTATCTTTTTAGTAAAAATTACAGCCATATTTTTATGGCATACTGAACATAACATATATCTTTTTCACCTTATTCCTTTTTATCTACTTATAATATAATACATTAATTTTTACGCATAGTCAAGAGAAAAATGACAAAATTTCTTGCCATATTATGCATATGATAAAAGTAGATTAAATACCTATGTAAATAATCTACTTCTATCTTGTAATTTTGCAAAAGTTTATATGTCTAATTATACCACACTTATGTTAACTTTGCAAATTTTAATTGCTTTCTATTTCTATTGTTTTGCTCGAATATACGGTTATAATTAGCATTATTACAAGCATTATTGCTAAATATATTCCTATACTTCCAAATGGTACTAAGATTTTGTTTATGGTTATCACGTTTTCCATGTGTTTTATAATACCCCATATTATAGGTATTGATATTATAGCCGAAATAATTGCTGCTTTTATAAACATAAAAACTGTTTCATATACTAAAATTTTTCTAATGTCTTTCTTGGTTGCACCTACTCTATGTAAAATCTTAAAGTCCTCTTTTCTTTCACATAAACTAGCATTCATTATATTTATTGTACTTACAATGCCTATTGTTATTATTGCTATCATAATGGTTCTTAACAATAGTTCTACTATGTTTATATAGATTAACTTTTCTTGGTTTTCCAAAGTATAATAATCTACCCATATTTTATCTTCTCTACTTTTATTAACTTCATCTATATAGTTTTTAAATTCAATTACGTTATCACATTTAATTTTTACGTTTAAAGTAGTTTCATTGTAGAACCAAAAATTTCTTTTGGATATATCTTCGCTTGTTTCATTTATATATTTATCCAATCTTTCAAATGTTTCCAAATTCATGAATAATGTAGGTATACTATCATTTTTTACTTCTCTAAATCCATCTATGATTTTATCTGTTAAAATATATTTTCCATTTAAAATGCTTTCATCAATAACATTGTAATCTGAAATAAAATCTCCTAGTTGTATCTGCTCCACCAGTTTCAATTTCAAATTACTATTTTCTTTAAATGCTGAAGTATATTCATATTTGTTTTCATTTTCTTCTCGTGTAGAAATATTAATTATGTTATAAATTATAAAATCTCCATATTTACCATTTACCTCTTTTATATATTTATTATATTTAGTATCTTCTAAAGCAATAATATTCATTCCAACGCTTTCTGTATTATCATGTTTTTAGAGCTAACAGTATTTTCTAAAACTGCATTTGCTGGGTCAACCAAAAAGAAGTCAACTCCTAATTTATGATATTTAATGATTTCTAATTTTTTATTATATTCTTTTAATATTGTTTCATAATCTTTATAGGTAGCCCAGAAACCTGCATCAACATCATATTCTGTAGCAATATCTGCTGTTTCTTTTTCATACTTAAGGTATGTACTCATTGCTATAAATGATGTTATTGATATTATAAGAAGTAACGTAATTAACCTATATTTACTTTTATTTCTTTTTATATTTTTTATTGCAACTTTGCCTTCAATTGGTAATGTCTTTTCTAGAATAGAGTTTTTACCTTTGTATTTTATTTGCTTGTTATTCCTTATTCCTTGAATTACAGAAGTTGAGCTTGCCTTTACACTTGGAATTAGAACTGATAGATAAATGTTTATAGCAATAAGTACTATATATATCGCAGTAATTGTAAGTTTAAAGTAATATCCTGCACTATTTAATATGCTATAAAATACTGTTTGCAATAAATATTGCAAGTATAAAACCTATTACTATACCAATAATTCCCATAAAAATTGCTTCTGTAAAAATCATTTTTAGTACTTGTCCTTCTGTTCCGCCAACGCTGTTTAATACTGCATATTCTCTTTTTCTCTCATTAATTGTTATCAAAAATGCATTGTATAAGATAATTATAAAGAAAATAGAAAATGCTCCTATTGCTACAATTATCATAATGTTAATTATATAGGAATAGTTTAATCTCATTTTGCAATCTGCAAAACCTTCATTATTTATATTAGGTTCAACATCTATAAAACCATTTACCGTAAGCAATTGTTTATTAAAGCCACAAAATTGTTTAATAAATTTTGCTTCATTTTCCGATAAGTTTAAGCCTGAAATTATATAATTAGAATAGTTACACACATTTTTTATATTATCATATTTCAAATATACTTTTATATTACCTGTTGGTACATATGATGAATCTACCCTTTCCATTGGTGAACCTTCACTTTTTTGTATGTATATTTTATCTATATACGGTTTACTCTTTACTATGTTAAAACGTTCAGGAGATAAGCTATTTAAAATAAAATGATAGTCATTATACTCAGTATTGAAACTTTCAGAAACTCCATTTTTTATGCTAGATATTAACATTATTGTTGTTAAAATAAGCGTTGAACATAATATTAGTGAAATGCATGTAAATATTGTTCTTTTTTTATTTTTACCAAATTCTTAAATGCGAGTTTTGTTTCAATTTTCATAGCTTTTCTCCTTTTTATTTTATAAAAAATGGGAGCCTTGCTGTTTGCTTAGCTCCCTCGAAGATATTTAAATTTTTATCATATATTGTAAATCTTGTCAATACCCTTTATTCTTTTCCATTTATTTTTAATAGTTTGAATAATTCAACTATTACTATTGGTGAGAATACTAGTAATATTATTTCAAAGATGTGTTCTTTTGGTAATAATGTTATACTAAATATTTCTCTTAGGTGTGATGTGAATAGTATTATAAACATTAATGATGCTGATACTATTTGGGCTAGTATTAGTTTTCCATTGTTGAATGGGTTTGATTTGAATATTGATTTATGGTTATTTCTTATATTAAATATGTGTACTAGTTCTGATAATGCAAGTACATAGAATGCCATCGTTTGACCTATTATAACCTTTTCTTCTGGTGTTCTATTTGGTGTACTTAAACCTAATACAAATGCTGCAAGTGTTATAAGTCCTATCATTATACCTTGGTATATTACTCTCCATGTCATTCCTTTTGTAAATACTCCGCCCTTATGTTTTAATGGTTTTCTTTCCATTACATCTGCTTCTGCTGGGTCTACTGCTAATGCTAAAGCTGGTAGTGAATCTGTTACTAAGTTTATCCATAATAAATGAATTGGTAGTAACGTTTGTATTAAATTTATATCTATTCCAAATTTATTTGCTAACCATGGTGTTATTAGTATTGCTACAAATAGTGTTACTATTTCTCCTATATTGCTTGATAGTAAAAATTGTATTGCTTTTAGTATGTTATCATAAATACGACGACCTTCCTCTACTGCTGAAACTACTGTTGCAAAGTTATCATCTGTTAAAATTACATCTGCTGCTTCTT
>CAZTBY010000091.1:0-4421 GCA_964612395.1 uncultured Clostridium sp. | reverse complement strand
TTTTTAATAGGACTTGCAAGACATATACCAGTAATGGAAATATTTATGGCATCAGTAGGGCTCGCGGTTGCAGCAATTCCAGAGGGCTTACCAACGGTTGTTACAATAATGCTATCAATTGGAATTACGAGAATGGCAAGAAAAAATAGCATAATAAGAAGACTCCCTGCAGTAGAAACACTTGGAAGTAGTACAGTTATTGCATCAGATAAAACAGGAACACTTACACAAAATAAAATGCAAGTTACAAAAATATTCACTTTGGAAAATGGAAGCCAAGAGCAACTCTTAAAATTTGGTGCAATGTGTACAGATTGTACAACTCAAAACGGGCAAATAGAAGGAGAAGCAACTGAAAAAGCAATAGTTCAAGCAGCACAGAACTTAGGAAATACAAAAACAGATTTATATAATGAAATGCCAAGAATAAATGATATTCCATTTAGCTCAGAAAGAAAAATGATGACAACAATTCACAAGATAGGAAATAAATATAGAATTATTACAAAAGGTGCTCCAGATGTGCTAATAAAAAGATGCAATTATTATAGTACGCAAAATGGAGAAAAGAAGCTAACACCAAGTGAGGCTTCGCACATAGTAAAACAAAACGAGCAAATGGCAATGATGGCATTAAGAGTAATTGCAGTTGCATATAAGGATATAGACATTCTGCCACAAAAAATAGATACAAATTTAGAAAACAATTTAACCTTTTGTGGGCTTATAGGAATGATAGATCCACCACGAGAAGGCGTAAAGAACGCAATTGCTGAGTGTAAACGAGCAGGAATAAAAACTGTAATGATTACAGGTGACCATATTTTAACGGCAAAGGCAATAGCTGAAAAACTTGGTATATTAAAGTTTGGAGATGTAGCAATTACTGGACAGGAACTAGATAAAATATCAGATGAGGAACTAGAAAAAAACATAATGAAATACTCAGTATTTGCAAGAGTATCGCCAGAGCATAAAGTAAGGATAGTAAAAGCATTTAGAAGCCAGAGAAATGTTGTAGCAATGACAGGAGATCGGTGTAAATGATGCACCAGCACTAAAAAATGCTGATATAGGAATTGCAATGGGAGATACAGGAACAGATGTTGCAAAAAATGCGGCTGATATGATATTAACAGATGACAATTTTGTAACAATTATAGAAGCTGTAAAAGAAGGAAGGCATATATATGATAACATAAAGAAATCTGTACATTTCTCAATATCCACAAATGTAGGGGAAATAGTAACAATGTTTATGGGACTTGTGTTAGGTTTTGATACACCACTTTTAGCAATACAGTTACTATGGATAAACTTCGTTACAGACTCTCTGCCAGGCATTGCTCTGGGATTAGAACCGATGGAAGAAGGCATAATGAATAAAAAGCCTAAAAAGGTAAATGAAAGCCTATTTGCAGGAGGATTATGGGGTAAAATAATTATAGAAGGTATAATGATAGGAACAATAACGTTATTTACCTTTGCTTTAGGGAACAAGCTTTATGGTTTAAGAACAGGAAGAACAATGGCATTTTTTGCACTAAGTGCACTAGAATTAATGCATAGCTTCAATATAAAAAGCGAGGAATCTATATTCAAAACAGGAATTTTAAACAATGTTTATCTAATTGGAGCAGTGGTAATAGGCTTAATATTGCAAGCAGTGGTAATCTTACAACCAAGACTTGCGCAAATATTTGATAGTGTACCATTAACAGCTAAACAATGGTTTTGCGTAGGCATAATCTCATTCTTACCAATAGTTTTAGTAGAAATACAAAAAGCTATAAATAGTTTTAAATTTGGAAAAGTAGTATACCCTAAAAAACAAGCAATGGAAAAATCATAACAAAAAGCACCCAAAATGTGGGTGTTTTTTATAAATTTTGTAAAAAATCTTGAAGATAGCAAATTTCATGATATAATACTAGTCAAATGGAGTGAACATATGAAAAAGAATAAAACAAATTTCTCAAAATTATTATTAACCTTAGCAATAGCTTTATTTCTAGGCATTGCAACATACTTTAATATAGATTTAGATGGTCTACTTAATAGTTCTAATGCGTATAACAAAATTAATTATACCACGTCTTTTGACTTAACCACAATTCCAAAATTTGAAAATGAACCATATGTTGTTTTAAACGATAACGAACCAGACTTTAATGAAGAAGACTTTGCAAGAGATACATTTGAAGATTATAGCCCATTAGATTATTTGGGAAGATGTGGTCCTGCATTTGCAAAGGTAGGTATTGAGACAATGCCAACAGAAGAAAGAGGAGCAATAAACAGTGTAAAACCATCAGGTTGGCAAAATGCAAAATATGATATTGTTGAAGGTAAATACCTATATAACCGTTGTCATTTAATAGGTTATCAACTAACAGCAGAAAATGCAAATGAAAAAAACTTAATAACAGGCACAAGGTATATGAATGTTCAGGGTATGCTTCCATTTGAGAATATGGTTGCAGAATATGTAAGAACAACAAAAAATCATGTTCTATACAGAGTAACACCAATATTTGAAAATGACAATTTAGTTGCAAGTGGAGTAGAAATAGAAGCACAATCTGTAGAAGATAAGGGAGAAGGAATATGCTTCAATGTATATGTTTATAATATTCAACCAGGAATAGATATAAATTATAAAAACGGAGAAAGCACTTTAAATTAAAGGAGATGAGAAATCTGAGACTAAGTTTATTTAACAATATAAAAAACAGATACAAAAGCAATGAAACAACAAACTTTTTACAGGAATTATTAAATTCGTTAAGTAAAACAAATACTAAAACAAGAGAAGATGGACTATATTACGTATTAAATGCAAACCCAGACAAAATATATTTAACCAAATTTGGAGAAAGAAAAGTTTTTGAGGCAACTGACCTGTCAGACGAAATAAGGAAAGTTGTAAGTGAGGGCTTTATATTAAGATATAAAAATGGAAGATATGAAATAGATGAAGAATTAACAGATAGAAATTTTGAAGGAGAATTGGATATAGATAATTATACAGAATAAAGGATACTTGAGGAACCAAGTATCCAGACTGTTGACAAAGTATGTAAAAATATTTTGTTCAACAGTCTTCTTTTTTGTGTAAAATGTTGTAAAATAATAATGTCCTTAATTAACCAATAAATGGACAAAAAAATGTGGTTTTTTCTTAGAAAAGACTGCATTTTTTCTTGTAATTGTATGGGTTAATTAAGGAGTGATGAAAATGTTTAATAAAATAGAAAATATACAAAGTGCTATTACTGGAAAAACGGTGGCAGAGCTAATTTATACTAGGGTAAACTCCAACAAAGAAAATATGGGACTTACAAACTGGAAAAACAGTCCAAATGGTTTAATATATAAATATGATGTTATAATAGCAAAAAATTATTTGAATGAAGAAGAAATAAACAAATTGAATGATTTAACTAATGTGTTTTTGGTATTTGCTGAAGATGAAGCAAAAGAAAGACATGTAATGACAATGCAAAATTGGATTAATGCAACAGATGACTTATTAAAATTTAAAAGAAAAAATGTATTAGATAATGCTTGCTCTATATCACATAAAAAGGCAATAGAAAAAGCAAATACAGAATATGAAAAATATAGAGTAAAACAAGATACAGAGTATATTTCAAGTATGGATAAAATGTTAGATAGGTATTTGAGAGAAAATAAACATGAATAAAAAGTCCAGACATTTAACCATTCCCCCATAAAAGTCATAAAATATACTAAGACTTTTATGGAGGAATTTTTATGGCAAAGATAATTGTTTTTAATAACGACACAAACCGTATGGAGACATATTATAGAAATGAAAATGAACCAATGCCTTATAATACAAATAGAAGCTTATTGGTTCGAGAATTTAGAGGCTCTAGTAATAGTAACACTTTGTGGACAACAAAAAGAGCAATGCAGAGTTGGAATACAACAAAGTATTTATATGGAAAACCAATTCCAGTAGGTTTTGCATTTAAAAGACCATGGGAAGGTGGTCATAGCAATTTATCACAACACTATGCGGGCGTGGCTTTTGATGTAGGTCAAAGGCTAAGCAATAGCGAGAGAAATGCTTTAAGAAACTTAGCTCAAGAATCAGGAGTGTGGTCTTATGTAGAACCAGCAAACCTTACTCCAACATGGGTTCATTTTGATAAACGTTTTGGCAGACCAGCTTGCTCAACAGGAGGATATCCAATTGTTCGAAGAGGAAGTATAAGCACCTATGTATTAATAGCCCAAGATGATTTAAATACATTAGGATATAGAACAGGTGGGTTAGATGGAATTTTTGGAGGAAGAACAGAAGAAGCGGTAAGAAACTACCAACGTTCAAGAGGACTATCCGCAGATGGCATTGTTGGTTGCAACACTTGGCGTTCACTTCAAGAAGATGT
>CAZTBY010000090.1:0-4577 GCA_964612395.1 uncultured Clostridium sp. | reverse complement strand
AAAATAAATGATAGGGAAATAACATTCTTAGATACACCAGGACACGAAGCATTTACAGCAATGCGTGCAAGAGGTGCACAAATAACAGATATTGCAATACTAGTTGTTGCAGCAAATGATGGTGTAATGCCACAAACAATAGAGGCTATAAACCATGCAAAAGCAGCTGGAATACCAATAATAGTAGCTATAAACAAAATAGATGTTGACGGTGCAAATATTGATAGAGTAAAACAAGAATTGATGGAATACGACCTAGTACCAGAAGAATGGGGTGGAGATACAATCTATGTTCCAATTTCAGCAAAGAAAAAGCAAAATATAGATACATTACTAGAGATGGTATTATTAGTAGCAGATATGAAGGAATTAAAAGCAAACCCTAACAAACAAGCAAAAGGTGTTGTAATAGAAGCAAAACTAGATAAAGCAAAAGGACCAGTTGCAACAATGCTTGTACAACGTGGTACATTAGATGTAGGAGATACAATACTAGTTGGTTCTACAATAGGTAGAATTCGTACAATGGCAGATGAAAATGGCAAAAAATTAAAAAAAGCTGGACCATCTACACCAGTTGAAATTACAGGTTTTACAGAAGTACCAGAAGCTGGTGAAACATTCTATGAAGTAAAAGACGAAAAAACAGCTAAACACTTAATGGAAAAGAGAAAACGTCAAGCAAGGGATAAAGCTTTAAATGCTACACATAGAGTAACATTAGATGATTTATTTAGCCAAATTTCAAAAGGAAACTTAAAACAGTTAAACATAATAGTAAAGGCAGACGTACAAGGTTCTGTAGAAGCAGTAAAACAATCATTAGAAAAACTATCTAATGAAGAAGTTAAAGTAAAAGTTATCCATGCAAATGTTGGAGCTGTAACAGAATCAGATGTTACACTTGCAAAAGTATCAAATGCTATAATAATTGCTTTTAACGTAAGACCAGAACCAATAGCAAAAGATATGGCAGAAAAAGATGGAGTAGAAATTAAGATTTACTCAGTAATATACAATGCAATAGAAGACGTTGAAGCAGCAATGAAAGGAATGCTAGACCCAGTATTTAAAGAAACAATAATAGGAAATGCAGAAGTAAGACAAACATTCAAAATATCAAATGTTGGAACAATTGCAGGATGTTATGTAACAAATGGAAAAGTTGCAAGAAATGCAGGAGTAAGAGTAATTAGAAACAATGTTGTAATACATGAAGGAAAACTAATTTCTCTAAAGAGAATGAAAGACGATGCAAAAGAAGTTCAAGCAGGATATGAATGTGGTATTCAATTAGAAAACTTCAACGACATACAAGAAGGAGACATAATAGAAGCATTTATTATGGAGCAAATAAAATAAGGAGGCAAAATGCAAAAACATACAAATTCTAACCGTATGGCTAGAGTAGATGAGGAATTAAAAAGAGAACTAAGTAATATAATTAATTATGAGGTTAAAAATTCAAATGTAACAGGAATGATTAGTGTTACAAAAGTTAAAACATCACCAGATTTAAAATATGCTAGAGTAAGTGTTAGCATTATAAATTCAAAAAATGTAAAACAAACTCTAGCAGGCTTAAAAGCCGCATCAGGCTTTATAAGAAGCAGAATAGCAGAAAAAATGAACTTGAGGGTAACACCAGAACTTGTTTTTGAACTAGATGAAAGTTTAGTTTATGGAGAAAAAATAGACAGAATATTAGAACAAGTAATGAAAGAATTAGACCAAAATAAAAAAGAAGATTAATGTATAAGGGACAGTTAAATATCAACTGCCCCTTTACAAGAAAAGAGGTTTAAATGACTCTAGATAATATTAAGGAAGAAATAATTGAAAGTAAAAATATAGTAATATTAACACATGAAGTACCAGATGGAGATGCAGTAGGAAGTAGTTTAGCAATGTATATGGGTTTAAAACAACTTGGAAAAGAAGTTGATGTAATAATACCAAAATATTCAAAAATATTTGAGTTCCTGCCATGTGTAAATGAAATAAAAGAAGAAGGGAAAAGCGAAAATTACGATCTAGCAATAGCACTAGATTGCGGAGATATAAAAAGATTAAATGGTTTTGCAAATTACTTTGAAGATGCAAATACTAAAATACAAATAGACCACCATGAAGCAAACACAATGTTTGCAGATTATAATTTTGTAAACCCTACATCGCCAGCATGTTGCCAAATACTAATTACGGTATTAAAAACATTAGGAGTAAAAATTACAAAAGATATAGGAACATGCCTTTTAACAGGAATAATTACAGATACAGGTGGATTTCAATATCAAAATGTAAAGCCAGAAACATTTGAATTTGCAGCAGAATTATTAAGCAAAGGAGTTAATGTTTCAAGTATATATAAAAGAACGTTACAAACAGTTTCAAAGGAAAAATTTGAACTAAGAAAAATTGCAATGAATAGAATAGAATTATTAGAAAATGGAAAAATTGCATTTACATATATAACAAAAGAAGATGAAGAAAATACTAAATCAGAAGACCATGATGGAATAGTGGACATTGGAAGAGACATAGAAGGTGTGGAGGTATCAATATTTCTAAGGGAAACCGAAAAAAACACATTCAAACTTTCACTTCGTTCAAATAATGATGTAAATGTATCAGACATATGTCTAATGTTTGGCGGTGGAGGACACATGAGAGCGGCTGGTGGAATAATTACAGGTACTTCTTTTGAAAAGGCAAAAGAAAAAATTATAACAGAATGTAAAAAACATTTAAAATAGGGAAAAAATAATGGATGGAATTATAATTATTGATAAACCAAAAGGTTATACATCACATGATGTAGTAAATGTAGTAAAAAAAACATTAAACACTTCAAGAGTAGGCCATACAGGAACTTTAGATCCTAATGCAACAGGTGTATTACCAGTTCTTGTAGGCAAAGCCACAAAAATATCTAAGTATTTAATTGAACATGATAAAACATATATTGCAGAATTAGCTTTAGGTGAAAAAAGTTCAACAGGGGATATTGAAGGAGAAATAATAGAAAGAAAAGAAGTGCCTAAAATAACTGAGGAACAAATAAAGGAGGTATTTCAAAATTTTCTAGGCAAGCAAGTGCAAACACCACCAATATATTCTTCAATAAAAATTAATGGAAAAAAAGCTTATGAGTATGCAAGAAGAGGACAAACTGTTGAAATACCTGTAAGAAAAATAGAGATAATGGAAATTTCTTTATTGAATTTTGAGGATAATATAATAACATTTAAAGTAAGTTGTTCAAAAGGAACATATATAAGAGTATTATGTGAGGATATTGCTACAAAACTTGGAACAGTTGGACTTATGCAAAACCTAAGGAGGACAAGAGTAGACAAATTTGAGACTAAAGATGCATGCACATTAGAAGATTTAGATAAAGCTAAAATAATCAGCATTGAAGAATGTTTTAAGGACATTCCAAAAATAAACTTAAATGATAAAAAAACAGTACTTTTTCTAAATGGAGTAAAGCTAAAAGAAAATTTGGCAGATGGAGCATATTCAATTTACAATAATAACAGATATTTAGGTTTAGGAGTAATAGAAAATAAAAATTTAAAAAGAGATGTAATTATTGTTGACAATTTATAAAATAATGTATAAAATAGAAACAAATAAATTTACAAGGGGGAACAAAAGATGTTTGGTTACGTGATTACAGCATTTGCAGGGGTTTTTTGGGTATTTAGATTATTGATAATGATAGCATTTACAGCAGACGCAGGCTTACCAATAACTCCAATGAATGTAACATTTGAAGTTGTATTGTTGTTTGTAACATTTGCATGTATAATACTTGTTGCAAAAAGGAAGATGCTTGGTGCAGTAGTTTATTTAATTGCACAATGTATGTACTTTGGTGTTGATGCATATCAAAATTTGAGAACGATAATAGAAGCTACACCAACAACTGCAACATATTTATCACTATTCATATCAATAATTGCAGTAATAATACCATTGCTTGCAATAATGGATATAGGTCTAAGTAGTGGAAAAAAAGGAAGCGGAAAAAACAAAAAAACAGACTGGTTTTATGGAACAACAGATTATGATAGAAACTTTGATGATAGAGCAGATAAAAATCAATACAAATTCTAATAAAGGGGGGCGTATAGCATACGCCCTTAACTATTAATATAAATGAGAAAACCAATGGTAGGAAAATATAAACATGGACGAGGGGAACCCTAACAAAAACCAAAGAAATGCTAGACGACATGCATAAAAGAAAAATAGACATGGCAGATGAAATCTATGTAATAAATGTTGGAGGATACATAGGAGAAAGCACAAAATCAGAAATCAAAGAGTAAAAGAAACTTGAATAAGCAATTGAACAGTAGGTATCAAAGGAGATAGAATTATGATAGATTTTACCAAAATAATGGTTTTCATATTAGAATGTTAGATATGATAGAAAATAAACAAATAATAGAAGAGGGTGAAGATTAAAATGGATATGTATCAAAAAAGAAAAATTAGAGCAGAAAAAAATAATCAAGAAGAAAAGTTAACTAAAGTCGGAATCAACTGGTAAGTGAGGAGTTATG
>CAZTBY010000089.1:0-4676 GCA_964612395.1 uncultured Clostridium sp. | reverse complement strand
TATTAAAAAAAATACAAAACATTTTAATGCCGAATCCACAGCAGATTTACTATTCATAATTATGATAATTCCAAATAAAATCCAAACTTCAAATGTTACAGCTATATCATGAAACGAAGTATCTTTTAAAATTGGAATTAATGTCATAAGTGCAGTATATACACCAGCTATAACAGCAAATATTACTAATTTTGACCAAGTTAGGTTAATTTCTCCAAATATTTTTTTAATTTTTTTCAAAATAATTTCCTCCTTAAATTACTATATTTTTTTATAATTAGTAGCATATTAGAAATGAATTATATCCAAGTGTTCCAATAGTATTTTTATGCCGAGTAAAACTAGTATAATTCCTCCCATTAGCTCTGCTTTATTTTGGTATTTATCTCCAAATCTATTTCCAACTTTAACTCCTAATAAAGAAACAATAAATGTTATTACACCAATTATAGATATTGCAAGTATTAAGTTTACATCAAAAAATGCAAATGTTATACCAACAGCTAGTGCATCTATACTTGTTGCTAGTGCAAGAACTATCATTGTTTTGAAATCTACTCTATCATTTTTCTTGTTATCCTCCTTATCAAAAGATTCCTTTATCATATTTCCACCTATAAAAGATAACAAAATAAATGCAATCCAGTGGTCAATTGTTGTTACAAAACTTTCAAATGTTGTACCTAAAATATAACCTATTATAGGCATTGCTGCTTGAAATGCTCCAAAATATAATGCTATAATTATTGCATTTTTCCAATTCATTCTTTTCATGGAAAGTCCCTTGCAGATTGATACTGCAAAGGCATCCATTGCTAAACCTATTCCTAATAATACGATTTCGAATATTCCCATACTTTACTCCTTACTTTTATACAAAAACGTTGCTCGTTGTGTGAATATATTACACATGATACTATTTTATAAAATATATATTGTATACTTATATCATAAAAGCGAGTAATTTTCAAGAAGATTACTCACTTTTATTTTTAATTTTTGTAGGTTCTAACTTTTTAATCTCAGTGCGTTTATAACTACAGTTATGCTGCTTACAGTCATTGCAAGTGCTGCAATCATTGGATTTAATACAATTCCGAATTTTACAAATATTCCACATGCAATTGGAATCATACATATATTATAGAAGAATGCCCAAAACAGGTTCTGTTTTATATTTCTTATTGTTTTGTGGCTTATTTCTATTAAGTCGTTTATCCTATTTAGATTATCATTCATAATTACAATTCCTGCTGAATCCATTGCTATGTCTGTGCCTGTAGATACTGAAACTCCTATATCCGCTGTAACTAGACTCACACTATCATTTATTCCATCTCCACACATCATTACTATTCCATGTTTTTTTAGTTCTTTTATTTTTTCTGCTTTCTCTTTGGGCGTAACATCGCTAATTACATTATCTATTCCAATTTGTTTTGCAATAATTCCGGGCTGTTTTTTCGTTATCTCCTGTAAGCATTACAACTTCTATGTTTTGTTTCTTAAGCTTTTTAATTACCTCTACAACATTATCTTTTAAAATATCTTTAACTCCAATTAAAGCTACTATTTTTCCATTTTTTGCTACAAATAATATGCTGTTTCCATCATTTATTAAGTTTTCTTCATCTTGTACAGAACTTATTGAAATATTATTTTGCTCCATTAATTTTCTGTTTCCTATTAAGTATTTGTTATCCTCTTTAGTTGAAGCTTCTAGACCAAAACCTGGTATTGCTTTGAAACTTTTTACATCTTCTAATTCAATTTTTTCTTCTATTGCTTTATTTACAATAGCCATGGCTATTGGGTGTTCTGATTCTTTCTCAATACTTGCAATATCCTTAAAAAGCTCTACATCACTTAGATTTGTATAATTATATATTTTTGAAACACTTAAAACCCCCTTTGTTAGTGTCCCTGTTTTATCAAAACATATAGTTTTTACTTTGTGTGAATTTTCTAATGCTTCACTTTGTTTTATAAGTATTCCTTTTTTACTTGCATTGCCTGATGCAATAACTATTGCAAGTGGTGTTGCAAGACCTAAACTACATGGACATGCAACAACTAATATGCTTACAAAAATATTTATTCCAAATGCAAAATTTCTTGATATGATGCACCATATAATAAAAGCTATGCTTGCTATTACAAGAATTGTTGGAACAAACACTCCACTTATTTTATCAGCAACTTTTGCAATTGGAGCCTTCGTTGATGTGGCATTTGCAACTAGTCTTACTATTTCTGAAACAGTAGATTCTTTTCCTATTTTTTCTGCTCTATACTTAATTGTTCCTTCAAAGTTTATACTCCCTGCAATAGCTTTTGCTCCAGTTTCCTTTTTTACTGGAGTGCTTTCTCCAGTAATAAAAGCTTCGTTTATATGCGTTGTGCCTTTTACTACCTCTCCATCTACTGCAATTTTTTCTCCTGGTTTACAAATTACTATATCTCCTTTTTGTATTTCATCTATTGTAACTTTAATTTCGTTTCCATCTCTAATAATTACAGCATCATTTGGAGTTATGCTCATAAGGGCTTGCAAAGCTTCTTTTGTTTTATCTTTATTTTTGTTTTCTATAAATTTTCCTATCTTTATAAAGAAGATTACAATTGCAGCAGATTCAAAATATAACTTTTCTACATATTCTGTGCTTCCTGTTAAAATTCTGGCAGTTCCATAAATGCTATATGCAAAGCTTGCTAGAACTCCTATCATAACTAGTGTATCCATGTTAGGCGTTTTGTGTATTAAGTTTTTATATCCATTTTTTAAAATGTCTCTTCCAAATATCATTACAATTATTGTAAGTATTAAAAGAGAAATAGCATAATTTACAGGATATTTCACCATATTTAAAAATGAAATAACTGGAAGTCCCACCATGTGAGACATTGATATATATAAAATTAATAGAGAAATTACTGTAATTCCAATTAGTTTATATTTTTCATTAGACTTTCTTTTCTCCTCTTTTTTGAAATTATCTATTCCAAGACTTTTAAAACCTGCTTTTTCAATAAACTTTTCTATTTGTTCTATTTTTAATTTATTATCATCATACTCTATGTTTGCATTGTTCATTACAAGATTTACGGAAACACTATTTATTCCGCTCCTGTTTATTTAAATATTTTTCAAGGCCTGAAGAGCATGCAGCACAGGTCATTCCATCAATTTTCAATATTACTCTTTTCAACATTTTCCCTCCCTGAATTATATTCTACCCAACACAATTATTTCCTAGCCATATTCTTGAAATAACATCTATCATATCCTATTTATCCTAATACTCCCAACTATTCAACAAATTTTGATTGAATTATATCATAAAGGGGAATAACTTACAATAGTTATTCCCCCTTATTGGATTTAATGCTTAGTTAATTTATTGCTACTCCATTTACATATAGTTTGTAGCCATTAAAGTTTATATTGCTATAACTTGTATCTGATGTTTCAAGTGCTGTTATATAGCTATCTCCTGTTAAAGTTATCTCTGAATTGCTATCTAGTTTTAATGTTATTGATTTTGCTGTATTTTCACTATTTATTGTTCCTGTATAGTTGCTATTACTTAAATTCATAACTATAGTTGAAATATTATCTACCTCAATGTTTCCAGTAAGTTCTTGTTTCTCTGCATTTAATGTTACATTGCCACCATTTGAACCAGTCTTACCCCATTCACTTGTTCCTTTGCAGCTAATTAACATATTACTTTCATAAGATAATTTTGTGTTGTTTAAATTTATAACGGCATCTGTATTTGTTATAAAGAACATTGGTGCTGTTTTATAGTAGCTTGAACTTTCTTGTATGCTTAAACTTGAATTTTTAGCTGTAAATGTTCCAGTTCCCTGACCTGCATCTCCAGACATTGATTGATATATCATTATTCCTGCTTGGTCTGTGTCTCCTCTGTTGCCTTTACCACTTGCAATTAGTGTTGAATCCGCTACTGTTGCTGAGTTTTTACCTTCTATTACTACCATCTGCGAACCATTTGCTGTTCCTGTTGTGTTTTCAACACTTATATCTCCTGTTGAATAGATAACTGGTGAACCGCTTCCATTTGTTTCTAAGTTAGAATTTTTAGCAATTATTGTTCCTTCGCCTCTATCTGTTGCAAGTGTTGCTGAACTTCCCCCTAAAGTTTTAATAGTTACATTATCTGCCTCAATATATCCACCATAAGTTGCATCTAGCCCTCTTGATGAACCACTTCCTGTTGTGTTAATAGTTGTATTGCTTACATATATTTTTGAATTAGTACCTGTTGAAAATACTGCATTGCTACCTTTTGCATTCGTTGTTATTTTAGCATTTTTTATTGTAGCTGTTGAATTTTCTGTTACTAATATTCCAGCATTCACTCCGCAAAACTCTGAATTTTCTGTGTTTGAACTATCTCCTCCTGTTTTAGAAACTGTTGCACCATCTATTGTTGCTGTTCCTCCTTTTTGAACTAAAATGACACTTTCATCGCTAGTTGAAGTTTCATAACTTTCTGATAATGTTTCTTCTGTTCCATCCACGGTAATTTTTCCTGTTTTTGTAACAGATGTACTTGCACCTTGGTTGTTGCCATTTTGTTCTGGTTTCATCTGAAAATCTCTATTTGTTGTAGTAGTTTCTTCTAATGCAAAAAATCTATTTGTTATAA
>CAZTBY010000088.1:0-4703 GCA_964612395.1 uncultured Clostridium sp. | reverse complement strand
TGCTTTAATAGTATTTCCATTACTATCGAATGTATCAGCCTTTAAATAGCCATTTTCGGGTTTTGCGGGACCTAGAGTATTGCAAAAGGAAAATGTTTCGTTCATTTTTACAACTATACCATTTAGGGATTGACATGTTAATGTAATATTTGTTTGTCTGTTTGGGTCTGGTTGAGAAATTTTTGTACTAAATGTGGCAAGGTCTGTTTCAATAGGCTCATTTATTTGGGTTTTAGAGTTTTCTTTAGAAAATGATAAATTTTGAGAACTATAATTTCCTGTAATATCAGGTTCTTTACCTCTTTGATTACTGCAACCAGTAAGAAAGAACGTAAGTATAATTAATGATATAATAATTTTCAAAATTTTCAACCTCCTAAAAAATAATCTTATTTATATGTTAACCAAAAATTTTTGTAAAATTCAAATATTACATTTTTGTTACAAATTAAGAAATGTGTTGTTTTTTGTTAATTTTTGTTATAAAATTATTTTAAGAATTAAGTACAAAGGAGAAAAAAATATGCAAAAACAAAAAGGTATAACTTTAATTTCCTTAATAATTACAATTATTTTGTTGATGATTTTGGTTAGAGCAAGTTTGGGAATTGTTTTACAGGATGACTTTTTTAATAAGGCTAGAAAAACAGCAGAAACTACAGAAGAGAAAATTTCAAACCAAGATAAAACAATAGAAAATGGGCAAAATGATTGGGAGAAGATGGAAATTGATATATGCTCACATATATGGGGAGCAGAAAAAATAACACTTGAATCAACTTGCACAACTTCTGGTAAAAAAGAAAAAAAGTGTGAAAATTGTGGTAAAACAATTGAGACAGAAATACCAGCCCCAGGGCATAGTTACGGAGAGTGGGTAACTACTGTAAGTTTAACATGTACAACAAATGGTGAAAGAAAAAGAACTTGTACAGTATGTGGGGCAGTAGAAACGGAAATTATTACAAAAACAGGACATAACTATGAGAATGGAAAATGTACAATATGTGGAGAAGAATTAGTAATTGGAGCAAATATAGATTACCATGAATATTTAAGTGAAACTGGAAGTACAGTATCTTCAAGCTATACATCAACTAAAACAACCAGGGGAAGTACTGATAGTAGCGATGCAGATGCAACGTATTCAGTAGTAAATAATAGCGGAGATAGTATTAGGTGGAGAAAATGGACAAATAAAAATAACCACAAAAAACATAGTGCAACCAACGAATGGAGGGTATACAAGTGGTAATTTTAAATATTTATATTTAAAAGGTAAAATGGATATACAAATATCCAATTGTCATATGATGCAACAAATGGCTACACACTTAGTTACTAATAAAAATATAAGGAGTACCTTGAATAATGGTGCTCTTTTGTTACATTATGGAATAATTTTTGCAAAAATTCATATAAAATCTACAAAATTATGAAAATATATGATATAATTCTAAAGTAAATTTAAAAAGGAGCAATATATATGAAAACAATCGTAATAATTGGAATAGTAGTTATTATGTTAGGTATTATATTAATATACGATGCACGAGATTTTGCAAAGCATTTTTTTAGTTTTAGTGACCAAAATAGTGCGACACTGGGACTTAAAGTTGTGGGATTTATATTAAGCATTATAGGTGGTCTTTTAGTGCTTTTTACGTAAAATATTAGAAAAAATATTACTACTATGAGCATGGATGATGAAATACGGAAATGTAATTAAGACAAATGAAAGAAAATATGAAAGGAATGATAAATAAAAATGGACTATAATGAATTAGCAGATTTAATATTTCCAAATGCAAAGGAAATAGAATATTATGAGGAAAAATATCCAGAAAGAAATTTACCAGAAGGAGCAATGGTTACTCGTTTTGCACCAAGCCCAACAGGATTTGTACATATTGGAGGTTTATTTGGAGCAATAATAGATAGAAAATTGGCAGAGCAATCAAACGGTGTGTTTATACTAAGAATTGAGGACACAGACCAAAAAAGAGAAATTGAAAATGGTACAGCACAAATTGTAAATAGCTTAAAAGACTTTGGAATAAATCCTGATGAAGGAATGGTTGGAGAGAATGAAGAAAAAGGAAACTATGGACCATATAAACAAAGCCAAAGAAAAGATATTTACCAAGCTTATGCAAAATCTTTAATAAAGAGAGGACTAGCATATCCATGTTTTTGTACACCAGAAGAACTAGAAGAAATAAGAACAAAACAGGAAAATGCAAAAATAAGAACAGGTTACTATGGAGTTTGGGCAAAATATAGAACACTTCCAATAGATGAAGCAGCAGAAAAAATCAAAAATGGAGAAAAATATATTATAAGATTCAAATCACAAGGAAGAGAAGATAGAAAGATTAAACATAAAGATGTTATAAAAGGAAATATAGAATTTCCAGAAAATGATCAAGATATAGTAATAATAAAAGCAGATGGTTTACCAACATACCATTTTGCACATGCAATAGATGACCACCTTATGAGAACAACGCATGTAATACGTGGAGACGAATGGGTATCATCAATTCCTTTACATCTGGAACTATTTAAAGCTTTAGGGTTTAAACCACCTAAGTATGCACATACAGCAACAATAATGAAAGACGAAAATGGAAACAAGAGAAAGATAAGTAAAAGAAAAGACCCAGAAGCAGCGGTAAGCTATTACCATGAAGAAGGTATTCCAGAAGAAGCTGTTGTAGAATATTTATTAAATATTGCAAATTCTAACTTTGAACCTTGGAGAAGAGCAAATAAAGATGCAGACATTAGTGAATTCAAACTTGAACTAAACAAAATGAGTGTTAGTGGTGCTGTATTTGATATGGTAAAATTACTTGATGTTTCAAAAAATGTAATATCAAAATTTACAGCAGAAAAAATATATGAGGAAGCATTAAAATGGGCAGAAAGATATGATGAAGAACTTGTTAGAATGCTTACAGAAGACAAAGACTATGCAATGAGAATATTAAATATTGAAAGAGGAGGAAACAAACCTAGAAAAGATATTTCCAAATGGGCTGAAATTAAACATTCTATAGAATATATGTATGATGAAGCATTTGACAAAAACGCAAAATATGAATTCCAAAACATTACAAATAGAGAAGAAATTAAAGAAATATTATCATGCTATTTAACAAAACATTTTGAAATAAATGATGATAAACAAGTATGGTTTAACAAAATAAAAGATTTAGCAGAAGAAAGAGGATATGCAAGAGAAGTTAAAGAATACAAAGCAAACCCAGAAAATTATAATGGACATGTTGGAGATATAAGTACAGTAATAAGAGTTGCACTAACGGGAAGACATAACACACCAGACCTTTATGAAATTATGCAAATCCTTGGAAAAGACAGAATTGAAAAAAGAATTAATACGATTTGTGGAGGAAACTAATGAAAAATCAAAAAGAGAGAACATCAATTATTTCAATAATAGTTACAATTATATTATTAATAATTCTTACAATAACATTCAACTATTTCAAATCTAACTATTTTAATGGTTTTGAAAAAGCAGTCACAAAAATGGCTAAATCTACATTTACTCGAGACAGTAAAATAACTTATTCAAAAGACAAAAGCTATAAAATTGAAAATAATGAATACAATGATGCAACTTTCTATAAGGAAATTGAAGTAGAACCAAATACACCGTATAAAATTTCATGTATGGTAAAAACTGAAAATGTGGTATGCGAGAATGAATACGAAGACGGAGGTGCAACAATTGGAATTTTAAATACCACAGAATATTCAGAACCAATAAAAGGTACAAATGATTGGCAAAAAGTAGAATATATGTTTAATTCTAAAAATAGTGATAAGCTTAAAATTAGTTTTAGGCTTGGTGGGAATAATGCGAACTGCATTGGAACAGCATGGTTCACAGATTTAAAAGTTGAAAAAGGAACAAAAAGAACAGATACAACATGGAATGTTGGATGCTTCATAATCAAAAATGTGGAGGTAAATATAGAAGGAAAAGAATACGTATTAAAAACAAACTTAGAAGATATTGAAAATGTTAGATTAAACTTAGCTAGATACAAAGATACATGCTATAATTTTTCAAACAAGAAACTAAATATAAACTATGAAATATTTGAAATTGATGAACCTTTAACAAGAATGACATATTCAGATGAGTATGGCTATTATGTTGATTACAGCGATGTAAAAGACCTAGTATATAAAACTGCAAAAGAAAAAAACTTCGACCATATAATTGTTGTTGTAAGAATGGAAGATGAAACAGGAACATTAACAATTCCTATTAAGGATAATTGGATAGGACTTGGAAGCATGGATATGTATGGAATTGGATATTCATTAATTAGAATAAACAAAAATGCAAATGTTTATAACTATAAATATGGAATAACAAATCAAGCACCAGAAGAAGTATATGTGCATGAATTTTTACACACATTGGAAAGAAATATTATGGAAAGAGGTTATACAATTCCAGCACTACATGATTACGAAAAATATGGTTATAAAGTAAAGCCAATTGAAGGACTTAACCAATGGTATAAGGATTACATGAGGGGAGAAATTTTAGATGAGAGTACAAATACTTATATTGGCTTAAATGAAGAAGCATATTATACACAACCAGTAAACAGCAGTAATTTCAAATATCCAGTGGATATTGAATTTAATAAAGAACCACA
>CAZTBY010000087.1:0-4783 GCA_964612395.1 uncultured Clostridium sp. | reverse complement strand
CCAGAATATCCATAGAAGATAGCCCCATGTACAAACATTTCTATTTCTAATTCTTCTGGTTTGTTTTCTATAATAGCTTTAATTTCTTCTTTATTTAATTCACGTGCAAGTATTATTCTTTTTGCACCATTATTATACCAAAAATTGCTTGCATGGTAGCTTACAGTATTTGCTTGTGTGCTAATATGTAGTGGTAAATTTGGTGCTATTTCACGAACGCAATTTACTACTCCACCATCTGAAACAATTACTCCATCTGCTTTTATTCTATCTAGCATTTTTATTTGTGCTTCTACATCATCATACATTTCGTCTCTTGCATATATATTTAAAGGTACATAAACCTTTTTTTGAATAGAATGTGCATATTCTATTATTCTTTCTAGTTCGTTATCATCTATTTCTACTCTTGTTCTTAATGATAGTTTTGATGTTCCACAATATATTGCATCTGCTCCATATTCAAAAGCAACTTTTGCTTTTTCGAAAGAGCCAGCTGGTGCTAGTAATTCTGGTATTTTCATTATCTTTCTTCTCCCTTACTTTTTGTTTCTGGTTTTATAAAATTATATGGTCTTTTTCCTAAATATTTTTCATGAATGCGATCAAGATTTAGTGTTGGGTACATATGTTTTAGAGTTTCTATTAATGTTAACTGTCTTATATTTTTATCCTTAATTCCATTTCTGATACCACATATCCACATTTCTGGTACATTGTGTATATCATATGTTCCACTTTCTAACTCTTCTTGTATTTCTTCTACATTTTCATTTTTGTATTTTGTATGTGCAGCTTTTCCTATTGTTGCATTTCTAGCAACTTCAAACGTTTTATATTGAATTTCTATGTCTGGTATGTTGCTAAACTTTTTTTTACCAAAAGTGTCTTCATCATGTCTTAGTTTAGATGTTGTGTGTGTTGCAATATATCCATTTGGTTTATTATATTTTGCTACTGCAATTGGTGTTAAAAATCTTTCTAAATATTCTCTTATTGCTTTTAGTTCTACCTCATCTGCTGCAAGTATTTCTGTTCCAAATACATCATCTAGTTTCTTTTTCTTTCCCGTCTTTGAAGATTGAATATTTATTAAATCATTTTTTAAAGCAGACTTTGGGGATTTTATTCTCGCTGTTAAGTTTATGTCGTTTCCTATTATTCCTCTTTGGCTTAATGTATCCAAACACATTTTCATGTAATTTACAATAAGTAGAAAAGATTTTCTTTGTACTTGTGTATATTCTATGTATCCCCTATATAAATTTTTTTCACTTTCGCCTAAACAAATTGATGATATATCTAGCTCTTTTCCCATATAGATTACTCCTTTACATTTTTTTACTTATTGCTAGTCCGTCTCCAACTTCTAATATTTCTGTTGTTAAATTTTCATTTTCTGTTAATTCTTTTAAAAACTCACGAAGCCCTCTTACCGCTGTTCTCTGCTTGTGTTTATTATAATCACTCATGACATATCCTTTGTATAGAACATTATCTGCCACTATTATACCATGAGATGCAAGCATTCGTAAAGCTTCTGATAAAAAAACGGGATATTTCCCCTTTGCAGCATCTATAAAAACAACGTCATATGGTCCTGAAAGTGTTGGTAATACTTCTAATGCATCTCCTTCATAAATATGTATTTTTTCTTCTAATTTTAAGTCTTTAATGTTTTGTTTTGCTTCTAAAATTCTTTCTTCATCTCTTTCAATTGTATCTATATAACCATTTTCGTTTAAATATTTTGAAAAACATATTGCAGAATATCCTACAGCTGTACCTATTTCTAGAATTTTATCTGGCTTTTTGCTTTTTAATATTTTTCCAACAACCTCTAATGTATCATCCATAATAATTGGAATGTGGTCTTCTAAAGCTTTTTCTTTAATTTGTTCAATTGTTTTCATATAATTTCTCCTAAAATAATATTAAAGAACCTTCTTTATCTTACTTTGTGTAAGGACTTGAAGGTTCTCTTTTGATTATACTTTTTTTGCTCTTGCTACTAATCTTTCTCTTGTTTTTGTATCTAGTATTTTCTTTCTTAATCTAATATTTTTGGGTGTTATTTCTACTAATTCATCTTCTTCTATAAATTCTATTGCTTTTTCAAGTGACATTTGAATTGGTGGAACCAATCGTAATGCATCATCTGAACCTGAAGCTCTTGTGTTTGTTAAGTGTTTCTCTTTGCAAACATTTATTGATATATCTTCATTTCTTGCATTTAGTCCAACTATCATTCCTTCATATACTTCTACACCTGCACCAATAAATAGGTCTCCTCTTTCTTGTGCATTGTATAGTCCATATGTTACTGATACACCTGGTTCAAATGCAACAAGCACACCTCTCGTACGTGATTGTACATCTCCTTTATATGGTTCATAAGAATCAAATACGCTGTTCATTGTTCCTGAACCCTTTGTATCTGTTAAAAATTCTGTTCTGTATCCAATTAATCCCCTTGCTGGAATTTTAAATTCTATTTTTGTATGTCCTATTTCTGCGGGTTCCATGTTTACCATTTCTGCTTTTCTTCTTCCAAGCTTTTCTATAACTGTTCCTATAGATTCATCTGGAACATTTACAACAAGTTTTTCTATTGGTTCACATTTCACACCATTAATTTCTTTCATAATTACCTTTGGTCTTGATACTAATAATTCAAAGCCTTCTCTTCTCATTGTTTCTATTAATACAGATAAATGTAATTCTCCACGTCCACATACTTCAAAACTATCTGCAGAATCTGTTTCACGTACTCTTAAGCTTACATTTCTTTCAAGTTCCTTAAATAATCTATCCCTAATGTGTCTAGATGTAACAAATTCTCCTTCTCTACCTGCTAAAGGTCCATTATTAACTGAAAATGTCATAGATACTGTTGGTTCATCAATATCAACAAAAGGAATTTTTTCTACATTTGTTGGATCACAAATTGTGTCTCCTATATTTATATCTGCAATTCCTGATATTTCAACTATATCACCAGCTTCAGCTTCTTCAACTTCCACCTTTTTTAGTCCTTTATATGTGAATAATTTTGCAATTTTACCTTGTATTGTTTTATCGTTTTTGCATACAGTAACATTCATGCCAGCTTTGATTATTCCTCTTTCAATTCTGCCTACTGCTAATCTTCCTAAATAGTCATCATATTCTATGTTTGATACTAGCATTTGTGCTGTTCCTTCTATACTGCATTTTGGTGGTTCTATTGTGTTTACTATTGTTTCAAATATACATCTTACATTGTCTGATTCTTCGTCTAAGTTCATTTTTGCAATACCGTTTTTTGCTGATGCGTATATTACAGGAAAATCAAGTTGATCATCATTTGCATTTAACTCTATAAATAGTTCAAGTACTTCATCAACAACTTTTGCTGGGTTTGCACCTGGTCTATCTATTTTATTTATAACAACTATTGGTTTTAAGTTTAATGCTAAAGATTTTTTCAAAACTTCTCTTGTTTGAGGCATTGCACCTTCAAATGCATCAACTAAAAGCAGAACACCATCTACCATTTTTAAAACTCTTTCAACTTCTCCACCAAAATCAGCATGTCCTGGAGTATCTACTATATTTATTTTTATATCATTATACATTACAGATGTATTTTTAGCTAAAATTGTTATTCCTCTTTCTTTTTCTATATCGTTGGAATCCATAACTCTTTCAGCAACTTGTTCGTTTGTTCTGAATGTTCCACTTTGTCTTAGTAAAGCATCTACTAAAGTTGTTTTTCCATGGTCTACGTGTGCAATTATAGCTACATTTCTTATTTTTTCGTTATTCATAAATTATTCCTTCCTTTAAACTGTTTTATAGACAGACACAAAGCCCACTCACAAGACAGCAGGCATGATGTGTTTTCTTAAAAATTGTAAGGCAGGTGTTTTTAACCTGCCTTATTTTTGGATTTATTTAATTTGTTTTGCAACTTCTTCTGCGAAGTTTTCTTCTCTTTTTTGTAATCCTTCTCCTTTTTCAAATCTTACAAATCTTTTTATTTCGGCATTGTTTTGGTTTAATAAATCTTTAACTTTAATATCTGGATTTTTAACAAATGCTTGGTCTATTAAACAAATTTCTCCATAGAATTTTCCAATTCTACCTTTTACCATTTTTTCAGCTATTTCAGCAGGTTTTCCTTCATTCATAGCTTGTGCTTTTAAAATTTCCATTTCATGTTCTACAACATCTGCTGGAACTTCAGCTTCATTTAAGTATTCTGGTCTAGCTGCAGCTATTTGCATGCATACATCTCTTGCCACTTCTGATGTTCCTTTTGTAAATTCTACCATAACACCAATTTTTCCATCACCATGTGTGTATGTTTCAATTAGTCCATCTGTTTCGAATCTTGCAAATCTTCTAACTGTCATGTTTTCTCCTATTGTAGCAATTTTATCTGTTAGAATATCTTTAATTGTTTTAGTTTCATCAACTAATGCTTTTTGTTCTAATAATTCTTCAACTGTTGCTGGATTTTTTACAGCTATATGTTTTGCTGTATCTGCAACAAATTTTCTAAATTCATCATTTTTTGCAACGAAATCTGTTTCTGCATTAACTTCTAGTACAACTCCTAGTTTTTTGTCTTCTGCTAGGTAGCAATATACTAATCCTTCTGCAGCAATTCTATCTGATTTTTTAGCTGCTTTTGTAATTCCTCTTTCACGTAATAGTTCTGCAGCTTTTTCCATATCTCCATCAGTTTCTGTTAAAACTTTTTTGCAGTCCATCATTCCTGCACCTGTTTTTTCTCTTA
>CAZTBY010000086.1:0-4827 GCA_964612395.1 uncultured Clostridium sp. | reverse complement strand
TCTAATTTGGATATTTTACCTTGTTTATAATCATAGTAACCTGCTGCTGCTATCATTGCAGCATTATCTGTGCAAAGTTTAAGTTCAGGATAAAATATTTTTATATGTTCTTCTTGTCCTAATGCTTGAAATTCCCTTCTTATATATGAATTTGCTGACACTCCACCGTGCTAATACTACTTTTTTTATAGCTGTTTCATCTATAGCTTTTTTCACATTATCTATTAGCATTTCTGTTGTTGTTTTCTCAAAACTTGCACATAAATTTGCCTTATTAATATCTGGCTCTTTGTGATGCAAATTGATTACTGCTGTCTTAATTCCACTAAAACTAAAATTCAAGCCTTCTATTTTAGACTTTGGTAATTTTATATTGGCTTCTCCTTCATATGCTAATTTATCTATTTTAGGACCTCCTGGATAGCCTAAACCAATTACCCTTGCAACCTTATCATAGCTTTCCCCTATGGCATCATCTTTAGTTCTTCCAATAATTTCATAATCTGTATAGTCATTTATTTTCACTAGATGAGTATGACCACCTGAAATAACCAAACATAAAAAAGGTGGTTCAAGCTCTGTGTATGTAATATAGTTTGCTGCTATATGCCCTGCTATATGGTTTACACCAACAAGTGGTTTATTAGCCGCATATGCTAAACCTTTTGCATATGATACCCCCACAAGTAAAGCTCCAACTAAACCTGGTCCATAGGTACAACATATAACATCTATATCATCAATTTCCTTGTTAGCTTGTTTTAAAGCCTCTTTTACCACTTGATTAATAACTTCAACATGGCACCTTGATGCTATTTCTGGAACCACTCCTCCATAAAGAGTATGTATATCTATTTGTGAATTTATTACATTTGATAATACTTTTCTTCCATTTACTACAACTGCTGCTGATGTTTCATCACAGCTTGATTCAATTCCTAAAACTACTATATCTTTCATAATTTACCTTTCTTAAGTATTTTATCAATATTAATTAATTTTGTCAATATATATAATAAAAACCCCACCTACTATTTAGTAGGCAGGGAACTGTTCTCAGGTTTTGTTGATAGCACGCCATGTTTCAATGGCCAACCGTTCAGCATATGTACCACCACAAGGAACTACGTTCGTTTCATGCTTTATGTAGGCAACCTGGTCATCCAGAAGATCTACAAACTTTAAGGCCTTACTCCAAGAAATCTCCGTTTCAAATAACTTTCTGTTATTTGAATTAACCGCCACGGTAATTGTTACACCGTCCTGTTTGGAAAATTTCTTGATTTCAGACTTATAAAGTTTGGTTTTTAAACTCCACTGTCCTTCTTTTGCTGCCTCCATTTCCCGCCTGCGAATATTCTCTGCACGGCTTGTGAATTCATTCATTTCTACATATCTCCTTTGAACACTTTATTTAGAAATAAGCCAAAGGCTTTTTCCAATATATATATTTTACCACATTATGTAACTTTTGTAAAGTTTCAAGTTAGTTCTCTAATCTTACATCTTATATTCCTTTTCCAACTTCTCTGTTAAATATAATTTTGATATTATTTTTAGTTCTTCTATTGATTCTTTTGGCACTTGGAATGAGTAAATTTTCTTTGCTTCTGATAATATGATATATCTTATTGCATCTTTCGTTGTTTCACTCATGTCTATTGCACCTTTATCGTGTTTACCACACGCTGTGCATTTAAATCCATTATCTCTTATACTAAATTTTGTAAGATTTTCTTTTTCTTTGCAAGTTTTACATTCCCCAATTTCTGGTCTATATCCTATTATAGACAAAAGTCTTAATCTAAATATTGATGTTATAAATTCTAAGTCTTTGTCTGTATTTGATATTACATACAGCGTATTTAAGTATAGCTGAAGTATTTTATAATTATTTTGATTTTCTGTTGTTACATCATTTATTATTTTTGTTATATATACTGCATATTTTAATTTATCTAAGTCTGTTCTAATATTATAAAATAACTCTATTGTCTCACATGAATTCATGCTATAATTTTCTCCACCTTTATATAGCATATAGTCTCCAAAACACAAAAATTGAGTGCCTGCCATTAGAAGGCTTTTAGGCCTCCTACTACCTTTTGCAACGCACTCTATTTTTCCCATATTGGGTGTTAAAATTGTAAGCATTTTGTCAAAATCAGACATAATTTTTTCAGCAATTATTATTCCCTTTGTTTTGACAGTTTTCATATTCCTTCACCTTTATTATATTTTCTATATCTTGTACTTGCTTAAATTCTAAAAATGTGTCTATATTTCCTGTGTTTTTAAAAGTATTCCAAGCAATTTGTGTTATCATCTTATACTTGCCCTCCTTTGTTATTTACTTAAAAATATTGTTTGTAATTTAAAAATTTTTATACTGTTATTTTAGTTTGAATTTGCTAACTATACTATTGCTATCTTGCCAATTTTCTTTTACTTTTACCCATATTTTTAGGTTTACCTTTGTTCCAAAGCATTTTTCCATATCTTGCCTTGCATACATTCCAATTTTCTTTAGCATACTTCCATTTTTTCCAATTATTATTCCTTTATGTGATTCTCTTGTTGTATATATAATAGCTTCTATATCGTATATATCCTCATTTTTAGCTGTTTTTCTGTGTTTCATTTTTTGTGTTTCTACATATATTCCATGTGGCACTTCTTCATCTAAAAGTTTTAATGCTTTTTCCCTTATAACTTCTTCAGCAATTTGTCTTTCTGTTTGGTCTGTGTATTCATCTATATCATAGTACATTGGTCCTTCTGGAAGTATTTTTTCTATTTCTTCTAGAATTACTTCTGTATTTTCATTTTCTAAACTGCTTACTGGTATTATTGCTTCAAAATTATATTCGTTTTTATATGTTTCGATTATTTTTAATAAATTTTCCTTTTCTACAAGATCAATTTTGTTTATAACTAAAATAGTTTTCTCTTTTAATTCTTTAATTTTATCTAAGATTATTCTGTCTCCTGTTCCTATTTTATTTTTAGTTGCATCTATAACAAATAGTGTTACATCTGAATTTGGAACAGTTTGCCAAACTGTTTCTATCATTGTGTTTCCAAGTTTAGTTTTGGGTTTGTGCACACCAGGTGTATCTATAAATATTATTTGTGATTTTTCTCTATTTATTATTGCTCTTATTGCTGTTCTAGTTGTTTGGCATTTATTTGCAGTTATTGCAATTTTTTCATGTGCTAAGCTATTTATTAATGTTGATTTACCTACATTGGTTCTTCCTATTATAGATACAAATCCCGATTTAAAATTTGACATGTATTTTTCTCCTTCTACACTTGCTCTTGTGATACTTGTTCGTCTGTTGTTGATTCTTCTACAGCTGGTCCTTCAATTGTAATTTTTCCACTTGTTGGACAAATTTGTATATATGTATTTCCATCATTTACTTTTATTTCTTCTCCATTTGTATATCTATATACTGTTTGACCACTATGTGTTGTTTTTTCCCAAGTAATTGGAACTGAGTATCCATCACTTACTAGGTAACCGGTTCCACTTCCTATATTTTCTAATTCTTGTCTTCCTTTTCCAGAACCATCATTTAATGTATAATTTTCAACTTCATAGATTATTATATTTTTTGCCGTATATTGCTCTCCTGTAACTAAGTCTACATTAGGCTTGTTGCTCATACTTCTTTTGTATACTTTGTTTTCTTCATCATATTCATAGCTTGTTGTATGATAGTATGAATATTTTAAATCTATTGACGTTGCTGGCTCTGCTCCATCTAGTTTAGACATATCTATTTCATCTACACTGTAATTTAATAATAGGTCTTTGTCTGTATCTCTTGTATAGCCTTGTTCTTCTGCATATTTTTTTACATTTGCCATACTTGTAAATCCTGTATGTTCATAATCTCTATCTAATGTTTTGTCTCTGAAAAATACAATGTTTTCTAATGCAATTCCATCCATGCTATCTATTGATGTTAGTCTTTTATATGCTTGTGGACTTGCTCCCCAGTGTACATATATTGCATCATTTTCTTCTGCATAATCTATGAAGTAATGTCTTGAACTTCTAATTGACCCTATTTTAGCTGTGTCTTTATCCTTAAATAAAGCCATCATTCTTGTTATTCCACCTTCTGCAATAATTTCATACACTAAGTATGCATCTTGCAAACCACACTGTGGCCATGCAGCATGGTTATTATTTATCATTACTGCATATGGTCTTGATTTTGAATCTTCATCCACTATTTTTAGTTTTTTTACCTCTACTGGTTCTTGAACAACTTTTTCTCCTTCACCAACTACTGCTTTTTCTTCCCCTGTTTTATTAATTTTATATGCCAAAACTATTGCTACTGCTATTATTATAAGTAATAATATAACTATAATTATTGCTTTTCCATTTTGATTTTTCATTGTTAATCTCTCCTTATTCCTAAAATTTCTAAAATATTTTCTTCTTTTTCTCTCATTTCTTTTCTATCTTCTTCTGTCATATGATCATATCCTAGTAAATGATAAAATGAATGTACTACCATATATGCAAGTTCTCTTTCGAAACTGTGTCCATATTCTTTTGCTTGTTCTTCTACTCGTTCAATTGAAATTACCATATCTCCTAAAATATCTTCATTTACGTTTTTAAGATTTGCTATTTCATCTTTTTCAAACATCGGGAATGATAATACATCTGTTTCTTTATCTATTCCTCTATGTTCTTTGTTTATACTTCTTATGTTTTTAGCATTTGTTAGAACAACATTAACATATAAATTTTTGTTTTCTAACTTTTCAATTTCAAAACATTTTTGTAATACTTTTTTTATT
>CAZTBY010000085.1:0-4877 GCA_964612395.1 uncultured Clostridium sp. | reverse complement strand
CCACGGCCTCTGGTGCCACAAACCAGCGCTCTAACCAACTGAGCTACATCCACCAGATGTATGTTTTTGCATTTTATAAGCACATTTTCTATTTTAAATAATTTTTTTATATTTGTCAACACTTTTTGAAAAAAAAGTAAAAATAGTTGACTTTTTTTTATCATAATGATATTATTTTAACATAAAAATTGAGATTTTTAACCAAGGAGGAAGAACATGAAACGAAATAAAGGCATAACTTTAATAACCTTAATGATGTATATAATTATAACATTAATAGTTTTGGGAATATTGGGATCTTTAAATGCAAACTTTAAAACAAATCTAAAAAATATTAATTCAAATACTGCACAAAATGTTGAATTTGATAAACTAAATGTGCAATTATTAAAAGAAACAAAAACTGAAAATAATTTTATAGAAACAGCAACTGCAACAAAAGCTAGTGTAATATTTTCAAATGGAAATAAGTATATTTATAGTGATGCAGAAGAAGCAGTTTTTTTAAATGATAACATAAAAATAGCAGAAAATATAAAATCATGTACATTTACAGTAGAAGATACAGATACAGAGCAAGTACTAAAAGTAAAAACTTTAATAGGAGACAAAGATCAATTAACGGAATATGTAATGAAGAAAAAAGTTGAAGAAGAGGAATATCACGATTGGCAGTATGTAGACGAAACAACAAGAACTCAAATAAGATGTACATGTGAAAAATGTAAAGCATTTGATGATGGAGATAGTACAGGCAGAACATTAACAATAGGGCAAGAAATAAATTACACAGCGACAGGAAAAGAAACTACCCAAATAACAGCAGAAAAGAGTGGATATACAACAGACCAAACATTAACTTTAAGTGCAGATGAAACCAAATGGGTAGTATTTGGATGTGAAGATAAAGATAACGATGGAGCAAACGAGGTATTATTGCTAACAACAGAAAAGCCAACAACAAATGAAATAACTTTTAAAGGAGCAGCAGCGTATAACAATTGTATAGATGAAATAAATAGAATGTGTAAAGACTTATATGGAGAAAATGCAAGAGGAATGACAGTAGAAGATGTAAATAGAGTGCTAGGCTATGAACCAACAGGAGGTTTATATATACTAAATGATACACTCTATACAACAGGAAATTTAACAACAAAACTAAACACTTTGGGAGAAGCATGGGAAGCGATAAAAAACTATACAGATGAAAATCATTCAGGTAAATTTTATGATCCAAGTAACCCAGAAGGAATAAGTGATAGTGGAGAAACTTTAGGAAAATATGAATTAAATGGGTATTACTATTATTTATCAGATGATGGAACATATTTAGTAAATGATGTAAATGAATCAGATACCAGTCATACAATAGCAACAGCAATAAAAGATTTGATTTTTGGTTCATCAAATAATTATAATTATTGGCTGGCTTCTCGTGGGGTTCGTGCGTATGCGGACGTTGCTTCCTTTGGTCCAGGGCATGTGATTTCAGGTAATGTATGGTCTTGGGATAGTTTATACAACTGCTCTAATCTATCTAGGTCGGCTAGTGAACCTCTTCGTGCTGTAGTTTCTCTAACATCTGAAATACCATCTACATACTAAAACCAAAAAATTTTAAATACCTCTTGCATATTTACACAATTTGTGTTAATATAGAGAGGTATTGTTCATAGGGGTATAGTGTTAATGGTAGCACATCGGTCTCCAAAACCGCTTGTGAGGGTTCGAATCCTTCTACCCCTGCCATGCAAAAAAAAGTTTTTGTTTTTTATAAAAAAGTATTGACAAGTATCAAAAAATATCTTATAATTAATTTCGCGTTTGAGAAATGCTCCCTTAGCTCAGTTGGTCAGAGCAACCGGCTCATAACCGGTGGGTCCAAGGTTCGAATCCTTGAGGGAGCACCATTTTTATTTGAACATGGATAGGTGGCCGAGTGGCTAAAGGCGGCAGACTGTAAATCTGTTCTCATACGAGTACGATGGTTCGAATCCATCCCTGTCCACCATAATGTAACTTGAAAGAGTTACATTATTTTTAAACCAAAGAACAAACAAAAGTTCTACAGAGGAGAGCTCATGATTTTTGATACTAATAAAGAATAAATCATCTATTAACTTATGTGAAAGATACAGCAAATTTAAGGTAGCGCTATAATAGAAGCTGAAGTTTGCAAAATGCAAACTTCAGCTTTTGAAGAATTATTCTCCGTGATTGGTTTTTCTTCCAAAGATTAAACCAATGGCAAAAGAAACATCTGCAATCAATATCAAACGAATGATATTGATTATCCAACTGATTGTAAAGCCTGCATAGGTAATGCAGATAGAGAAGATGAATAAGATAAATGCAAATACCAAACACGGAAATAGATAGCGCTTCATGAAAATTCCTCCTTTTAATTATTCGGAGGACAACGCCTCCGAAATTTAACAAACTTCAAAGGCGTAACAAAGGTTGTTACAATGTCAATTATACATTATTTACATAAAAAAATCAAATTTGAAAAAAATAGAAAAAATATATTGACTAAACTTTTAAATAAACGTATAATACATAAATGTACTTTAAGAGTTTTTTAAGAAAAAACGTTTAAAATATTACATGCAAAAATTAAGAAAGGAAAGATATAAAATGAGAGAAATGCTTAAAACACTAGGAAAATCAGTAAGAGAATATAAAAAATCAGCTTTACTAACACCACTTTTAGTTACAATGGAAGTTATTATGGAGGTAGTAATACCACTTCTTATGGCTAATTTAATAGATAAAGGAATATATGCAGGACAAATGAACGAAATATTAAAAATAGGAATAATGCTAGTAATGGCTTCATTATTATCACTTGCTTTTGGAATGCTATCAGGAATAACTGCATCAAAGGCATCAGCAGGATTTGCTAAGAATTTAAGAAAAGATTTATACTATAAAATTCAAGACTTTTCTTTCACAAATATAGATAAGTTTAGTGCATCAAGTATTGTTACAAGGCTTACAACAGACGTTTCATATGTTCAAATGGCATTTCAAATGTTAACAAGGATAGTAGTGCGTACACCATTGATGCTATTATTTTCACTTATAATGTCATTCTCAATTAATGCAAAACTTGCACTAATTTTCTTAGCATTAATACCAGTAATTGGAATTACTTTATATGTAATTATGAGTAAAGCACACCCAATATTTGAAGGAGTATTTAAGAAATATGATGTTCTAAACAATGTGGTAGAGGAAAATACAAATGGTATACGTGTAGTAAAATCATATTTACTTGAAGAAAGTGAAAAGAAAAAATTTGGAAACATTTCAAATGAAATATATGTAGAATTTAGTAAAGCACAAAAACTAATGTCATTAACAAACCCAGTTATGCAATTTTCAGTATATTTGGCAATTATTTTAATATCTTGGTTTGGTGCAAAAATAATAGTAGCAACAAACATGGTAGAACTAGAAGTAGGTCAACTTACAAGTTTAATTACTTATGGAATTCGTCTATTAACAAGTTTAATGATGCTTGCAATGCTACTTGTAATGAGTACAATGGCAAGAAATTCAGCAGAAAGAATATATGAAGTTTTAATAGAAAAACCAGATTTAGTAAACCCAAAGAAACCTATAAAAGAAGTTAAAAATGGTTCAATAGAATTTAAAAATGTTTCATTTAGTTATGTTGGCAACAAGAAAAAGGAATGTTTAAAAAATATTAGTATAAAAATTAAATCGGGAGAAACAGTTGGAATTATTGGTGGAATTGGTTCAGGAAAATCAACATTAGTAAGCTTAATTCCTAGACTTTATGATGCAACTGAAGGAAAAGTTGAAGTTGGAGGAAAAGACATTAAAAAATATGATATAGAAACTCTAAGAAACAATGTATCAGTTGTTTTACAAAAAAATGTGCTATTTTCTGGTACAATTAAAGAAAATCTAAAATGGGGCAATAAAGATGCAACAGATAAGGAAATTGTTAGAGTGTGTAAACTTGCTCAAGCAGATGGTTTTATTGAAGAATTTCCAAACAAATACAATACACATATAGAACAAGGAGGAACAAACGTATCTGGTGGTCAAAGACAACGTTTATGTATTGCAAGAGCTTTACTAAAAAAACCTCAAATATTAATACTAGACGATTCAACAAGTGCTGTTGATACCAAAACAGATAGTTTAATTAGAAAAGCATTTAAAGAAGAAATACCAAACACAACAAAAATAATTATTGCACAAAGAATTGCATCAGTTCAAGATGCAGATAAAATAATAGTACTTGATAATGGAACAGTAAACGGAATAGGTACACATGAGGAACTATTAAAAAATAATAAAATATATAAAGAAGTTTATGAATCACAAGTAAAGGGAGGCGGTAATGATGAAAACAACTAGAAAAAGACCAGGAGCAGGCATGGAAGCTAAAACAGTAAAAAACAAGAATCAAACAGCTAAAAGACTTCTAAAATATTTAACAAAAAGCTATAAAAAACACTTAACAATTGTATTTATATGTATAATACTTAGTTCCATAGCAGGAGTTGCAGGTTCAATGTTTTTAGGTACATTGATAGATGATTACATTACACCACTATTGCTTGAAACAAATCCTGTGTTTACAGGTCTTTTAAAAGCCATACTAATTATGGCGCTTGTGTACTTAACAGGTGTACTTTCAACACTAACTTATACAAGAATAATGGCGAAAATATCTCAAGGTGTATTAAAAGAAATAAGAGATGAAATGTTTAACAAGATGCAAACTTTCCCAATAAAATATTTTGATACACATACACATGGTGAAATAATGAGCTACTACACAAATGATGTAGATACATTATCAGAAATGATATCTCAAAGTTTACCACAATTTA
>CAZTBY010000084.1:0-4879 GCA_964612395.1 uncultured Clostridium sp. | reverse complement strand
TCATAAATTCTTCTGGTTCTATTTCCTTTTTTGCAACCATGTCTAGGCCTTTTTCCCAGCTTGCTGTAAGTTTTGGGTTTAGCATGTCTGGCATTGATTTTTCTACTACATCATATATTGCTTCTCCCTTAACTGTTGGTGTAACTATTTGTGTTTTTGGGTTTATCTCTATGTGTTTTATTTTTTCAAGTTTTTTGATTATTTCTCCTCTTGTTGCACTTGTGCCTATTCCTGCCCCTTTTATTTGTTCTCTCAGTGCTTCATCTTCTATGAGTTTTCCTGCATTTTCCATGGCTAGAATTAATGAGCCTGAGTTGTATCTTGTAGGTGGTGTTGTTTCTGCTTCTTTTGTTGTTATCTCTTTTACTTCTAGCTCTTGTCCTTTTTTTAGATCTTTTAGGTTTTCATTTGCTTCTTGGTTATTTTCCTTTTGCTTTAAAACCTCTAAATATCCAGTTTTTATACAGACTTTTTCTGTTGCATAAAATGTTTCGTTTTCTATATTTATTGTTACATTTATTTTGTTGAATTCAGCAGGTGGATAAAAAATTGCTAGAAAACGTTTTACTATTACTCTATACACTTCCTTATGTAAGTCTGGTAATTTTGCATAATTCTCAAAGCCTTGTCCTGTTGGAATTATTGCATAGTGGTCTGTTATTTTGCTATCATTAACATATTTTGTTTTCGCTAAGTTATTCGTTGGATATTTTTCATTTACCATTTTTGTAATATATCCATTAATTTCCTCATCTTGTTTTAGCCCTTTAGCAAGGCCATTTAAGTTCTTTGATATTTCTTTTGCAACTGCTGTTGAAAGAACTCTTGCATCAGTTCTTGGGTATGTTACAAGCTTTTTTTCATACAAGTTTTGTATTACTTCTAGTGTCTCATCTGGTTTGATTTTAAATTTTTTTGTACATTCATTTTGTATTTCGGCTAAGTTAAATAGAAGTGGTGCATTTTCTTTTTGTTTTGATTTTTTAAGTTCAGTTATAACAGCCTTTTTACCTTGTAAGCTATCTATTAAGGTTTTTGCATCATCTTCTTTTTTAAACCCAGTTTCATTATATAATTTTGGAGATTCAAAAACACTTGATTTTGGGTTTACCTTCCATTCTGCTGTAAAGTTTTCGAAATTACTGTTTAGCTTGTAATACTTGGTTTTTACAAAGTTACGTATTTCACGTTCTCTTGAAACAATCATACCCAAAACACATGTCATAACTCTACCTATTGAAATTGAAGCTTTTTCTTCATTTATTGATTGAGCAAGTTTTCTTCCAAATATTATAGAAAGAAGTCTTGAAAAGTTTATACCAATTAAGTAATCTTCTTTAGCCCTTAGGAATGCCGAGTTTGATAAGCTATCGTATTCTGATAAATCTTTTGCCTCGTTAATTCCTCTTCTTATTTCTTCTTCTGTTTGTGAATCTATCCAAACCCTTTTCATTTTAGCTTTTGGGTTTGGTTTTGCCATCATAAAAACTAGTCTTTGTATATATTCTCCTTCTCGTCCAGAGTCGCCGAGCATTATATATTTCGCCAACATCTTCTCTTTGCAAAAGTCCTTTTACAATTTCAAATTGTTTTGCAACAGCTGGTATAATTTCATATTTGAATTCTTCTGGAATAAATGGTAATGTATCTAAACGCCAGAATTTAAGCTTTTCATCATACACCTCTGGGTATGACATTGTAACTAAATGACCTACACACCACGTAATTATCCATTCTTCATTTTCTATGTAACCATTTCTTCTGTTTTCTCCAAGTTTTAGAACTTTTGCAAATTCCATTGCAACAGATGGCTTTTCTGTAATTAACAATTTTTTCAATTTCTATTCAGCTCCTATTTTTCCGTAAATTCCTCCGCCACCTTCTTGCACTTTCATTTTGCCTTCTCTTGCATTTATAATATTTCTAGCATTTTTCTCTCCAACAACTGCTTCCAAGTCATCAAAAGATAGTCTGTGCAAAATGTTCATTTCTGTTTCGAAGTGGTTTAACATTTTTTCAATAGTTTTGCTTCCGAAGCCCTGGTATAAATGAAAGTGGTATTTGGTATACATATTCAGGTCTGTTTGCAGGGCTCTTATTCTCTTTTTTATCTTTTATAATTTGAATTCTATCATACACACCCATTGTTATATTTCTGCTATCACATGTGTCACATTTTATAACAGGTGCAGGACCTGGAATGTTTTTTTCGCAAACCTCACAATATGTTCTATGATATTTTCCAAGTTTTGGGTCTAACCCATAATTTGTTATAATTTTTCTTCCATCTTCATTTTTTAGTGCTTTTAAAAGTTCTTTAAAGTTTATATCCTCAACTAATATTTTGTTATATTCCCTTGCTATTTTAGGAAGTGAATGTGCATCTGAATTTGTTAAAAATGTTTTAGTTTCAAGTTCAGATATGTTATCTGCTAAATTTGTATCTGCGCTTAAACCAAGCTCTATTGCAGGCACTCTATCAAACTTTTCTTTAAAGATTTTCTCTAATCTATCTGTGCAATTTCCATAAAAGCTTTTGTGTGGTGTAAAACAGTGTGCAGGTATTAATATACCATTATATTTTTCTACAATGTCAATCAAATCATATGCTGAAATATCTGCTCTTTGTGAACTTAGTGTTATGTTTTTAATATGGTGGCTCATTTCATTTGAAAAGCCTTTTATATCTTTCAAGTATGGGAAGAAACATATATTATGCGCACTTCCTGCATGTCCGTTTAAGCCTTTCTCTGATGTTTCAATTTCGCTTCCGAAGTATTATACAAACTTTATCTTTATATATAATTCCTCCATCTTTTATTTCATATGCTTCACCTGTTTTTAAAAAGTTTTCTATATCTTCTATTACATAAGGTGATGCTGAGTCTATTATTCCTGCTATGTTAATTCCTTTTCTTTCAGCACATTCTTTTGCTATGTTTGCAAAGTTTAAAGATCTTGCTGCTGTTATTTTAATTGGTTTATTATTTTCACTTCTTCCTATGTGTATATGTAAATCTGCAAATACTTCGTACATTTCTTATTCCTCTTTTCTAATTATTATTTTTAATTGCAAGGCGTGCTAGTTCATCACACCTGTTGTTATATTCATTGTCGCTGTGACCTTTTACTTTTATAAATTTAACTTTATGTATTTTTGTAAGTGAGTATAGTTCTTGCCATAATTCCTTGTTTTTAACAGGCTCTTTATTTGAATTTACCCAGTTCTTTTTTATCCAACCTTCTATCCAATGGTTATTAAATGCATTTACAACATATGCACTATCGCTATATACTTCAACTTCACATTCATATTTAAGTAGCTTTAAACCTTCAATTACTGCTGTTATTTCCATTATGTTATTTGTTGTGTTTGGCATATATCCGGCTTATTTCCTTTTTTGTATCTTTATATATTAATATACTTCCCCATCCACCGTGGTCCTGGATTTCCTGAGCAAGCTCCATCTGTATATATTACAACTTTTTCCATATTTCCTCCAATAATATTTGTAATTTTTCTAATCTTGTGATATTATATCAATAATGTAGTAAAAAAATCAATATATAAGGAGAAATTAATGAGCAAAGTTTTAGCAATTATTTGTGAATACAACCCATTTCACAATGGTCATTTGTATCAATTAAATGAATCTATTAAAACTGTTAGCCCTGATTATATTATTTGTATAATGAGCGGAAACTTTGTGGAACGCCGGTAATACAGCATTAATTAACAAATGGGCAAGAGCAGAAATGGCTCTTATGGCTGGCGTAGATATGGTTATAGAACTTCCGACTATTTATAGCATTTCAAGTGCCGAAAACTTTGCTTCTGGTAGTATAAAAATATTAAATAGCTTAAACATGCAAACCACCCTTTCATTTGGTAGTGAGTGTGGGGATTTAGATACACTAAATAAATTTGCTACAATACTTATTAAGGAACCTCCTGAATATGTTACAATGCTTAACCATGAGCTTTCAAAGGGGGTATCCTTTCCTAAAGCTCGTGAAAATGCATTGCTTTTATACATAAACAATATAAGAACCTCTGCTAATATTTTATCTGGCTCAAATAATATTTTAGGTTTAGAATATTTAAAACAAATAATTAAAACCGGTAGTAAGATTGATGCTTTAACAATAAAAAGAATTGGTGCGGAATATAATAGTATTGTTGCCTCTAATAATATTGCAAGTGCTACTGCCATAAGGGAAATGCTTCTACAAAAAAAATCTGTTAGAAATTTAATGCCAAAGCAATCATATTCAATTTTAAAAGAAGAACTTGGTAATCGGAAGATTTGTTTTAGATATCTCACAATTTGAAAAGCAAATTATTTATAAGTTAAGATGTATGTCTATAGAAGAAATTGCTAATCTTCCAGATGTTTCTGAAGGCTTAGAATACAAAATTAAAGATGCTGCAAATTGTTGTAATAACTTAGAAGCTTTAATGTTTATGATAAAATCTAAACGTTATACCTTAACTAGAATTAATAGAATTTTCCTATACGCACTTTTAGGAATTACTAAGCAAGACTATATTAATTCTTTAAAAGCCGTTCCTTATATAAGGGTTCTTGGTGTAAGCAATAATGGAAAGCTTTTATTATCAAAACTTTCTAAAAATAAAAAATTAAATGTTATAACTTCTGTAAAGCAGTTCATGGACTCAAGTAATAATAAGATTTTAAAGCCTATGCTTGAAAAAGATATTTTAGCAACAAATATATATACACAAGAGTTTAAGAAAAATCCTGATGCTAATTTAGATTACACACAAAAATTGATTGTTGTATAAAAATAAATAATCTCAGGAAGTCCGCCAAATCTCGTCGGAGCTTTTGTATTTATTTAAAATCGAACCCACGTT
>CAZTBY010000083.1:0-4914 GCA_964612395.1 uncultured Clostridium sp. | reverse complement strand
TAATATCCCTTGTTGTTCCTGCAATGTCTGTAACAATAGCTCTTTCTTCTTTAAGCATACTGTTTAAAAGAGAGGATTTGCCAGCATTAGGGCTACCTATAATCGCTACTTTTACACCCTCTTTTAGTATTTTTCCGTTTTCAAAAGTCTTTGAAAGCTTTATTAATTCATTTTCAATCTCTTTTAGCTTGTTTTCAGCATCCCTGTTAGAAACTTCCTCAACATCATACTCTGGATAGTCTATATTTGCTTCAATATTTACCATAATATCCATTATTTTTTCTCTAATTTTATTAATTTTTCTTGATAAATATCCCCCTAATTGATTTACTGATTCCTGCGCCTCCCTAGTACTTTTTGCATTTATAATGTCAATTATTGCTTCAGCTTGAGTTAAATCTATTCTTCCATTTAAAAAAGCTCTTTCTGTGAATTCACCAGGTTTTGCAAGTTCTGCCCCATTTTTTAAACATTGTTCCAAAATTTCTCTTAGAACAACAATTCCTCCATGTGAATTTATTTCACACATATTTTCTGCCGTATAACTTTTTGGGCATTTAAAATATGATACTAAAACTTCGTCCACAATTCTGTTAGTTTCAGGGTTTACTATTGTTCCATATTTAATTCTATAACCAGCTATGTTTTCAATTGTTTCGGGGTTCTTAGGTTTAAAGATTTTTTCCAAAACATCAAAACATTTTTTACCACTCATTCTAACTATACCAATTCCACCAATTGCTGGTGCTGTAGATATTGCTACTATCGTTGACATCTTTTTTCTCCTTTCCTATCAAAAAAGGCAGATATAAAATATCTGCCCAAAACTTTTTTTACTTTAATGCTATAACCACTCTTCTATGTGGTTCTTCGCCCTTACTAAATGTTTTAACCTTGTCATTTTCTTGTAATTTTGTATGTATTATTTTTCTCTCATATGCTGACATAGGATCTAAAGTAATAGATTTTCCTGTTTTTATTACTCTTTGAGAGATTTTTTCTGCTAATTCTTCCAACGTTTTTTCTCTTTTTTCTTTATAATTACATACATCTACAATAACTATTGTTTTTGATGTAGAATATTTATTTGCGACAGCTGTTGCTAATACCTGCAAAGCATTTATTGTTGCTCCTCTATAGCCAATTAGATTGCTAATGTTTTCTCCATTAATATTAACATATATACAGTAATCCTTAATATTAACATCACAAACAGCATCTTTATCTAGTATTGATTTAAAGAATTCTCTAAGTTTTTCAGATACTTTTTCTATTTCTTCCATATTCTTGTTTATTTCTCTTTTAGGTTTTGTCACAAGTTTTACTTCTTTATCAGCATTTTCTTTTAAAGTCATTTCTATTTTAACAATTCTTGGAGCTAATATGCTATAAAAACTTCTTTTCTTTTCTTCTTCTATTGGTTTTATATCAACCATGTTTCTTGTTGCCTTTAATTCTTTTAGACCTTTTTCAATTGCTTCTTGCGTTGTCTTACCTTCAACGATTATACTTTTAGCCATTTTCTTCTTCCTCCTTAGAGAATAATTTATTTAGTATTAATCTTTCAATCATCATTATTATATTATTAATTAACCAATATAAAGCTAGTCCTAGAGGTGCTATAAGAGAAACAGAAACTGATAGAATTGGCATCATTAAAGACATGCTTTTATTCATTTGTGCTGTCATTTCCTCTTGATCCATTTCAGCTTTATTATCGTCAGTTAACAAAGCTTTTTCTTCTTTCTTATCTTTTTCCTCTTTCTTCTTGTTGGTCATGTTGGTTGTCATTTTTATAGATAGAATTGATGAAATTACATATAAAACAGGTATTACAAATACTTTCCAATCACCAAAGTTTTCTTGAGGAACTTTACTTAAATCAAGTCCAAGAAAATTCATATTTATATACATTTGGTTTTCAGTATCATTATTTTGTTTTAAATACTTAATAACACTCATTTCCGGATAACCTCGGCTAATAGATTCTTCTCCATTTACCTTTTTTATTTCGACAATTTCATTCTCAATAACATTATTATCAATTTTTTGCATATATGTAAGTGGGCTCTTAACTAAATAAAACATTGATATTAATAAAACAAATTGAATAATTATTGTAAAACAACCACCAAAAGGATTTATATTTTCCCTTTTATAAAGCTCCATTGTTTCTTGATTTAGTCTTTCAGGATTACCCTTATGTTTTATTTGTAATATTTTCAATTCTTTCTGTATTTTCTCATTTTTTTTCATTGTTTTTTGTTGCTTAATTGAAATCGGCAACATAACAATTTTAACCAAAACTGAAAAAATAATTATTGCTAAACCATAATTTTTAACCAATAAATAAATCCATTTTAAAATATAACCAAATATATTTGCAAAAAAATTAAACATTTTCTCCTCCTACTTTACAGGATCATATCCACCTTTTGAAAAAGGATTACACTTGCAAAACCTTCTTATACTTAAAACTCCACCTTTTATTGCACCATATTTTGTTATTGCTTGTCTTGAATATTCAGAACACGTAGGATAGTATTTACAGTGTACTCCTCTATTGCTAATTATTGGAGAAAAAAAATTTTTGTATATTTTTAATAAAAATAAAAAAAGATTTTTCATATATGCCTCTATCCTAATTTTGATTTTTTAAAAAGATTTGTCATTTCTTTTTTTATAGAATAATAGTCAAAATCATTAAACTCTACCTGTTTTTTCCATAAAACGATTATACTATTACCCAATTTTAATTCATTTTCTAATAACCTATAATTTTCTCTAATTAACCTTTTTATGTGATTTCTTTTTACACTATTTCCTGCTTTTTTACTAACCGCTATACCCAATCTGTTTTTATTTTTTCCATTTTTCTTTACGAAAATATCAAATAAAAGACCTCTATAGCTTTTTCCTTTTTTTAGAACTGTTCTAAATTCGTAACTTTTTTTTATAATTTCTGTATTTTTCAATTTTATCACTCATTTTTTTTTATTTTTACACAGTGATTTTTTTTCTACCTTTTGCTTTTCTAGCTTTTAAAACATTTCTTCCACTTTTTGTTTTCATTCTTGCTCTAAATCCGTGAACTTTCTTTTCTTGTCTATTTTTGGGTTGATATGTCATTTTCATAGTAAATAACCTCCTTAAATCTAATCATAAGTGTTAAAATTATATATTAAAAGTGGTAGTTTTGTCAAGTATTTAAGTAATTTTTTTAAATATTATTATATTTTTTTTATTTGTTATTGATTAATTTTTTATTTTTTGATATTATAATGTTGTAAATTAGGTTTTTAAAAAATCCTTTTTTCTTAAAGTTAATACTGGAGGTTTACATGCCAATGGAAAGCAGTTTGAATGACATATTAGAAGAAGCAAAAAACCTACTAAAAGGCGAACTTTCTGAACTTTCTTATAAAACTTGGCTTTTACCATTAGAAATTCAAGGAATAGAAAACAATAATGTAATCCTTATTTCTGATGATCCTTTTAAAAAAGAATCTGTAGAGTCTAGATTTAAAGATTTACTAGAAAATGCTTTTAGTATCATCTTACAAAAGAAGTGTACTGTAACAATAGTACTAAATAACGAAAATGATACACAAGACAAAACTTCAAATTTTTCAAATGTAAATTATTCTAAAACATATTTGAATCCTAATTATTCCTTTGATACTTTTGTAGTTGGAGATAATAATAGATTTGCACACGCTGCAGCACTTGTTGTTGCAGAGTCACCTGGCACGGCTTATAATCCATTATATATCTATGGTGGAGTAGGTCTTGGAAAAACTCACTTAATGCATGCAATTGGAAATGAAGTTGCAAAAAAACATAAAGATTTTAAAATTTTATATGTAACTTCAGAAAACTTTATGAATGAGTTTATTAACTCTTTAATAAAAGACAATGGAATGGAAAATTTTAGAAATAAATATAGAAACATAGATTTACTTTTGATTGATGATATTCAATTTATTGCAGGAAAAGATCGTTTACAAGAAGAGTTTTTTAATACTTTTAATGATTTAAGGGAACATGGAAAACAAATTATTTTATCAAGTGATAAACTTCCAAGAGATATTCCTTTACTAGAGGATAGATTGAAATCAAGATTTGAATGGGGAATTTTAGCAGATATTTCAATGGCAGATTATGAAGTTCGTTTAGCTATTTTAAGAAAAAAAGCTGAAGAAAAACATGCAATTATTGATGATGATATCTTAAAAAACATTGCAGCTAAAATTGATTCAAACATAAGGGAATTAGAAGGAGTTTTTAACAAAATAGTAGCACAAGCATCTCTTACACATACACCTGTTACTTTTGAAATGGCTGAAAAAGCAATAAATGATATTATTAGGCAAAATTCATCAGTTATATCTATTGAATATATTCAAGATGTTGTTTGTAATTATTTTAATATAACTATGAAAGACTTAACAAGTTCACAAAGATCAAATAATATAACATTCCCAAGACAAATAGGAATGTACCTATGTAGAATACTTACAAATGAGTCTTTTCCTAAGGTAGGAGAAGCTTTTGGAAAAAGAGATCACACAACTGTAATGCATGCATTTAAAAAAATAGAAAAAGACATAAAAGAGAATCCAGAGACCAAATTACTTGTGGAAAGTGTGAAAAAAATAGTGCTAAACAAGAAACAAGCATAAAATAAAGCAAAAATCGACTTTTTTCGAAAAAACATTTGTTAAACACTTTTTTGCTGAGAATAACTCTTTTTTTACTTACGGAAACAATAGAAAGGTTATCCATAGGCACCTGTGAATATCCTGTGGAAAACTTGTTGAAAAGTGCTTTATACACATAAAAAAAATAATTGTGTGAATAAAATTAAAACTTATCCACAAAAATATCCACAACAAATTTTCTTAGGGAAATAAG
>CAZTBY010000082.1:0-4932 GCA_964612395.1 uncultured Clostridium sp. | reverse complement strand
TGCTCTTGTTTCTCTTATTACATTTACTTTTATTTGTCCTGGATATTCCATTTCGCTTTCTACTTTTTGTGCAACTTCTCTTGCCATTGTTACCATTTGACTGTCTGATACTTTTTCTGGTTTTACTACTAATCTTATTTCACGTCCTGCTTGGATTGCATAAGATTTTTCTACTCCTTCAAAAGAATCTGCTATTGATTCTAGTTTTTCGAGTCTCTTAATATATGTTTCTAAAGTTTCTCTTCTTGCTCCAGGTCTTGATGCTGATATTGCATCTGCTGCTTGTATTAAAACAGCTTCTATTGTTTTTGGTTCAACGTCTCCATGGTGTGCTTCTACAGCATTTATGATTATATCATTTTCTTTGTATTTTTTAAGTACATCTACGCCAATTTGTACGTGTGTTCCTTCCATGTCGTGATCTAAAGCTTTTCCTATATCATGTAATAAGCCTGCTCTTCTTGCTATTCTAGGGTCTAGTCCTAATTCTTCTGCCATTATTCTAGCTAGGTTTGAAACTTCTATTGAATGGTTTAATACATTTTGTCCATAACTTGTTCTGTATTTTAATTTTCCAAGTAGTTTTACTAAGTCTGGATGTAAGCCATGTACTCCTGTTTCTAGTACTGCTCTTTCTCCTTCTTCTTTAATAATTTCTTCTACTTCCTCTTTAGCCTTTTCAACCATTTCCTCAATTTTAGCTGGATGAATTCTTCCATCTTCAATTAAGTTTTCTAGGGCTATTCTTGCAACTTCTCTTCTTAATGGATCAAATCCTGAAAGAATAACTGCTTCTGGAGTGTCGTCTATTATTAAGTCGATTCCTGTTAAAGTTTCAAGCATTTTAATATTACGCCCTTCTCTTCCTATTATTCTTCCTTTCATGTCGTCATTTGGAAGTGCTACAACAGATACTGTTGTTTCTGATGTATGGTCTGCTGCACATTTTTGTATAGCATAGCCTATAAGTTCCTTAGCTTTTTTATTTGCAGTTTCCTTTGTTGCTTGTTCTGCTGCTTTTATTAATGCTGCTTTTTCGTCGCTTAAGGTTCTATCTAACTGTTCAAGCAATATCTTTTTTGCTTCTTCTCTTGATAATCCTGCAATTCTTTGCAATTCTGTAAGTTGCTTATCGTACATTTCATCAAGAGATCTCTTTTTCTTGTCTAAGTCTTGAATGTTTTTTTCAAGCTCCTTTTCCCTTTTCTCAAAGTTATCAGAACGTCTCTCTAATGCTTCCTCTCTTTGGAATAATCTTTTTTCTTGTTGTTGAACTTCGCCTCTTCTTTCTTTAATCTCCTTATCTAATTCATTTTTTGACTGTAAAACTTCCTCTTTAGCTTTTAGAATTTCTTCTTTTCTAGCGTTTTCTGCTTCTTTTCTAGCGTTTGATAAAATTCTATTTGCTTCACTTTCTGCGCTTTTAATTTTAGATTCAGCTGATTTTTTTCTAACCATTATTCCAACTGGAATAAAAATAGCTGCTGAGATAAGAAAGGTGATTATGGCTACTATAGTTACATTCATAAAAACACCTCTTTACTTATTAAATTTTCAATGTTCAGATTTATTATATATATCTATTTTCTAATATATTTAATTTTCTGTACTTATATATTTTACATTTAATCTTGATTTATGTCAATAGAAATATGGAAATTTTTTTCCATATTCTCTTCCTTTTTTCAAGTTTTTGTGATAAAATATGATAAGTTAATTAATAAGTGAGGTTTGGTGTTTATGGAACTAAAAAAATGTGTTAGATGTGGCTGTTTCTTTGCTACAAATGGTGATGTTTGCTGTAATTGTGCGTCTAGGGATAAACATGATATTTATGCTTTAAATAATTATATTGTTAATTTTCCTGATGTATCTTCTGTTGATAGTTTATCTTATAATACAGGTGTTTTATCTAAGAATATCAATCGTTTTATAGAGAATAATATTATTGATAAATTTTAGATAATAGTCTTGCTATTTTAGCAAGGCTATTTAATTTTTTTCTTCTATTAATTCTTCGTTTAATCTTTTTATTGCTTTTGTTTCTATTCTTGAAACATATGAACGCGATATTCCAAGTATTTTTGCTACTTCATTTTGTGTTTTTGGCTTTTTACCTCCGAAGTCCGAAACGCAGTTCTATTATTATTTGCTCTCTTTTCTTTAATATCGATTTTATTTTTTCATAAATTTGTTTCATTTTTAATTTAAAATCTATCTCTTCTTCTATATTCTTTTCATCATTTTCTAGAATATCAATTAATGATATTTCATTATCATCTTTATCTTTTCCAATAGGTTCATTTAAATATACTTCTGCACCTAATTTTTTAGTGCTTCTTAAATGCATTAATATTTCATTTTCTATACTCACCTATTGGCAACAAAGTATTATTAAAAAAATTATTTGGACTTTGTGATAATAGGTTTATTTCTACCATGTCACCATTTCCCACTACATTATCTACTATTAGTCTAAGTAAATTTTTCTTTTCAACAATATCCAATGTGTCAAAGGCTACAAAATATTTTTCTATTATTTCAAGAACTATTTTAGATACATCTATTTCTAATTTATTTAATTTTTCTTGACTTTTATATTCACTTAATCTCTTATCAAGTCTTTCATTTTCTTTTTTAATCCTCTTAATTTCTTTATTTATTTCGTCTATTATTTCTATATCAACATATTTTATTCTTTGGATTAAATTATCTAAGCTTTTTTGATTTTTATCATATTGAGCTTTTAAACCTATGTATTCATCATCTTTATTTACTATATCAATTTTTGTACTTGATATTTTCCTTAGTTCATCACATATTTTTTCGTTTGGAGCAGTTAATTTTTTTATTTCTTCTAGCAATAGTTTGTCTAATTTATTGCCATCTATATTTTTACCTCTGCATTTTTTGCCTCTACTCTTTTCTTTTAAAGTACATGCGTATATATATTTTTGTTTTCCTTCTTCATCAAATCTATTTGTAAGTAATCTAGGTCTCATAATTGAACCACATTCTCTACATCTTATAATTCCTGTAAGTAATGCTGTGTTTTTTTGAGGTTTTCTATAACTTTTTACTTTATTAATATTTAATAATTTTTGAACATTAATCCAATCTTTTCCAGTAATAAACCCTTTATGCTTTCCGAACAGCTATAATCCACTCATTCATATCATTTCTTTTATTTGCTTTATGTTTAATTTGCAATGTTTTATTATATGCCATTATTCCATGTATTCCATCAAACTCTTCTTTTCTTGAAAATACTTCAATCTCATTTTCTAAAAAATACTCATACATATCTAAATCGCTTATTGCATATACAGGGTTTGTAAGTATTGTTTTTAAACTAAACCTTGTAAAATCTTTTTTATTTTTAGTTTTTATATTATTATTAATTGCAAAAGTCTCTAATGCTGTTAGAGATTTTAATTCTAAAAATTTTTGAAATATAATTTTAATAATTATCATTTCTTCGTCAATTTCTTTAAGCTTGAAAGCTTTTTTTGTTTTTCTTTCAATCTCGTTATTTTCATTTGTTTCTCTAATATTTAAAAGTTCAAAGCCAACTGATTCGTATCCTGTTGGTGTAGTTCCACCAAGCCATCTACCTGTTTTTGCAAGCTCCCTCATATTATCTTTTATTCTTTCTGCACCAATTTCTCTTTCAAGTTGTGCAAAAACAGAAGCAATATACATCATTGCTCTTCCCATTGGTGTAGAAGTATCAAATTGTTCTTTAACAGATATAAAACTAATATTGTTATCGTTTAATTCTTCTATTAAATCAGAAAAATCAGCAACACTTCTTGCAACTCTATCTAATCTATAACATATTAACACATTATATTTTTTATTTTTTGCATCTCTAATTAGTTCATTAAATTTCTTTCTTTCGGAATCTCCACCTGAAAAACCTTCTCCTTCATTATATAAAACTATTTTTATTTCTTCGCTTGGGAATATTCTTTTTATATAATCCTTGCATAAATTTACTTGTGTTTCAATTGATTCTCCTTTATCTGTTTGTTTTGATTTTCTACTATAAATTGCAACTATTTTCATAAACCTTTTTCTCCTTTTTGGGTCGGTCTAAGTACCGACCCATTTTTAATTCCATTCAAACTCTTTCTAATTCTTTTATTAATTTTTCCTTTATCTTTTGTTTATCCTCACTTTCTAAATTTAAATTATCAATGCTCCTACTTATAAGTATTGCTTTGAATATTGCTACTCCTTCTTGCAATGCTGTTTCATCTTTTGGGAAATTTAAAATTAAGTTCATAAAGCATCCCTCTATTCAAAAGCTATTCGATAACAGCTTGGACAATTAACTTAATTTTTAAAATTTTTAATATAAGTTACATCTTTTTATGAAAAAACAGGTAATTTTTTTATTACCTGTCAAACCTATTAACTTTTTATGTCTTGAAAAACTTTATACGCATATTTAACTGCATTTACAAATGTATCTTCAAGCAATTTATCTTCTGCAGCAATAAATTTATCAATTATATTTTCTATTATCGTCCTATCCTCAATTAAAATGTTTTTTAAATATTCATTTTGATATTCTACCGCTTCAGCAAACATTTTCTTGTATTCAATACTTGACTTCATTTTTTCTTGAAAATACTCTCTGTAAATTGTCTTTAATACTTTCGAATCCATAAAACCACACACCTTTCTTTTTTATTGTGTGTGATGTTAACTCTGCCACATAGCAAATTCAAGTCAAATTTAGAATTTTATTCATTTCTATATATTTTACCTATATTATAAAAATTATATAAATCTTCTTTCGAAATACCTTCCGTATCTCTATTAACATAATAGTTTGCTTTTCCTCTTGCACTTTCTAGAATATTTTTATAGTTTTCATAAAATTCATCACCTAATATTTGCCTCATTACCTCACCTAAAATGTAA
>CAZTBY010000081.1:0-4951 GCA_964612395.1 uncultured Clostridium sp. | reverse complement strand
ATTTTAATATTGGTAACATTATATTATTTACAAATGCAGAGACAGGTTATGGTAATGGTATATATATTATGAATGTTGAAAATGTACAAGAGATATATAGAGATATAAAATCTATTATAGATGTATAAACACTTAGTAAAATGTTTACAATCATTAATTTAATGTAATTTTAAAAATATAAATATTATACGAGGAGGGAAAGTATGTTTTGTAAAAATTGTGGTACAGAGATGAGTGATACAGCTAGATTTTGCCCCAAATGTGGTAATGATAGAGTAGGAGAACAAGCACAAAGAAGAGAAATAGTAGAAGATAATCATATAAGATTTCAATTAAAACCAGAATTTGAGGTGTTATACAAACTTTTAAGTAATATAGGATATGCACTTCTTTATATGTTCTTTATATGTTTCTTGTTTACAAATTTATACAAATTATGGTTTATATATCCATCAACATTACTAATAACAATAGGAATTATGGTAGTTTATGTTGCTGGGAAAATGATATTAGGAAAAATGCAATATAATGATTTAGAATATAATTTTTATGCTACAAAAGTAGAGTATAAAGATGGATTCCTAAACAAAGAAGAAAAAGAATTAAAATATAAATATATAAGAGAAGTTACAATGTCTCAAAATATTTTAGAAAGATTTTGTGGTATCGGAACAATTAGAATATTTACGAATGCTTCTAGTGGTGGATATAATGGAAGAAACCATAATAGCATGAATGGAAGAAATGGTATTTATATTCATTGTGTAGATAATGTACAAGAACAATATAGAATAATTAAAGAAATAATTGATGAAGGAACACCAGACGAATATTAAAATAAATAGAGGGGGCAGATGATTTGTACTGAACCTCAAGAATTGGACATTTTTTTATTAGGTACTAAGCAACTCTTTTGGAATGAGTTCTGTATTGTACAGGACTCATTCCTTTTAGTTTGCTTTTTATCCTTTTGTTATTATAATAATCTATTATTCTATTATATCTTTTTAATTCTTCTATTGTTTTATATTCTTTCATATAAAATAATTCTGACTTCAACAAACCAAAGAAATTTTCTGATAATGAATTATCTGAACAATTTCCTTTTCTAGACAAACTTTGTCTTTTTAATAAATACTGATATTTTTTCATTTGATATTGCCATCCTTGCTCTGAATGTAATATCAAATTTGTATTATCTGGTATTTTATTAAAAGTTTTTTCTAATATATCTACTACTTGCGCAAATACTGAGTGTCTTGATAAATTATAACTAATTACTTCTCCATTAAATAAATCTACTATTGGTGATAAATATAGCTTTTAGTTATGCACTTTAAACTCTGTTACATCAGTAACCCATTTTTCGTTTGGATTTTCAGCTTTAAATTCACGATTTGGTAGATTATCACATATTTTTCCTACTTCGCCTTTGTAAGATTTATATTTTTGCGTTCTCACAAAACATTGTAATTCTAATTCTTTCATTAATTTTGAAACTGTTTTATGATTTATATTGAACTCTCTGTTATGAAGATCCATTGTCATTCTTCTATATTCACTTCCTTTATTTTCATGATAAATAGCTATTATTTCTTCCCTTTTTCTAATTTAAATATGTTGACAAAATATGTCAAATGCTATATACTGTAAGAGCATTTTAATACTACAAAAATAATTTGTATTTTAAAAGGAGGAGATTTTTTGAATAAGTTTGAAAAAGCACAAAAAATTGTGAAAAACTATGGGCAAGAGCATTTACTTAAATTTTATGATAATCTTGAGAAAGGAAAACAGGAAGAACTTTTAAACCAAATTTTGGAAACAGATTTTGAATTGTTAAAAAAATTATATGGAAATATTAATGTGCAGGAAGAACATGAAGATGAAATTACACCAATTCCTTATGTTGATAAATCAAAGATGGCAAAAGATGAACTTGAAAAGTACAGAAAAATTGGTGAAGAGGAAATTAAGAAAAACAAGTATGCCGTAGTTACAATGGCAGGTGGACAAGGTACAAGACTTGGACATAGTGGACCAAAGGGAACTTTTGTACTAGAAGTAAACCCACCAAAATCTTTATTTGAAATTTTTACAAACATATTAAAAAATATCAAAGAAAAATATGGTATAGCAATTCCATGGTATTTAATGACAAGCAAAGAAAACAACAGTGAAACAGTGGAATTTTTTGAAAAGAACAACTACTTTGGGTATCCAAAGGAAAACATAAAATTCTTTATGCAAGGTGAAATACCAATGATAGATAAAAAAGGTAAAATTCTTTTAACAGAAGAAGGACTTATTAAACAAGCAGCAAATGGACATGGAGGAGTTTTTGAATCCATGTTTAAGAATAATATTGTTGAGGATATGAAAACAAGAGGTATAGAATGGGTTTTTGTTGGACCAGTTGATAATCCATTAGTACAAATGACAGATGAAGTTATGATTGGTTATGCAAAGGCTAAGAATGCACCAGCAATAGGAAAATCTATTGTAAAAGCAAATCCAGAAGAAAAAGTTGGAGTATTCTGCAAGAGAAATGGAAAACCAAGCGTAGTTGAATATACAGAGATTACAAAGGAAATGGCAGAAGAAAGAGACCAAGCAGGGGAATTAGTTTTTGGAGAATCTCATATTAATTGCAATTTATTTAATATTAAATCAATTGTAAAAATAGGAGATGAAAAATTACCATATCACACAGCTTTTAAAAAGGCAACATATATGAACGAAAAAGGTGAAATAATAAAACCAGAAGAACCAAATTGCTATAAATTCGAAACATTTATATTTGATAGTTTTTTAAAATTAGATAATATGGAAATTTTAAGAGGAAAAAGGGAAGAAGAATTTGCACCAGTTAAAAATAAGGAAGGTGTAGATAGCCCTGAAACAGCATTAAAACTATATAAAGCATATTATAATTTAAAATAATGGAGGGAGAAAATGAAAGGATACCAAGAAAAATATGAAGAATGGTGTAATAACACAATATTTGATAAAGAAACAAAGTCAGAATTAGAAAAAATGAAAGATAACGAAGCAGAAAAAGAGGATAGCTTCTATAAAGACCTAGAGTTTGGTACAGCAGGATTAAGAGGTGTTGTAGGGATTGGTACGAACAGAATGAATAAATATACAGTAGGAAAAGCATCTCAAGGACTAGCAAAATATATTGTAAAAATGGGTGGACAAGAAAGAGGAGTTGCAATAGCATATGATTCTAGGCATATGTCTACAGAATTTAGTGAACTTGCAGCACTAATTTTAAATGCAAATGGAATAAAAACATATATATTTGAATCTTTAAGACCAACACCAGAATTATCATTTGCTGTAAGAAAATTAGGTTGTATATCAGGAATAGTAGTAACAGCAAGCCACAACCCACCAAAATACAATGGATATAAAGTATATTGGGAAGATGGGGCACAAATATCAGAACCAATAGATGGAGAAATAATTGCAGAAGTTAATAGCACAGATTTTGCAGATATTAAAACAATATCAAAAGAAGAGGCAATTGAGAAAGGTTTATACAATGTAATAGGACCAGACTTTGATGATTTATATATAAATGAATTAAAGAAAAATACATTAAATCCAGAAGCAATAAAAGAGGTTTCAGATAGCTTGAAAATAGTATATACACCATTACATGGAACTGGTGGAAGATTAGCTAAAAAATTATTTAATGAATTAGGTTACAAAAATGTATATATAGTAAAAGAACAGGAGGAACCAAATGGAGACTTCCCAACGGTTAGCTATCCGAATCCTGAAGATCCAAAGGCATTTGAATATGCTTTAAAACTTGCAAAAGAGGTTGATGCAGATATAGTTCTTGCAAATGACCCAGATGCAGATAGAATAGGTTTACAAGTAAAAGATCCAAAAACAGGAAAATATATAGTGTTTAACGGAAATATGATAGGTCTTACAATAGCAGAATACCTAATTTCTCAAAAAAGAGAAAAAGGAATAATGCCAGAAAATCCAGCACTTATAAAAACAATAGTATCTTCAAATATGACAGATAGAATATGCGAATATTACGGAGTAGAGCTTTTCCTAGCATTGACAGGTTTCAAAAACATCGCAGCAAGAATAAGACAATTTGAAAAAACAAACAGTAATAATTGCATAATGGGTTTTGAGGAAAGTTATGGTTGTTTAATTGGAACACATGCAAGAGACAAAGACGGAATTATAGCAGTAATGATGCTTTGCGAGATTGCAGCATATTATAAACTACAAGGCTTAACCTTATGGGATGCAATAGAGCAAATGTATGAAAGATATGGCTACTATAAAGAAGGACAAATTCCAGTTACTCTAGAAGGAGCTGATGGAGCAGTAAAAATTCAAGAAATGATGAAAACAATGAGAAACAATACACCAGAAACAATTGGAAAATATAAAGTTTTAAAAATAATGGATTGCAGTACAGGAATTGAGAAAGATATTCTTACAGGAGAAGAAGTAAAAATTGATTTACCAAAATCAAATGTGCTTAGATATTCTTTAGAAAATGACTGTTGGTGTGCAGTAAGGCCATCAGGAACAGAACCTAAAATTAAGTTCTACATGGGAGTTCGTGGAGATAGCCTAGAAGGTGTGGAAAAAGACTTAGCCGATTTAACTGAAGCAATGAGGGCATATACAAAATAAAAAACAAAAGCTTAGAATTTTAAAAGTTCTAAGCTTTAATTTTTATTTTACCCAACCTTTTATATTGCTTCTTTTAATTGCCCCATAGATATTTGTTTTAACTGTGGGAATATCTTTTTGTAATTCATGTATTAAAATTTTCATATCTTCTCTTTTTGAAACTCCGTCCATTGGGCAACATTTTGGCATTACTTCAATATTATTTTTTTTAACAAACGTTTTGATTGATTTTTCAGGTGTATAAATTAATGGTCGAATTAATGTAATTCCG
>CAZTBY010000080.1:0-5451 GCA_964612395.1 uncultured Clostridium sp. | reverse complement strand
TAAGAATTCCGCACTACTACTTCTTACAATTAAATCTTTTGTCATTTTTTATCATCTCCTTTAAAATATCTTAAGTAGCATATGTTTCCACATACCACTTATATCAGTGTCGTGTACATATCATACTCAAACAACCCTCTGAATATTTTTTGATTTTTTATCATTTTTTACAACAAAATATCACTTTTTTTAGTTTTGCTAAAAATCAAAAAGCCTTATTTTTCAAGGCTTTTTCGATGTAGTACTGAAACACATTCAACGTGGCTTGTATAAGGAAACATATCTACTGGCTGCACTTCTTTTATTTCATACTTTCCCTCTAATAGCTTCAAATCCCTTGCAAGTGTTGCTGGGTTGCAACTTACATATATAATTGTTTTTGGTTTTAAGTTTTTAAGTACATCTATTGTTTTATTATCTAAACCTTTCCTTGGTGGATCTACAAATACTGTTTCCGGTTTGTTTTCTATATTTTTTAAAATCTCTGGTAATACTTCTTCTACGTCTCCCGCGTAGAATTCTGTGTTTTGTATGTTATTCAATTTGGCATTTTCTTTTGCATCATCTATTGCTTGTTTAACAATTTCTATTCCATATATCTTCTTAAAATGCTTTGCAGCACATATTCCAATTGTTCCTATTCCACAATATAGATCTAATGCACTAATTTTAGCTGTTTCATTAGTAGCATTGCTTGCAAATTTTATTGCTGTATTATATAGCACCTCTGTTTGTATTGGGTTTACCTGGTAAAATGATAATGGAGATATTTTGAACTTATATCCACATAAAATATCATGAATATAGCCATCACCATAAATTACCTCTGTTTTGTTCCCTAGTATAACGTTTGTATTTTTAGTATTATAATTTTTAACTATAGTTTTTATACATGGATACTTTGTTTTTAAGAATTCTACAAGTTCTTTTTCATTTTTTATACCATTATCATTTACAACTATTGTAACTAATGCCTCATGAGTTTTTATACCCATTCTTACAATTATGTGTCTTATTGTTCCTTTTAATGTAGCTTCATTGTATGCAGATGTTTTATCGATTTTTAAAAATTCTAAAACATCATTTGCAATTTCATTGCATTCTTCATTTTGAATATAGCAATTTTGCACTGGAACTATATTATGGGTTCTTTCTGAGTATACTCCCATAACCATGTTGCCACTTGCATCTTCTCCCACTGGAAATTGAAGTTTATTTCTGTAATGCATAGGTTTTTCCATTCCTATAACATCATTTACTTTAATTTTTTTGCTTAATGCTTTGTATAAACAATTCTCTACATTAGCTTTTTTCAAGTCAAGTGTATAATTATAGTCCATATGTCTTAAATTACACCCTCCACATTTTGGAAATTCCTTGCAATCTGCTTCTCTTCTATGTTCTGAAGGTTTTATTATTCTAGTAATTTTTCCATATGCGTAATTTGACAATACTTTTAAAATTTTAATTTCAACTTTTTCTTCTTTTATTCCTCCTGGAACAAAAATTGGGAAGTTATCTATTTTAGCTATTCCTTCTCCTTGATAGCCATTATCTATAATTTGTATTTCAAATACTTGATTTTTTTCTAACATCTATTTCACCTACTACTTAAAGATTATATGTTAAATGAAACTAAAAATCAAGATTTTTTGTAAGAATTTGTGTAACACATTTTTTGTATTAAGAATAGTATATAACATAACAAATGAAAAAGACTTAAAAACTTTTCATTACTAGGGAGGTGAAAGTAGTATGCCAGAAAATAGAGGATGCGGATGCGGTGGTTTTGGATTTGGAAACGATTGCTGCTGGATTATAATTCTTTTAATAATAATCTGCTGCTGTTGTGGAGGTAACAATGGTTGTGGAGGATGTTAGTTTAAATTATTAGTTTTATAATTTAGCCTCTGGGTGGGATACTAAAAAAGCTTCCACCCCCACGCAAAATACATTTCATACTTATAATATGATTAAATTGTATTTAGTAAAAAAAGATGCTCATTTATTTAAAATGAACATCTTTTTAACTATGCTATTTTTACTCCAAGTTTTCTCCCACCTAATACATGGAAATGTATATGCTTAACTTCTTGTCCTCCATCATCTCCACAGTTTACTATTACCCTAAAACCTTTTTCTAATATTCCCACATCTTTTACCACTTTATTTATAACTGTGTAGATTTTTCCAATAACAGCTTCATCTTCTTCAGTTAATTCAACTAAACTTGATATATGTTTTTTAGGAATTACTAAAATATGAACTGGTGTTACTGGTCTAATATCCTTAAATGCAATTACTTCATCATCTTCATAAACTATGTCTGATGGAATTTCTCTATTAATTATTTTACAAAAAATACAATCTTCCATTTTAATCTTCCTTTCCTTACTCTAATATAGCTTTAATACGTCTTACACCTGCTGCTGATGCTTCTTCTTTTTTAATTTTAAAGTGTCCTAATTCGCTTGTATTATGAACATGAGGTCCTCCGCATAATTCCATTGATACATCACCAATTTTATAAACTGATACTATGTCTCCATATTTATCAACAAACATTGCTTCAGCACCTGCATTTATTGCATCTTCTTTCTTCATTTCCAACTTTTCAACTGGTATTGCCATTTTTATATATTCATTAACTAATTCCTCTGTTTTTTGTTTTTCTTCGTCTGTCATTTTGCTATTGTGTGAAAAGTCAAATCTCATTCTTGCAGCTGTAATGTTGCTTCCTTTTTGATGTACATGAGGTCCAAGAACTTTCTTTAATGCAGCATTTAAAAGGTGTGTTGCAGTGTGATATTTTGTTTCCATTTCTCCAGTAGATGCTAAACCGCCTTTGAATTTTTGACTAGCTCCCTCTCTTGATTTTTCTTGGTGCTCTGCAAATTTTTGTTTAAAGCCTTCTGTATCAACAGTTAAGCCATTTTCTTTTGCAAGTTCCTCTGTTAACTCAATTGGGAAACCATAAGTATCATATAATCTAAATGCAATATCTTTATTAATTTCTTTTCCTTCTATATTTCTTGTTTCTTTTTCAAATTCTCTTAAACCTTTTTCAAGTGTTCTATTAAATTTAACTTTTTCATCTTTTAAAACTTGTAATATAACATCTTTGTTTCTTTCAAGTTCTGAATAGTATTTTGAATATTTTTCAATTATCATTGTTGCTAATGTTTGTTCCCAATTGCTATTTATATCTATATTTAACTTTTTAGCATAACGAATTATTCTTCTTATTAATCTTCTTAAAATATAGCCTTGGTCTGTGTTTGATGGTTTAATTCCTGCATCATCACCTGCAATCATTACAACCGCTCTTATATGATCCGCAATAATTCTCATTGCCCTAGCATTTTTTTCATTTTCATAAGATAAACCAGATATTTCCTCTATTTTTTCAATTATATCTTTCCAAACTGATGATTTATAGATATCTGTATATCCTTCAAGTATTGCTGTTACTCTTTCTACGCCAAGTCCTGTATCAACATTTTTGTTCTTTAGAGGGTTAAACATTCCATCTGTTTCATGGTTGTATTGCATAAATACATTATTCCAAATTTCAACCCAATTTTCATTTTCTGGGTCAAATTTTTCCGGAATTGCTTCATTACTTCTCCAGTAGAAAATTTCTGTATCTGGTCCACAAGGTCCTGTAAGTTCCATGTTTGGCCACCAGTTATCCTCTTCTCCTAAAAAAGCTATTCTATCTTCTTGAATTCCAGCTTTTTTCCAAATTTCAGCAGATTCAGTATCTGCAGGAACTAAATGATTTCCCTTAAATACAGTTACAGCTAAACGTTCTGCTGGTATATTTAAAGTTTTTGTTAAAAACTCATAGCTCCACGCAATTGCATCCTCCTTAAAATAATCTCCTAAAGACCAATTTCCAAGCATTTCGAAAAAAGTATGGTGTGTGGTATCTCCTATTGAATCTAAATCGTTTGTTCTAAAACATTTTTGAACATCTGTTAAACGTTTTCCTTCTGGGTGTGGTTCTCCTTTTAAATATGGTACTAGTGGTTGCATACCTGCTGTATTAAATAAACATGTTGGGTCATTTTCTGGTATTATTGGAGCACTAGGAATAATTTTATGGCCTTTACTTTCAAAAAATTTCAAATACTTATCTTTTAAATCAATTGTTTCCATATTCTCCCTCCTAAATTCCTTAATATTATACACTTAAACAGCCATGTTTTTCAATAGTTTTAGCATAATTTGATTAATAAATTACCCATTTTTCTTACTGGTTTATATAAAGAATCGGACGGAAACCGAGCCGTTGTGGCTTTTAAAAGTGGGCCTGCACTAAAAGTTAATGAATAAGTACTACCATTAACACCGACCCCTTACAGCTCTACAAGAGTGACCATTGGATGCCGTTGTCCATTCATCTAAATTCCCCGCTACATCATATATGTTTTTTGAGCTGTTTCTTTCTGTTGCCCCTGTGGTTAGTAAAATACTTTTACCCTTTGTTACCTCTGAACCATTTGTGGTATCAGCTACGCTCCATGTTGAATTACTATATAAACTTCCTCTATATACTTTATATGCTTCTGACTTAGAATAATTACCCCACGCAAGTGCATTTGTCAAACTATGAGTTGAATCTTTTATGAAATCCAGCATACTGTCCCAGCTAGTTCCAGTGCACAGCATACTTGTCGCTCCATAATTTGTGTTTGTTGATGAGTATAAATTATTACATAAGTATACTGGTCCTTCACTTACATCAGATATGGTTTCCCCCCATTTTGTCTCATATGGGTATTTATCTTGTTGGACAACAAATTCCTCTGTTTGTGATGAACTACTTGTTCTTGGTGTTGAAGTTCCTGCTTCATATCTTCCTATATAAAACCCACCATATTTATATATGCTTTCTTTTAATTCTTCTATTTGGTCTGCTATGCCTGTTTCCTCATCGCAATTGCCATTTAAATCTTTATAAATGCTCCCGTTATAATCTGTTGATACTTCAAATACTGTTGTTGGTATCCATACAAATTGGTTATATTTTGTTTTCACACTATCTGGGTTTGACCAGTCTACTGTTGTTCCTTCTGGGATATCATAAATTACTAGTCCATTTTCTATACTTTGCTCTGTTGATATTCCTGATACTGTGAAACCTTTTGGTATCCATGCTGTATTTCCATCTTTTATATATTTTGAGTTTTCTGTTGCTCTTTCTCCTGCCAATATTCTTGTTACTTCAAGACCAGCAGCCCTTAAAGACACAACAGCTCGAAGTGACTCACCGTGAAGGAAGCGCCTCACCAATCGAAAGAGACAATGGGCTAATATAAGATCTGTCTTCATCAATATTAAATAGTCCAAAAACTACCGAAGACCACCCAAGCTTCGTACCGTCTGATGAGACCCCACAAGAAGCCAATCCATAATAATATTCACAGGACGAGCCAAAAATCAGAT
>CAZTBY010000079.1:0-5456 GCA_964612395.1 uncultured Clostridium sp. | reverse complement strand
GAACCCTCGCGGCCACTTACGCAACCCTAACGGTTTAGCAAACCGTCCCCTTCAACCTACTTGGGTAAATCTCCATTTATGTAAATAGTGAATAACAAATACTGTATTCTTTTTTATTTATTATTCACTTATTTATTTTAAATATATTATTTGTTGCTTGGCGGAGAGGGTGGGATTCGAACCCACGGTAGGCTACAAACCTACGCCAATTTTCAAGACTGGTGCCATAAACCAACTCGACCACCTCTCCAAATCTTACAACATGTATTAGTTTACCACGAGCAATAGTAAATGTCAAGAGTTTTTATAAAAATTCCACAAAAAGGTATGTTTTAAATGTCTTTTTGTGGTTTACATAATTATTTTATTTTTTCTATTATATTGTTTAGCTCGTCTTTTGAATTGTAGTGTATTACTATTGTTCCAGACCTTTTTCCTGCATTTAGTTTAACTTGCGATCCAAAAAAATTTCTAAATTTACTTTCTATTTCTTGATATATTGGTGCATATCTTGTTTGGTCAACTACTTGTTCTTTCTTTTTTATTTTCATCTGTTTTTCAACTTCTCTTACACTATCTCCTGTTTTTATAACATATAAAGCAGCTTTATATTGTTTATCTGGATCTTCTATATTTAGTAAGCTTCTGCAATGCCCCTCTGATATGTTTCCTTGCATTACAAGTTCTATAACTCTTGGGTCTAAGTTTAAAATTCTCATTGTATTTGCAATTCCACTTCTACTAATTCCAAGTTTGTTTGCAAGCTCTTGTTGTGTCATACCATATTTTTCAATAATTTCTTTTAAAGCCTTTGCTTTTTCTATTGGATTTAGGTCTTCTCTTTGTATGTTTTCAATAAGTGCCACTTCTTTGTTTTTTTGTTCTGTATAATTTCTTATTATTGCTGGAATTTCGTTTAAACCTGCCTTCTTAGCAGCTCTCCATCTTCTTTCTCCTGCAACAATTTGATAATAATTATTTTTTTTTGTTACTATTATAGGTTGTATTACGCCATATTCTTTAATAGAATATGCTAAATCCTCTATTTTTTCATCATCAAATCTCATTCTTGGTTGTTCCTTATTAGGTTCAACTTCTATTAATTTTAAATTTACTATTGACTCCCCTGCTTGCAACTTTTCTTCTTCTGCGATTGTTTGTAACCCCCCTGAAAATAGTGCATCTAAGCCTTTTCCTAGTCCTGTTTTTCCTGCCATTTTTATTCCCTCCTATTTAGTGTTTTTTTGATTTTAGTAATTCATTTGCCAATTTTTCATAGCATCTTGCTCCTTTTGATCTTGGAGCATATGCCGTTATCGGCATACCATAGCTTGGTGCTTCACTTAATTTTACATTTCTTGGTATAACCGTTTTGTACACATTATCCTTAAAATACTTTTTTACTTCACTTATTACTTGATTTGACAAATTAGTTCTTGCATCATTCATTGTAAGAACTACCCCTTCAATATATAAATCTTTATTTAACTGTTTTTTTATCAAATTAACAGTATTCATTAGTTGTCCAACTCCCTCCAATGCATAATATTCGCATTGTATAGGTATCATTATTGAGTTAGCTGCAGTCAGAGAGTTTATTGTTAGCAAACCTAGTGATGGTGGGCAATCTATTATAATATAATGAAATTTGTCCTTTATTTCCTCAATTTTTTCTTTCATCTTGGTTTCTCTAGACATTGCATTAACAAGCTCTACTTCAGCTCCTGCTAAGTTTATATTTGAAGGACATAAATATAAGTTTTTTATTGATGTTTTTACTATTGCTTCTTCAAGTGTTGTTTCATTAATTAGTACGTCATATGTTGATTTTTCTGCACTTTTTTCAATACCCAAACCACTTGTAGCATTACCTTGAGGATCTTCGTCTATTAATAAAACTCTTTTTCCTTTTTGTGCTAAAACAGTACTTAAATTAACCGCTGTGGTTGTTTTACCAACCCCACCTTTTTGATTAACAATTGCTATAACTTTACTCAAATTTATCCCTCCTTAAAATCGTATAACAATAATATAATTTTTTCATGCAAAAGTCAATAAAAAACAGTAAATTTATAAAAAAACAGCAAAAATTTACTGTCAGAAAAAATATGTTGTCTGACAGTATAATTCGCTATTATCAGGTGTTTCACGGCTCCAGTTATGTGTGAAACGAGCTTTTATAATGGGCTTTTCGTTGGTATGCCTGCCTTTCGCGGAAATCTGTTTGGTAAATGTTTCACGGATAAGACTGTAATAATTGTTCTCTTATTATCAGAACCTGGTAAGACAATCTCCTCAACTTTTTTCAACTTTCCTCCAAGAATTTCTAATGCTTTTTCTGCTTCATTTATCTCTTCTTGGATGTTTGGACCTTTTAAACAAATACATTTTCCATCTACTTTAACAAGTGGTTTCATATATTCAAGCAAAATATTTAACTTTGCTACTGCTCTTGATGTTACTATACAAAAATGTTCTCTATAATTATTATCATGACCAATTTCTTCTGCTCGTGAATGAATTGCTTTGATGTTTTTTAGTTCTAATTTATTTATTACTTCTTCTAGAAATTTTACTCTTTTATTAAGTGAATCAATTAAAACTACTTCATTATTGGGGAAAATTATTTTCAAAGGAATTCCCGGGAATCCAGCACCTGTGCCAATATCAGCAATACTTTCATTTTCTTTTATCTCATTTGCAATAGTTAAAGAATCCACGAAGTGTTTTAATATTATTTCCTTTGGCTCTATTATTGCTGTTAAATTAATTTGTTCATTCCATTCAACCAATAAGTTCATATAATCATAAAATTGTTTTGCTTGATGTTCATCTATTTTTACATTAATCATTTCCAATTTTTCTGTCAAATTTGATTTAAATGTTTCAAATTCCATTCAACTTTCTCCTTTTATTCCTTATTTTCTTTCATTTGTTCTAAGTATATTAGTAATACAGATATATCTGCAGGTGAAATTCCAGATATTCTTGATGCTTGACCTACAGAATTTGGTCTAAATTTACCTAATTTTTGTCTTGCTTCTAGGCTAATTCCTTGTAAATTCAAATAGTTTATATTGTCTGGTAATAGCTTGTTTTCAAGCTTTTTAAACTTTTCAACCTGTGCTAATTGAAGTTTTATATATCCTTCATATTTTACTTCAATTTCAACTTCTTCTGCTTCTTCTCTTGTAAGTTCTGGCATACTCTCATCTATTTCTCTTAAATCTGTATATTTTAATTCTGTCCTTTTTAGAAGTTCTATTAATTTTATTCCATTATTTAATTCTGATGAATTATGCTTTCTTAAAAACATATTGACCTTTTCTGTGGGTTTTACTGTTTTTTTTCGTAATCGTTCAATTTCTTTTTGAATATTATTTTGCTTTTTCAAAAATTTTTGATATCTTACTTCTGTTATTAGTCCCACATTGTATCCAATTTCGGTAAGTCTTTTGTCTGCGTTGTCTTGTCTTAATAACAATCTATATTCTGCCCTAGATGTCATCATTCTATATGGTTCATTTGTTCCTTTTGTAACAATATCGTCAATTAAAACTCCTATATATGCGTCTGATCTATGTAGTATTACTGGTTCTTTTCCTTCAAGTTCAAGACTTGCATTAATTCCTGCAATTATACCTTGTGCGGCAGCTTCCTCATAACCTGACGTACCATTAATTTGTCCCGCAAAAAACATTCCTTTTATATTTTTTAGTTCAAGTGATAATTTTAGTTGAGATGGTTCAATACAGTCATATTCTATAGCATAAGCTGGTCTTGTAAATTCAACTTGTTCTAATCCTGGAATTGTTCTGTACATTGCAATTTGAACATCTTCTGGTAAAGAAGAGCTCATTCCTTGAACATACATTTCCTCTGTATCTAAGCCCATTGGCTCTATAAATATTTGATGTCTCTCTTTATCGCTAAATCTAACAACCTTATCTTCAATTGAAGGACAATATCTTGGTCCTGTTCCCTCTATTTGACCTGAATATAATGGTGAACGATGAAGGTTTTGCCTTATTATTTCATGTGTTTTGGCATTTGTATATGTTAAATAACAAGGAACTTGCTCTTTTTTCGATATTTTGTCATCAAAAGAAAATGGAATAATTTCATCATCTCCATTTTGTATTTCCATTTTTGAAAAATCAATACTTCTTTTATTTACTCGTGCTGGGGTTCCCGTTTTAAATCTTACTAGATTGATATCTAATTTTTTAAGGCACTCTGATAGCTTATTAGCTGGAAAAACACCGTCTGGTCCACTTTCAAAATTAACCTCGCCTATATATATTTTACCTTTTAAATACGTTCCTGTGGCTAAAATAACAGCTTTTACATTGTATATTGCACCAATATTGGTTTCTATGCCTTTAACTTTACCATTTTCAACTATAATATCTACAATTTCTGCCTGTTTTACAGATAAATTTTCTTGAAGCTCTAATGTATGTTTCATTTCTCTTTGATATTTCTTTCTGTCAGCCTGTGCCCTTAAAGAATATACAGCTGGACCTTTTGATGTATTTAACATTTTTGATTGAATAAAAGATTTATCAATATTTTTACCCATTTCTCCACCTAAAGCATCAATTTCTCTAACTAGATGCCCCTTTGAAGTTCCACCAATATTCGGATTACATGGCATGTTAGCTATATTTTCTAAAGTAATTGAAAAAAGTAATGTTTTGTGACCTTTTCTGGCACAAGCAAGTGCTGCCTCACAACCTGCATGCCCTGCTCCAATTACTGCTACTTCATAATCTCCTGCATCATATTTCATTTTCTATTACATCTCCTATTTTCCTAAGCAAAATTTAGCAAAAATATTCTTAATAATATCTTCAGAAACATTATCACCTGTAATTTCTCCTAAATGCTCTAAAATCTCTTTTATGTTTATAGATATGATATCTATAGGCATATTGTTTTTTAAATCGTTTAAAGCCATTCTCGTGCTTTTTATGGCTTTATTAATTAATTCCTGATGTCTTATATTGGTAATTGTAAGTTCATTATCTAAATTAATTTGATTCAAATTAAACATTTTTACTAAACTGTCATAAATTTTTTCTATTTCATCATTTTTCTTTAAAGATATATTTATAACTTCTGTATTTACATCTTGTATTTCCTTGCATTCTTTATTAACTATCTGTTTTAAATCTGTTTTGTTTAAAACTATTATAGATTTTTTATGTTTTAATAAATTCAATATTTCTCTATCCTCATCATTTAATGGTACGGAACTATCAAAAACAGCCAAAATGACGTCTGCTTCATTAGCAGCCTTTTTAGATTTTTCAACACCTATTTTTTCTATTTTATCTTGGGCATCTCTTATACCAGCTGTATCTATTATTTTGAAAGCAATACCTTCAATAGAAATTTGCTCCTCTATAATATCCCTTGTTGTTCCTGCAATGTCTGTAACAATAGCTCTTTCT
>CAZTBY010000078.1:0-5548 GCA_964612395.1 uncultured Clostridium sp. | reverse complement strand
GGAATTTTTAATGAAAAAGAAATGTAAGCAAAACAGAGGAATTACATTAATAGCGCTAATAATAACAATAATAGTAATGTTAATATTAGTAGCAGTAAGTGTAAATCTTTTAATTAAAAGCAACTTAATTGGGGTGACAGAAAAAACAACCGAGGGATATAAAACAGCAGCTGAAGATGAGTCTAAGAGTAGTAAAATAGTAATAGACGGAGTTGATTATTCAAATGTAGATGAGTACTTAAATGGTAAAAGCATTGCAATGTTTGATACAGGTATAAATGTAATTACAAAAATGTATGCACTTGCACCAGAAGGAGTTATGCAAATATGGTATTTTACAAACAATATATCAATTGATAAAATTAAAAAATATGAGGGAACACCAGATTTAACAAAAATGACAGAGGCTAATATAGTGTCTTGGACAGACGGATATAAGGCATTTGAACAAGAACCAGATAAATATAGAAATATTGTTCCAGAAGGATATGAATTATGCCCAATATATATGTGGTTTGAGGAAAGCGAAAATGAAGAAATTAGAAGTATAACTGGAGAGCAAGGACTAACAGAAATAACAAATGCCAGTCAACAGAAAAAAGTTAAAACAGGAACAATATATTGGTGGAGCAAAAGCAAAAATGTGTACTTGAATCCTGATAGTTCTAAGATGTTCGGAGGTTTATCATATGTATCAGACTTAAGTGGCTTAAGTACGTTAAAAACAGACTATGTTACAAATATGGAAGCAATTTTATGTGTAAGTACTAGAAATAAAAAACTAAAAAATCTAGATTTTTTGGCAAGTTGGAATACAGAAAATGTTGAAAATTTAGGATATGCTTTTTGTGGATACGATGCTTTAGACAATATAAATGGCATAAGCAATTGGAATACATCTAATGTTACAAATATGAAGGGAATGTGTGGAGGAGATTTGGATATTCCAGGAACTAAGAATTATAATATTGATGCATTTAAGAATTGGAATGTAAGTAAAGTTGAAGATATGTCTTATATGTTTTCTGAAACAACTGCAACAAATTTGAATGCAATTAGTAACTGGGATGTCGGAAATGTAAATAATATGCAAAATATGTTTTCAGGAGCCAAAAACTTAACAGATGCCTCAGGAATTAACGATTGGAACATTAAAAGCGACTGCAATTTTACAAGCATGTTTTCAAATTGTTCAAATCATCCAAGTTTTACAAAAATAATAGGTACTTGGGATGAGAATGGTACATTTACACCAAATTAAAAATATAAAGGTGAAATTCATAATTTATAAATTTCACCTTTTAGGTCTTAAATGTATTAAACTAAATAATATCTAATGATGCAATATACTCTGTAAATTCCTTTTGCCAAGCTTCAATTTCGGGACTTGTTTTGAAGTCATCAAACTGCCAATTTGAAACTTTTTCTTCAAAATCTTTACGGAAGGGTACTTCAGGATAAAATCTCATTGAGTCCAATAATTCAAAAAGCTCATCTTTGCTTTTCATAAACTCTTTTTGTTTAGTCTTGATAGTTTCTTCATCAATTCCTTTTTCACGTTTCTTTAATGTTATAACAATCATGACAGGAGCAGTGGTTCTAACAAAAGCTCCAGTAATTTTAACTTTCAAGCTAAAAAACTCAGACCTTCTAAGTTCCAGCATGTCTTGATTTTCCAAATCTTTTCTTTTTATGTATTTCTCCCAGTTAGAGGTAGGTTCCTTATCAATTGCTATTAACTGACCACAACGTTTAAGGATCCCATATGCGATTTTGAATGGCATGACAATGCTTGCCCAAAACATCTTAAGACGCATGCCTAAGAAAAGGAAAAAGCACCGTAATTTGATTAATACATTGTTTTTCATATTATTTCCTCCTTACAATTGTTATACGAGAATTTATAAAATACTACTATATATATTTATTCCGTGTAGTCACGAATTATGCCTATATAATATCATATTTTTATGTAAATTGCAATAAAATGAAATTATTACAAATATAATACATGTAGGTTTCCAGCAAAATTCCCCCCACTACTAGACAAAACCAAAAAAACATGATATAGTATATCGGTAGTTTAATCATAAGGAGCGTAAGTCATAATGAATAAGATAGAAGAGGCAAGAAGAATTCTTGAAGAAAATGGACAGGGACATATTAAAGTTGAAAGTGAAGAGTTGGCAGACCAAATTTTACATATAGATTTTGAAAGATTAAAGACTTTTGATGAAGAAATAACACACCCTTGTTGTACTTGTAATATTGAGGATATAAGCCCAGTTAAAGCAATTAACCCAGATAAGAAAGACAAAGATGAAATTGAGGAATATATCAAGATAGGAGAAGAAGTTGTAAAGTCTGGGCATTTTGCAGTAGGTATAATGGCAGGAGGCCAAGGTACAAGACTTGGACATAATGGACCTAAAGGAACTTTTAAACTTGAATTAAATGGTAAAACAAAATCACTATTTGAGATAATAGTAGATAAGTTAAGAGAAGCACATGAGAAGTATAGCGTGTATTTAAACTGTTATATTATGACCAGCCCAGAAAATAATAAAGAAACAGTTGCCTTTTTTGAAAAGAACAATTATTTTAACTATCCAAAAGAATATATAAAATTCTTCATGCAAGAAGATTTACCACTTTTAAATAAAGAAGGAAAGCTAATTCTTGGTGAAGATGGACTAATTAAGCTTGCATCAGAGGGAAATGGTGGTATATTCTATTCAATGGCTAAAAAGGGTATAATAGATGATATGAAATCTAAAAACATAAAATGGATTTTTATAGGTTCTGTAGATAATCTTCTTGTAAAATATGTAGATACACTTCTACTTGGCTTAGCAATAAAACAAAATGTTAATATTGCAACTAGAACAGTAATTAAGAACAGTCCAAATGAAAGAGTTGGAGTATTATGCAAAAAAAATGGAAGGGTAAAAGTTATTGAATATACAGAAGTACCAGAAGAAATGGTAGTTGCAACAGACGAAGCAGGAGAACTTTTATATGGAGAATCACACATCATGTGTAACCTTTTCAGCTTAGAAGCAATTGAAAAAGCTAGCACAAAAGAATTAAAATATCATGTTGCAGTAAAAAAAATTAAATACATAGACGAAAATGGAAAGCTGGTAAACCCAACAGAACCAAACTGCTATAAGTTTGAAAAATTCGTATTTGATAGCTTTGGACTTTTTGATGAAATTGCTATATTAAGAGGAAAAAGAGAAGAGGATTTTGCACCAATTAAAAATGCAGAAGGTCAAGACAGTCCAGAAACTGCAAAAAAACTATATGAGAACTATATGGCAAAAAATGTATAAATGTCAAAGGAAAAATTAATAATAACAGAAGGTGAGAAAAGTATGAAATTTAAAGCAAAACGAAATATTGTTAAAGGCAGAGCACTTGCGATGGACTTGGCAAAAGTAACTATAGGAACACTAATTATGGCACTTGGAATAGAATTGTTCTTATTACCAAATCAGCTATCAACAGGTGGATTTTCAGGTATTGCAACAATAGGATTTTATGTAACAGGAATACCTGTTGGAACTTTAATTTTAATACTTAATGCACCTTTATTTTTAATTGCATTTTTTAGAGTAGGCAAAGAATTTTTTATAAAAGCAATTGCTGGCACAGTATTATTATCAGTTTTCTTAAATGCATTTGAAAATATTAAACCAGCTACAACTGATAGATTTTTAGCATTTATTTATGGTTCAATAATTATAGGAATTGGAACAGCAATAGTACTAAAAGCAAATGGATCTACGGGTGGAACAGACTTGCTTGCAAATATAATAAAAACATATAAACCACACTTAAAAACAGGAACACTAATAATAATAACAGATGCAATAATTGTTGCTATAAATACATTATACTTCAAAGACATTGAAATAGCACTTTATTCAGCACTTGCAATATACGTACTTGGAAAAATATTAGACATATTCTTAGAAGGTATCAATTTCTCAAAAATGCTACTTATAATTTCTCCAAAGTGGGAAGAAATATCTCAAGAATTAAACACAGAACTTGGAAGAGGTACTACAGCACTTTATGGAGAAGGCATGTATACAAGAAAAGACAAAAAAGTATTATTATGTGTAATGGCACGTCCTGAAATACGGAGAAGCAAGAAGAATAGTAGAGGAAATAGACCCATCAGCATTTATTATAATTACAAATGCAAGGGAAGTTTATGGAAAAGGATTTAAAGAAATATAAAAACAGGCCAAAAAGTTTAATTTTTGGCTATTAATATATTATTCCAGTTGGAATATAAGTAGCGTCTGGTGGAGGAACAAGTTCATCCTGAGTAGGCTTTTCAGCACTTTCAATTTTTGTGATCTTTATTATTGGAATTTCACCATGATAGTTACCTTTAGAAATCTCACCAACAATTTTTACCCATGAACCATCTGCAAAATTTTTAGCATCTTTATGAGAACATAAAAAACCAACAATTAAAGTCTTGGAACTGCCTTGAACGGTCATATCTCTAGCTAAAACGAATTCATTTTCGGAAAAGTCTAAGTTTCTGTAAACATACCCAGTAAAACAAATTTTTTGACCTAAATATGTATTTAAATCTTCATAAACACACTTCAAAATATTAGTGTATTCATTAGAATTAATATAAGCTACATCAGGCTCCATAGGCTCATCTTCAACCTTGAAATTTGAACTTAAGATTTTATAAAGCGAAATAAGGAAGAACACAACCACAATTATACTAATTATAATAAGTGCAAATTTTACAATGCTCTTGCTATTTAACTTAACATTCCAAACAAACATAACATACCTCACTTTTGCTACTATTCAGATATATTTAAAAAGTCCGCCAAATCTCGTCGGAGCTTTTGTATTTATTTAAAATCGAACCCACGTTTGCGACGCCTAAAGAAGCGTTTCGGGGGTCTTCGATTTTCTCTAAATACAAAACCCCTGCGTTTGGCTACTTACCTTATTAATTCAAGACTGAATAGTAACAGACTTTTCATTTAATTGTATGTAAAATCTTGAAAGATATGATAATTTATGATATAAATATATAGTTAGTATAAAAGAAAGAAGGAGACTTTATGGGATTTTTAAGTAAATTATTCAAATCATATAGTGAAAAAGAAGTTGGCAGGGTAATGCCAGTAGTAGAAAAGATAAATACTTTAGAACCAACAATAGAAAAACTAACAGATGTTGAATTACGAGCAAAAACAGACGAATTTAAAGGTAGATTACAAAAAGGAGAAACATTAGATGATATTTTGCCAGAAGCATTTGCAACTGTTAGAGAAGCTTCAAAAAGAGTACTTGGAATGAGACATTTTGATGTTCAATTAATAGGTGGAATAATTCTTCACCAAGGAAGAATTGCAGAAATGAAAACAGGTGAAGGAAAAACTCTTGTTGCAACATTGCCAGTGTATTTAAATGCTCTTACAGGAAAGGGAGTACATGTAGTTACAGTAAACGATTACTTAGCAAAAAGAGATAGTGAATGGATGGGAAAACTATATAATTT
>CAZTBY010000077.1:0-5598 GCA_964612395.1 uncultured Clostridium sp. | reverse complement strand
CTTTTTTCTTAAGATATCATATTCAGGTTCTTGTGTCTTTAAATTATTCTGCATTTGATATATTTCCTGTTTCTTTTTCTTTTTGCTCATTTGTCTCTCCCCCTTCTTCCGTTTTATTTATTTTTTTTACAGCTTTTTCAGCAACATCTTTTCCTATGTATCTTTCATTTTCTTTTACTAGTGCAGCTGCCATTTGCCTAACTAAGTCTTCAAAATTCGATTCTTTCTTTTTTATTTTTCTTTCCTTTTCAATTCTTGCTTCATCAATTGTTTCTCTTGCAAGTTCAACAGCTTTTTCTTCAATTTGTTTATCTATTGCTTTCATTCTCTTATCTAATACATCTGGTGCCGTTGCATACAATTCATTGTATCCTGCTCTAATTGCTCTTTCAACACTATATGTTTCAGATTCATCTCTATTATAAGCTACATATAGTAATTCCACTAATTCTTCTGAATTCAACACCCTACATTTCATTTCACATGCAAATAACGCCCTTATTAAGCTTTGAGCTCTTGTATACAATTCAGAGAAAATCATGTTTTGTTTTTCTTCCTCATTCATTAAATCTGTTCCAATTTCTGAGCTATAATATGGAACAACTATGTAATAGTGTTTTCTAAGTACATTTTTGTTTTGGCTTGTTTTTTGAATGTTATCAATTATATCCTGTCCATACTCATATAAATGTTTCATTCTCATTAATTCTCTTTTTAATGTTTCTGCTTGATTTTCATTATAGTTTTCATTTTTCAAAAACCTATTATATTCTTGCTGCTTATTATCTAATTCTTTTTTGGTTTCTTCCAATCTATTTTTGTAGTTCTGTATACTTTCACTAATGTTAATTGTTCTTGTTTGTGTGTACAATTGTATTGGATATCTTAAAGTGTTCAAAAATTGAACAAATCCTGCTTCCACTGCTGTTTTTTCCATTTGAGACATCAAATCATAATTTATACCTTCACATTCAATTACCATTAAATATTTTTGTCCTTTATCTTGTACAATCATGTTATCTTCAATTTTATCAAATTGCATGAATTTAAAAATTGACTTTTGAGTATATTCAGTTGCAACTTTTGTTGTGCTTCCCTGTACTGTTGCTTTTTCCTCTTCTTCAGAAGACTTTTTATCTTTATATGATAAATACCAAATTATAAAGCCCAACACGCATATGAAAAATCCTAACATTGCTACAACTATTTTTAAACCATTCATAAGACTATCCATTATTTTTTTCCTCCTCAGTTCCTAGATACGTATATATTATATTTCCTCTTTTTCTAAATTTCATCCATTTTAAAAATACCTTGTCAATATTTTCTCCTCCAGCTTTTCTAGTAATTTCAAAAGCATTTGTATCTGGAATTTTTACTGTTGCTATAGCAAACCCTATTCCTGCACAAAGCACAGTTAATATAATTCCTAGTATTTTGAATCCCAAAAGTTTTCCAAATAACAAATAAAAAATCAATCCCACTGCTCCTGCTACACATGTATAGATTAATGACTTGGCCGTAAAAATCATTAATATTCTGCCGTTCGCCCTTTACGTTTCTTGGTATATTATACGTTGCCACCTATAATTCCTCCTTTGCAAATACGTAGTAAAACCTACTTTCATTTATTATAACAGATTTTGTCTTAATATGAAACATTTTAGGAGAAAGTAATAAAAATTTAATATTTTTGTAATATTTTTGTAATATTTTGAAAATAAAAAAACTGGTCATAAAAAACCAGTTTTGATTTTTAATCCTATTAAATTGTAAATGTACTTACTAGCAAGTTTGCTATTGGTGTTGCACCCATTACTTCTACTATACCTACAATTAAAGGTATCATAGATTTTTTGTATTCTGCTTTTTCTTCTAAGCTTCCCATCATGTATTTAACACCAAGAACTGCTATGATTAAAACACCACCAATTAGAGCTATCCATTGTAAAAATCCTAAGATTTTACCAGCCAATTTTAATATATTGTCAGTATTTGTTGGAGGTTGTGCTGTTATTGTTGTTGTAGCAAATACAGGTGTTGCAACCATTATCATCATTAGAGTTATCATTAGTGTTGATACTATTTTCATGGATTTTTTCATATTAGGTTCCCCTTTCTTAAATATTTTTTATTTTGACCTTTCTTAAACTAATTTAAGAAAATGTTAAAAACTATACTTTTATACCGTACGTATTATCTTTATATCATCTTTAATTCTTGCATCTTCAATACTATTCCCTATTGAAATTGCTATTTTCCAAATTCCAAATGCTGAGAATATAATAAATACACCTATAATATAAGGTACTAAAGTTTCTTTAATTTTTGCCTTTTCATCTACACTACCTATAATAAATTGAATACCAATTATCATTCCTATTGCAAATGCTACTACAATCCCTATAGTAAATAAAATGTTATAAATATCTGATGATGTATTCTTTAAAGCGTCTTCATCTATTGGGCTGTTTTGTTCTTTACCTGTTTCAATGAAATTATTCCCGCTAACTATAATCTCATCTATTGCATATATTCTATTTGGCAAAAATGCACATAATATTAATGTAATCAATACTACAATAAATAAATTCTTTGTAAGTTTATTTTTCATATTATCACCTCACACATTCATGTCCATTTTTCTATTTATCTTCAATAGTTTGTTGTTTTCCTTCGCCTTCACTACTAACAGGTGTTGTAGAATCAGATGCTACATTTTGTATTATTCCTATAAATACTGAAATTGCCATTAATAAACAACATCCTAATACATATGGTAATATCCTTTTCTTGTATTCTGCTTTTCCTTCCACACTGCTTAGCATATAGCTTATTCCTATTATTGCTAAAACAATTACTGAAAGAATTATTCCAATATATTGAATCCATCCTAAAACAATGTTAGCTTTTTTTACAAAAGTTTCATTTGACTTATCTTTTCCAACGTTTGGATCATATTCATTTGGATCTATATTTGCAAATACCGTGGTTGTTAACACAGCTACCACAAAAGCTATTAGTGCTATTGAAACTATTAACTTTAGATTTACTTTTTTCATTTTCTTTAGCACCTCCCATCACACTTACATTTTTATTATAGCATTTTTTTACAATTCTTGCAACTTTTTTATGTTGTTTTCTGTCTATTTTATGCAATATTCTCTATAGTTTAATTATATTTTAATGTTTTTGTCATTTTTTGTCAATGTTTTTTTCTATTTTTTTATGTTTTATCTTGTCTTTCTAAAAAACACTTGCGTGAAAAGAGCCCTACAGGGCTCCTTTCGAGGATTATTTTTTCACACTCTTGAACCGTTTTATAACAATACCCCAGAGATTAATTGTTGTTACAACTTCCGCTAATAAAACAATGTACTGCTGCAAAGTCGCTAAATTTAAAATTCCTGCAAACACCAGTACAGTACCAAGAATTGCTGCAACAAACAACACCTTCTTTTTAACTCTCCGTTGGAAGCCGTAACCCAAAATTGCAATCCAGATTGCCAAGATGATGGTAATAAACATGTTGTTTTCCTCCTAATAAATTTTGGTATATTTATTGTATCATATAATTTACATAAAATCAAGGCTTTTGATTTTTTTCAAAACTTGGCCTTAATTTTTATTAAATTTCAATGAAAGTATGTAAAGTTTTTAAATTAAATGGTATAATCCATTTGAAATTCAAAAAACTTATATTATGTTAAAACGCATGTTATTGTTTAGATTGGAGTAATAGTATGACATATAAATACACATATAAAACACCAAAGCAGTTTTCCAATATGATAATGAATAGTGATGGAAAATATTTGACAGGATTATGGTTTGAAGAATCAAGAAATATATCAAAATATGAATTAAATTGTGAAGAAAAAGATATTAAAATATTTAAAGAAGTATCTAAATGGCTTGATATATATTTTAGTGGAAAAAATCCTGATTTTACACCTAAATATAAAATAGATAACATAACACCCTTTAGGAAAGAAGTTGTAGATATAATGAACACTATTGAATATGGAAAATTATTAACTTACAATGATATTTCTAAAATAATAGCTAAAAATAGGAATATTAAAAAAATGTCTAGTCAAGCAGTTGGTGGAGCTGTTGGGTGGAATCCTATTTGTATTATTGTTCCTTGCCATAGGGTAGTTGGAACTAATGGTAGTCTTACAGGATATGGTGGAGGAATAAATAATAAAGTAGAATTATTAAAATTGGAAGGAATTGATATGTCAAAATATTTTATTCCAAAGCGAGGTACAGCATTATGATAAGGTGTAAATGGTGTAATCTTAAAAATCCTAAATATATAGAGTATCACGATAATGAATGGTGTAAACCTAATTTTGATGATAAATATTTATATGAAATGCTAATCTTAGAGTCATTTCAAGCAGGTTTATCTTGGGAGTGTATTTTAAATAAAAGAGAAAGCTTTAGAAATGCTTATGATAATTTTGATATAGAAAAAGTTTGCAATTATGATAATAAAAAAATTGACGAATTACTTGTTAATAAAAATATTGTAAGAAACAAGCTAAAAATTAAGGCTAGTATCAATAATAGCAAAATTTTTAAAAAAATAGTAAATGAATATGGCACTTTTTATAATTATTTAAAATCATTTACCAACAATAAAATAATTTATGAAATAGATAAAACAACAAATAAATTGTCTGATGAAGTTTCAAAAGATTTGCAAAAAAGAGGTATGAAATTTGTAGGAAGTACAATTATATATTCTTATATGCAAGCAATAGGAATAATATATTCACATGATAAATGGTGTTATTTGTATAAATCAAATAGGAATCAAATCCAAAAGAAAATGATGTAATTATAGATTTAATAATAAACTTTTTGGATTGAGATTCAATTTCATCCTCAATAGTTTTTTCTTCTAAATGACTAATTTTTTCTAATATAGCCATAAGGTGCTTTACTAGGATGAATATGATGTTGATTAAATATTTATTAGGTTTTGGATTTTCAATTACTTTAAATTCAAACATGAAAAAAAGTCTTCTTTTGGAAAAGAGGACTTTTAAAGTTTTATATAAAATTAGAACTTACTAACAATTAAGTCCGTAAGTTCATTTCAAATGGAGCAGGTAGTGGGAATCGAACCCACGTAGCCAGCTTGGAAGGCTGGGGTTCTACCATTGAACTACACCTGCATTTTCCACTCACAGTTTGTAATTATAAACTATTTTCTTCTAAATGTCAATACATTTTCTAAAATTTTTTAACTTTTTTATTTGTTTGGCGTAAGCCCCTTTGTTTAAGGGGCTTTCATGGTACGCCTAACAGTAAATTTATAAGTTTATAAACTATGCTCTTGGGTTTTTGATTGCGGCTTGTGCTGCTGCTAGTCTTGCAATTGGAACTCTAAATGGTGAGCATGATACATAAGTTAATCCTATGTTGTGACAGAATTCAACACTTGATGGTTCTCCACCATGTTCTCCACATATTCCAAGTTTGATATTTGGTCTTGTAGCTTTTCCTTTTTCTACACCCATTTTAACAAGTTGTCCTACACCCTTTTGGTCTATTTTTGCAAATGGATCTTGTTCGTAGATTTTT
>CAZTBY010000076.1:0-5625 GCA_964612395.1 uncultured Clostridium sp. | reverse complement strand
TAGTGTGCAAGCTATTGGAAGCATTAGAATAGATGTACAAAAAATGAATATAGATAGCTTATCTATGTCAGCACACAAATTTTATGGACCTAAAGGTGTTGGTGCATTATATGTAAGAGAAGGAATTGAATTTCAAAAATTACAAGATGGAGGACACCAAGAAAAAGATAAAAGAGCAGGTACAGAGAACACGGCAGGTATTGTAGGACTTGGCAAAGCTATTGAAATAGCACAAAAAACAATAGATTCTTACAATGAACATCTGCGAAGCTTAAGAGATTATTATATTTCAAGAATTGAAAAAGAAATTCCAGATGTAATGCTAAATGGAGGTAGGTCAAATAGGCTTCCAGGTAATGCAAACTTTTCATTTAAAGGAGTAGATGGAGGAGACTTATTATTAAAACTAGATGAAAAAGGAATATGTGCATCAACGGGTTCTGCGTGTAATACAGGCTCAACAGCACCGTCACATGTTTTAGTAGCTATAGGAACAGAAATGGATTATTTACAAGGATCTCTTAGAATTACCTTTGGAAAAGAAAACACAAAAGATGATGTAGATTATCTAGTAAACAATTTAAAACAGATAGTAAAAGAATGTAGAAAATAACCACTACATTCTTTCTAAATCTATACTTTCAATCTTTTTATTGCCTTTAATTCTTTACTTAATTTATCCATATCTTCTTTTCTAGTGGCATAAGCGACTTTATAATCTTCAAATACTTGGTCGTAGTTTTCTAAGGTTTCTCCTTGTTCAAGTAGCTCTTTAATACCATTAAAATAGTAAATTCTATCATTTTCATTATGAGCCTTTTCCATCTTACCTCTATAAGAGCCAATTTGTTCAAGTCTTTTAATTTCATTTTTTAAATAATCTATATAAAGACCAACGTTATAAAGTTCATATTCAGTATCATCTATAATAACTTTTATTAGGGCTTTTACAAATCTTGGGTCAACTTTACCATATTTATGACCTTTTTTAAGTTTTACTTCTTCTGCTAAAGTATTTAAATTATCATTAGATGGCTTGGTTTCGCTAATTAACATATTCAAAGTTTCTATTACACCAACATGAGATTTATATTGCCTTTTACTAGTAATTGCGTCAAATTCGTCAGCAACTCTAATAATTTTAGCCTCCAGAGGAATTTCATTATTAGTAAGATGTCTAGGATAACCAGAACCATCTAAACCTTCATGGTGACACAATGGACCATTTGCATATGGACGTAATTTTTTGTCTTTCATGCATATTTCATTTCCTATTGTAGTGTGTGATTTCATTATTTGAAATTCTTCTTCTGTAAGAGGGCTATTCTTTTGTAAAATTGCTGGAGGAATAAATTGTTTGCCTATATCATGTAAATATGCACAAATTGTGCAATATACAGTAAAATAATCTTTCATATGCAAATATTCGCACATTCTACAAGTTATACTTGCAACATTTTCAGAATGTTTCCTAGTAAATACATCCAAACTGCCAAGCATTGCAAGTTGATATCTCATGTTTTCATCTAGATTATAGCTTTTTAGACTAGTTTTATCATAAAAATCTAATTTGAAATCTTTCATAATTAACACCTAAAACTATTGTACAATGAATAATAAAATTCGTCAAGAAAAAAAGTAATTTTTATACAAAATTGTATGTATAAACCAAACAAAAAAATAGTTGAAAATTATGTAAAACTGGTATATAATATTTATGAATATTAATATGAGAGGAGGTAAATTAGATGATTATCGAATTACCCAAAAAATTCAACTATGAAAGTAAAGCAAAAATGGAGGATGGAGTTTTAAAGATACTTCCAGGTGCATATTCACACAGCTTCATGAATGAGCTTACAATAGCCATCAAAGGTAAAACTTGTTGGTATTGTGGGCGGAAACTTTCAAACAGTGATATTACAATAGACCATTTGTATCCACAAGATTTGGGTGGACCGTATATCACAAACAACCTTGCACCAACATGTTCTGCATGTAATGGGCATAAAGGTAACCTGACAGAACGCCAGTATAGGAACTGGCTAGCAGCACCATCTAAGCAAAAAGGCGAAATAAAGAAGCGGTTTTTGGCAAGTAATATGCGACAGAAAAGAAAGAAGGGCTACTTTTTACCAAGAGAGTGGATAACAACTAGAAAGATTGATAATATTTTAGTAAACTTTATCATGTCTGAAAGTTATCTTGGTAAGAGGTACAAAAAAATAGAATCATTTTACCGAGAATTTGGACATCTGCCACATCCAATAGTAGTAGATAAAAACAACTATTTATTAGATGGTTTTATTCAACTGATGTTTGCCAAAAATAATGGTATTACGAGAATTCCAACCATTGTGCTTGATAATGTAGAAGTAATTTTGAATAGGTAAAGAGGCTTTTTTAGCCTCTTTATTTTATAGGTACTTTTTTTGTTCGTTAGTGCATATACTTAAAATAGATTATAGGAGGGAAGAAAATGAGTTATGAAGAATATATGAGAAGTATTTTAGGATATAGCCAAGTACCAAATAGTATTTATACAAATTCATATGATAATTATTATTATGATACAAACTATATAAATAATCAAAACAGAAATACATCTGCGGAAATTATAGAAACAATGTATCCAGATATATATAGAATTGTATATCCAATGGTATGTAGAGTTTGCGTGCAAAATAGTCAAAGAGAAATAACAATGGACTTAATAAATAGCATGACTGACGAAGTATACATGAATGTTGAGCCAGTAGAAAGACAAAACCAAAATGCAAATACACAAAGACCTATTTTAAAAAATGGAGATGTTAGAAACCCAAATGCAAAGGAACCAGAAATGAGAGGGGAAACAAGACAAGAAAACTTCATGCTAAGAGATTTAATTCAAATTCTAATTTTAAGAGAATTGTTAAGAAGAAATCAAAGACCAAATATGCAACCAATACGCCCACCGAGACAAATAGCACCACCATGGAGAACATATTAAAAATAGATGTATAAATTTTTAAAAAAATTAAATAATAAAATTAGGAAATTCATAAAGGTTGGATTTAAATTCCAGCCTTTATGTAATACATAAGGAGAAATTTAATGATTATAGATGTTGGATATTGGACAAGAATTGCAAAGAATATCTTAATGTTAATACTTTCACTAGTTTTAATGTTTTTATCATTTAAACTAGCAATTTTTTATATGCCCTTTTTAATTGGCTTTGTAATATCACTCCTTGTAGAACCTCTTATAAAACGATTATCTAGGGAAACTAAGCTTGAAAGAAAAAAGTGTGCAATTATGGTTATAGTAATAATATTTATAATAATACTTGCACTTCTTATCTGGGGAATAGTTACGCTTATAACGGAAAGTTCAAATCTTTTAAAAGGCTTAAACAATTACATTCAGCTGATGTATGCCCAAGTGAAAAACTATATAGGAAGCATAAAGACGGGAAATACAAAATTACCAATGGAAGTTGCAATTATTTTAGAGAACTCTAGCGATAAAATAGTTGGTTTTATAACAAATTATGTTTCAGGAGTACTTACAAAGGCAACACAAATAATATCAGAAATCCCTACTATTGCAATATATACATTTATTACCTTACTTGCAACCTATTTTATATGTACAGATAAAATATATATAGCAGACACAATAGAACATCAATTACCACATAGGTGGGCAAAGAAAATTGGCACACATATTAGAAGTATTGTAAGAGAGCTTGGAAATTATTTAAAGGCAGAAGCAATATTAATTATAATCTCCTTTATTATAGTATTAGTTGGGTTATATATATTAAAAATTTTTCACTTTAATGTTCCATATCCATTTTTAACAGCACTAGTAATAGGCTTTGTAGATGCACTTCCAATACTAGGCTCTGGCACAGTAATGGTACCATGGGCAATAATAGAGGCATTAAATGGAGATATAAAGCTAGGAATAGCAATAATAGTAATTTTTGCAATAATATTAATAGCAAGGCAACTTTTAGAACCCAAAATTATAAGTGGAAAAATTGGAATACACCCAATATTTACGTTACTTGCAATGTACACTGGTTTTAAAATAATAGGCGTGCTTCGGACTATTTGTAGGACCAATAGTGCTTATAATACTAAAAAATGTATTTAGTGTAAGTATAGAAAACGGAATAATAAAGAGCATATTTGTGTGAATAAAAAAATCCTTAAAAACACTTGATTTTTCAAGAAAAGTGTGTTATATTAATATAGCAAGTTAATAAAAATACTTAAAGAGTGGGCTTTGCCCACTCTTAGCTTTTGAGAATAAGGAGAAATGAAAATTGGCAAAGATAGAAGAAAAGGTCGAGAATCTTATTGAGCCTAAAATTAAAGAATTAGGGTATAAACTTTATGATGTGGAATACATAAAAGAAGGAAAAGATTATTATTTACGTGTTTATATTGAGAAAGATACAGGCATATCATTAGAAGATTGCGAATTAGTTAGCAACAATATTAATGAAATTATAGACCAGGCAGATTATATCAAGGAGCAATACTTTTTAGAAGTATCTTCACCTGGAGTAGAACGTGTTTTAAAAAAAGATAAACACTTACAAGGTAATATTGGGGCTAAAATACAAGTAAAGCTTTTTAAACCATTTAACGGACAAAAACAATATGAAGGTATTTTAAAAGACTATTCAGAAACAGTTATTAATTTAGAAACACAAAATGAAATTTTAGAAATAGAAAGACAAAACATAGGTCAAATAAAAACCATGTTTGATTGGAATTAAAGGGAGGAATAAGAAAAATGAAGAGTAATGAAAACAAAGAATTAATTATGGCACTTGACGAATTAGAAAAAGAAAGAGGAATTAATAAAGATTATTTATTAGAATCACTAGAAGTAGCACTTGTTGCAGCGTACAAAAAAAACTTCGATTCAGCTGAAAATGTTAAAGTTGAAATGGATAGTCAAACAGGCGAAATTCATGTATATGCACAAAAAGAAGTAGTAGAAAAAGTTGAAAATAGTCAATTACAAATATCTTTAGATGATGCTAAAAAGATTGAAAAAAAAGCAAAAATTGGAGACATAATAAATATTGAAACAAAACCAAAAGACTTTGGAAGAATAGCTGCGGGAGCTGCAAAACAACATGTTATTCAAAAAGTAAGAGAAGCAGAAAGAAACATGATTTTTGACGAATATAATGATAGAAAAGGCGAAATAGTAACAGGAATAATACAAAAAGCAGATAAAGGAACAGTTGTATTAGACTTAGGAAAACTTGAAGGAATTATGCCTTTAAAAGAACAAATACCAACAGAGCACTATCATGTAAATGATAAAATAAAAGCATATGTTTTAAGCGTAGAAAAAGGAATAAAAGGAGCACCACAAGTGCTAGTAACAAGAAGCCATCCAGAAGTTATAAAGAAACTTTTTGAGTTAGAAATACCAGAAATATATGAAGGATTAATAGAAGTAAAGGCAGTATCAAGAGACCCAGGTTATAGAAGTAAAGTTGCTGTATATTCAAAAAACCCAGATATAGACCCAGTTGGCTCTTGTGTAGGAGCAAAGGGAATAAGAATTCAAAACATAATAAATGAATTAAATGGAGAAAAAATAGATGTA
>CAZTBY010000075.1:0-5648 GCA_964612395.1 uncultured Clostridium sp. | reverse complement strand
AAGCAATGATGATAGAGTTATAGTAAAAGCAAAAGAAAAAATTACATAAAATTTAAATAAAATGGGCAGGATTTTTATAAAGAAAATCTTGCACTATTTTTATTGTAAAAAACAGAAGCAAAACACTTGAAAAAGTTAACATAAACGTGTATAATTATAGATGTAGAGAAATGTCATAAAAATGTCAAAATTTGAGAAATATAAGAGATATATTAAACATCCGTAAGAAAAGAAAAAGGGAACAAAAAAACTTAAATATTGACAAGAAATGATATTTAGCTTATATATATAAATAATAAAGAAGTTAGTTTTAGGAGGTTATTTATGCTAAACAAAAAAAAATTAAAGAGAATAACTATATTAATTTTAATAATAAGCCTAATATATGCAACAATATATCCTACATTATTTGGCTTAATTTCTTATGCTCAAGAAAGTGAAGATACCACTCAGGAAGAGGAAACAAAGCTACTTAAAATTGAAGTATCAGATTTTTCTAAAAATAACATGCAAGAAGAAACAACAGCATATCAAGAAAAACTAACTCTAATACCTTCTGAATATGGAAATGCAAAATCAATAGAAATTTCAGATGACCAAATAATTTTCGAAAAGAAAAAAGAGGATGCAACTGAAAATGTAGATGAGGCTCAAGAAACAAAACAACAAACAATAGATAATACAAAAATCTATTATACATCAACAAAAATTGATAAATTACAAATACTAGAAGCTTTCCAAACAGGTGGAAACCTAGAAATAACATACAAAACAGAAGAAGCTTCATCAGAAGATAAGGAAAAAATTGATAATGAAAATCAAGAAGAAAAGAAATTAGAAAAATGGGAAATAGAAGCAATAGATGGAAAAGCGATAATAGACAGAGAAACAGATACAGATGAAAATGGATTTATTACAGTAATTTACCCACAAAACACAACATCAATTTCAATCAAGCTAACTACAGACATAAGTAAAGTTGAAGAATTTGAAATTATAAATAACAAAGTTATAGATAAAGTTAAAGATGTTAATTTAATTGATACGTTAAAAACTGCAAAAGATCTAATAATTGTAAAAGAAAATGAGCAAATTTCTACTCGAGAAGAACTAAGTTTACCAATTTACTATACAAGAACATTTGCAGAACTTGGTATAGACAAAAATAAACTTTCAACAAGAACAGAAAATAAAGTTAATTTTACAATTACATTACATACAGAAAATGAAATGTTTGATTTATATGCAAATCCAACATTTGTTATGGAATTGCCAAAAGAAATTGAAAACTTTGATATAGATGAAGCAATTGTGCTTAATAATACTTGCTTTGAAGATTCTTCAATTGACATTGAAGAAAATGATAATGGAAAGAAAAGCATAATAATAAAACTTGTAGGAACACAAACAGAACACACAAACTCAATGCAAGAAAACATACAAATAGCAATTAGTGCAAGAGTAACAACAGAAGAATTTATTCCTACAACACAAGAACAAATAAACTTATATTATATAAACGAAAATGCAACTACATATAATGGTGTTGAAAAAGAGGAAAATGGTTCCCAAAATATATCAATGGAACTTGTTTCTATCAAGGAAGTTATGGTAGAGAGCAAAGTATTATTTGGAGATGAATCAATAAGTTCAAGAGATAGTCAAGAAACGATTATTATAGAACCCAATAGCTATGAAAATGTTGCAATAATTGGAACGGTTATAAATAATATAGGAACTGATATGCAAAATGCAAAAATCTTAGGAACAGCAACAAATATGGGACAAATTTCTGGAGTAGAAAAAGTATATTATACAGAAAACCTAGATGCTAATACAAATATAGATGATGCAAATAACGGATGGAGTGAAGAATATACAGCAAATGCAAAGAAATTTTTAATAGTTTTAGATGAATTTAAACAAGCACAAACAGTAACTTTTGGATATTATATGTATTTACCACAAAACGCTGAGGAAGATACTGAACTTGAAGCAAATTTTGAAGTTTATGATAATAATAATCAAATATTAAATATTTCAAAAGAAAAGATTTTACAAGAAGCAAAAAAATTTAATATTTATGAAGATGAGCAAATTAAAACACAAATATCAATAGCAAAAGAAGATATTATTGTTGGAGAAAGTTTTGAAGAAATAATAGAAATTACAAACAAAACAAATGAAACAATATCAGGAATGGAAGTAAATATTAATTTGCCAGAAAATCTTGAAAGAAAAAATACAACAATTGAATCTAATGGAGAGAGTGTAAAGGCACTTTTTCAAGCAGGAAGTAATTTGTTTATAGCTAAAGAACTAAATATTAATCCTAATTCTACAGTGGTAATCAAGCTAACAATAAAGGCTAATGAAATAAAGGAGCCAAGCCAAAAACTAATTGCAGATGTAAGTTATAACAATAAAAAAGAAAGTATATTTGATAGAGCAAAAATAATAGAAAAACCACAAACTAAAATAGATGCAATAATTAGCTCAAGCAAGAGTAACCAAACCTTAAAAGCAAATGAAACTGTAGAATATAAAATAACTCTAATTAATAGTGGGGATGCGCAAGCAATTGTTGATGTAATAATGCCAGAATTAGAAAACTTACTAATTCAAAAAATGGAAAGCATAAATGTAGCAACAGGTAAAACAATTACAATTACAAGTGGAAACTTAGAGGGAAAATTGCACAATATATCTATAAATGCAGGAGCAAAAGTAGAGATATGTGTTAGAGCAGTTGCAAAAGAACTTGAAAGTAACGAAACAGAGGTTATTTATGCAAATATTATTGGAGACAACATAGAAGAAATAACAACAAATAAAATAATAAATAACATTCAAGAAAAGGAAAAAGAGGAAATTACATACGAAAATACTTCAACAAATGATGAACAAAAAATGAGTACAATTACAGGTATAGCATGGATAGACGAAAATGAAAACGGACAAAAGGATTTAGATGAAAAGCTATTAACAGGAATAGAAGTTGTTTTAATAAATACAAAAACATCAGAAGAAGTTGCAAAAAAAATTACAAATGATAAGGGTGAATACACATTTAATAATATACCAGAAGAAAATTATATAATAGAATTTAAATATGACAAAGATGAATTTTCTGTAACAAATTACACAAATAAAAACTTATCAAATAATTTAGAATCAAATATTATTAATACAACACAAAACAATGAAACAACAGCAAAAACAGAAGTTATAAAATTAAAAGATGGTAACACGGAAAATATAAATGCGGGATTTATTACTAATAAAAAAGCAGATATAAAAATAAGTAACAAAATAAATAAAATAACAGTATGTGATGATAATGGAATTACTTTATACAATTTTGAAGAATCAAAGATGCCACAAATAGAAAAACTTGATAATAGTAAGCAAGAGAAAATAACATTAGTGGAATATGAATTTAAAATTGTTAATAATGGTGAAGCAGAGGGATATATAAATACAATAACAAAACAGATTCCAGAGGGAATGAAATTTGCCTCTGAACTTAATACGGATTGGTATGAAGGCAATGATGGAAATATATATTCATCAGCAATAATAAATAAAAATTTAGAACCAGAAGAAGAAATAACAATTAAATTGATTTTAACAAAGGAACAAATAAATAAATAGGAGGTAAGAGCTGATATGAGAAAAAGCAAAATAAAATTACTCTTAATATTTATAATTATGAATATTATAGCTATATTAAGCTTTTTTGCAACTAATAATAATTTTTGTGTAATAGCTGCTGAGGATCAAAAATATTTTAGTGAATTAAATCCGAATAAAAATATTTATTGTATCGAATATGGAATTACTTTTCAACCAGGAAATTATTATGGGATTGGTCGTGACTCAGTAGCAAATGATATTGCATATGTACTGGGTAATACAAATCCTAGTAAATACAGCTATTATGATGGAACATTTAGAACAGATATTAGACAAAACTATTTATGGGATAAAATAAATGGAGCTTCACATAAAAATGATTATGGAAATATGGCAACTGATATTGAAGCATTAAGCCAAGAAGCTACAATTATAGAAAATCTAAATGCTGATTCTATAAATATTGAAAATAAAAATGAAGAATATCTAAGTGGTAATGGAGAATTTGTAATTCCAAATGAAAAAGGTGAATATGGTCCATTTATTATAAATTATCCAAGTATTAATGGAGAATTAGTAGGAAAAAGTTTTGAAATTTTAATAAATGGAAAAACATTAAAAAATATTCCTGAAAGTGGAAAAGAATTTTATCTTACGGAAGAAGATGGAATAATATTAGGAGAAAAAAATAAAATAGAAATAAAATATAGTGCATTACAGTACACAGGATATATGAACAAATATACCTTGATTAGAAATATGTTATTAGTGGTCACATGTAAAAATTGTGAGCAAACATATAATTCTACAACAACAGGGTATTATGATGAAGATAACGAGTTAAATCTTCTTAGTTCTTTATCAATATGTGACTATTGTGGAACTAGAAATAGTAAAAAAAATATTGATGCTGTATTGTTGACAGATGGAGATCCTCAAGATATAGCTATAGTAAGTGTAAATTCTCAATCAATAAATTTAGAAAAATCTATTGAATTTTGGGCAGGTAGAAAACTTGTAATAGATTTAAATAAAACAGATAATGCAAAACTTGCAAATGCCTTAGAAAACATAGAATTTGAAGTTAGTATATCAGGAGACGAAAAAGCTTTTATCAAACAAGAAGACAATAGCAGACCAAAAACAACAAAAATCACAACAGATGCTAATGGAAATTCACAAATTACAATTATAGCATGTTCAGAAACAATAACAGTAACATTTACAGAAACAGATAACAAGTTTTATATTAATAATGGACCAATAGTAATTGACTTTACTTATAATAAAGCAAGCAAAACATGGATACCTACTATTGAAAATAGTGTACAATTAAGAGATGTTGTATCAATTGTTCAAAAAGGAGAATGGTTCGAATTTGAATTAAACATTGTAAATATTGCTAAAATTGAAAATTTGATACTAACAAAACTAAATAAACTAATTTCAGGAGAAAAATTACCAGGAATTGAATTCCAAATAGTTCTAAAAAATGCTACAGATATGAATAATAATTCAAACTTAAGAGTAACAACAGATGCAAATGGAAATATTAGACTTGGAACACTTAAAGTTATAGATCCAAATGAAGATATTGTTATTACCATTACTGAAACTAATGTGCCAACATCACCAAACGTAAATTACAAAGGGTTATATGGTGGTGGAACAGCTACAATTACAATAAGACATGCAAAACCAGGATGTAATGTAAATGTTATAGGAGCATCAAGTGATGTAATAAATGCAAATTATGATTTAACACAAAATATTGTAACATTTGAAATATATAATGAAGTTACAATAGACTTATCAGGTGAAGTGTGGCTTGATGGGCAAACAGGTATAAAACCAGTACAAGAACCAAACAACAAAAAAGATGCGAGTGAAAAAAGACTAGAAAATATAAAAGTTGTTGCAAAAAGAGTAGCAGATAATGAAATTGTAGATACAAAATATACTGATACAAATGGAGTATATGAATTCAAAGACCTTCCAGTAAGTATAACAGG
>CAZTBY010000074.1:0-5694 GCA_964612395.1 uncultured Clostridium sp. | reverse complement strand
ATCTGATTTTTGGCTCGTCCTGTGAATATTATTATGGATTGGCTTCTTGTGGGGTAACATCAGAAGGTGCGAAGCTTGGGTTGTCTTCGGTAGCTTTTGTACTATTTAATATTGATCACGGCGGAACTGCGTATTTGCCTTTATCACTTTCAAACGTGCCGGCTATACCTACATGGTTATCGCTTCGAGCTGTTGTGTCTTTAAGGGCTGCTGGTCTTGAAGTAACAGGAATAGTGGCAGGAGAAAGAGCAACTGAAAATACGTATTATGCTGGAGCAGTAATACCAAAAGGTTTCACAGTATCAGGAATATCAACAGAGCAAAGTGTAGAAAATGGACTAGTAATTTATGATATCCCAGAAGGAACAACAGTAGACTGGTCGAACCCAGATGGTGTGAAAACAAAATATAACCAATTCGTATGGATACCAACAACAGTGTTTGAAATAGCTGAAGAGACAATAAGCGGCGGAATTTATAAAGATTTGGGTGGTAGCTATGATGAGGAAATAGGCATAGCAGACCAAATAGAGGAATTAACAAAAAGTATATACAAGTATGGAGGATTTTATATAGGAAGGTATGAAGCAGGAGTAAAGCCAGCAGAAGATGGAACTTCAATACCAAGAACAAGTAGTTCATCACAAACAGAAGAATTTGTAGTACAACAAGATAAATACCCATATAACTATGTAAAATGGGGAAAAAGTGACTCTGATGTATCTGAAGGAGCAGTATACTTGTGTAATAATCTGTATACTTCAGCAAAAACAGATAATGGGGTATCAAGCATGTTATGTCCTTTGACTGCATGGAATTGTATGTTGGATTTCATAGTAGATTCATCACATAGTTTGGCATATACGGCGACTTGGGGGAATTATTTCGATTCAAAAACATATAAAGTATATAGAGGAAGTTTATATAGTAATTCAACATGGGACGTAGCTGATACAACAAATGGTTCAGAGGTAACAAAGGGTAAAAGTATTTTACTAACCACAGGAGCAACAGAAAGAAACAGCTCAAAAAACATATATGATGCTGTGGGAAATTTGCTAGAATGGACTACTGCAGGAGGACCTAAGGGCCGTTTTATAATGCATGGCTCTGGTAGTGTGCTTTCAGGTGTCGATAAGGTGAAGTCCGATACTGGTTTCCGCCCGATTCTTTATATAAATGAGTAAAAAAGTTGTGTAATGCTTAAATGAAAAATGTTAAATAAGTATATTTTGAGCCTTAAAGGAATATACATTAACCATGGAGGGAAAAATGGTTAATGTGAAGGAAAATAATTCTAATGGTATTATAATAATTTTGAAGGGAAGTTTAATTTCCATTATAGCAACAATAGTGTTATTAATGATATTTGCTGTGGTGCTTACCTATTCAAATATAAACGAAAACAGCATACCTACAGTTATAATTGTGGCTACTGCCCTTTGTATTTTAATTGGAAGTCAAATAGCTTCATCTAAAATTAAAAGAAATGGAATTGTAAATGGGGTTTTAGTTGGTGCTATATATACTTTAGCTTTGTATTTAATTTCAAGTATTATTTCAAAAAACTTTTCGATTAATATTTATTCAATAATTATGATGGCTACAAGCATTGTAATTGGAGGAATTGGAGGAATTATTGGAGTAAATAAAAAATAAATTTTCAAAAAAGTATTGACATTTTATGAAAAAAGGTATAAATTATTAGCAGTCGATTAATTAGACTGCTAATAATTTTTTAAAGGAGGAATGGAAAATGATAAAACCATTACAAGACAGAGTAGTTTTAAAAATGATAGAAAATGAGGAAACAACAAAAAGTGGAATAATACTTTCAAGTGGAGCAAAAGAAAAACCACAAGTAGCTGAAATAATCGAAGTAGGACCAGGAGGCGAAGTAGAAGGAAAACCAGTAAAAATGTATGTAAAAAAAGGTGATAAAGTAATAGTAAGTAAATATGCAGGAACAGAAGTTAAAATTGATGGCGAAGAATACATTATAGTAAAACAAGATGATATTCTAGCAATAGTAGAATAATTTGAAAGGAGATTTTTATTATGTCAAAAGAAATTAAATTTGGCGAAGAAGCCAGAAAGAAAATGCTAGATGGTGTAAACACACTAGCAGATACAGTAAAAGTTACACTAGGACCAAAAGGAAGAAATGTAGTATTAGATAAAAGCTTTGGAGCACCTTTAATTACAAATGATGGTGTTACAATAGCAAAAGAAATTGAACTAGAAAATCCATATGAAAATATAGGTGCAAGACTAGTAAAAGAAGTTGCAACAAAAACAAATGATGTTGCAGGTGATGGAACAACAACAGCAACAGTTTTAGCCCAAGCTATAATCAAAGAAGGTGTTAGAAATGTTGCAGCAGGGGGAGATCCAATGGCTATTAAAAGAGGTATAGATAAAGCAGTTGGAGAAGCAGTTGAAGGATTAAAAGAAATTAGTTCAGATATCAATGGCAAAGAGGATATAGCAAGAGTTGCAAGCATTTCAGCAAACAACCAAGAAATTGGAAACTTAATTGCAGATGCAATGGAGAAAGTTTCAAAAGATGGAGTAATAACAATAGAAGAATCTAAAACAGCAACAACTGGTTTAAATGTTGTAGAAGGAATGCAATTTGATAAAGGATATATTTCTCCATACTTTGTAACAGACACAGATAAAATGGAAGCAGTAATGGAAAACCCATATATATTAATTACAGATAAGAAAATAAGCAACATACAAGAAATATTACCATTACTAGAATCATTAATGCAACAATCAGGAAAGCTTGTAATAATAGCTGATGATATTGAAGGAGAAGCATTATCAACACTTGTTTTAAATAAATTAAGAGGAGTTTTAAATGTAGTTGCAGTAAAAGCACCAGGATTTGGAGATAGAAGAAAAGAAATGTTAGAAGATATAGCAATTCTAACAGGAGGAGAAGTAATTACATCAGACTTAGGACTAGAATTAAAAGATACAACAGTAGAGCAATTAGGTAGAGCAAAACAAGTTAAAATTCAAAAAGAAAATACAATTATAGTAGATGGTGCAGGAGATAAAGAGGCAATAGCAGCAAGAGTAAAACAAATAAGAACAGGAATTGAAGAAACAAAGAGCGAGTACGATAAAGAAAAACTACAAGAAAGACTTGCAAAGCTTGCAGGTGGAGTAGCTGTAATTGAAGTTGGTGCTGCAACAGAAGTTGAAATGAAAGAGAAAAAGCTAAGAATTGAAGATGCTTTATCTGCAACAAAAGCAGCAGTAGAAGAAGGAATTGTTGCAGGAGGAGGAACAGCACTTGTAGATGTAATGCCTAAAGTTCAAAAATTAGCAGATACATTAGAAGGAGATGAAAAACTAGGTGCAAGGATAGTATTAAAAGCATTAGAAGAACCAGTAAGGCAAATTGCAGTAAATGCTGGATTAGAAGGTGCTGTAATACTTGAAAAAGTAAAAACATCAGAAAAAGGAATTGGCTTTGATAGTAGCAAAGAGGAATATGTAGACATGAAAAAGGCTGGAATTGTAGACCCAACAAAGGTTACAAGAAGTGCACTTCAAAATGCTGCAAGCATAGCAGGAATGTTCCTAACAACAGAAAGTGTTGTAACAGATAAAAAAGAAAAAGAATGCCATTGCGGAGAACATGGAGCAATGCCACAAGGTATGGAAGGAATGTATTAATGAATAAAACTGGAATTGCTGTATTTGGCGGGTCATTTAACCCGCCAACTGTTGCACATATAAATTTAGCAAAACAAGTTTTAGAAGAAATGAACGAAATTGAAAAAGTAATATTTATACCAGTAAGCACAAAATACAATAAAAAAGGACTAGCTTCTGATGAGGATAGGTTTAATATGTTACAAAGAATTTGCAATTCTCAAAAAAAACTAGAAGTTTCAGATTTAGAACTAAAAAGCAAAAGGCAGTTATATACAATAGAAACACTAAAGATAATAGAGGAACAAAACCCTGGAAAAGAAATATACTTTATAATAGGAACAGACAATCTAAAAGAATTAGAAACTTGGTATAAGCCGGATGAATTGCTAAAAAGCTTTAAAATTATAGTACTAGATAGAGGAGAGGACAACACAGAAAATATTATAGAAAAAAGTGAGTTCCTAAAAAAATATAAATCATCTTTTATAAAGTTAAAAAATATTAAAAAAATGAATATCAGTTCAAGTTATATTCGTGTGCAACTAAAACGAGGAAACAACGTTCGAGACTTGGTTCCAGAAGAAATTATAGCCGAAATAGAGAGAATATATAAATAACCATCATCCCACATAAAACATATACTATATATATAACAAATGTGGGAGATTTTTATGGAATTGAAGAACAAAAGAATTGTAATTGGAATAACAAGTGCTTTTTACGCAATTGAGAAGATAATTCCTCAAATAGAAAAATTAATTGATAATGGTGCAGATATAATACCTGTCATGTCTTTTAATTGCTACAACTTAGACTTTAAAGGCTTTTCAAAGAAAATAGAAAATATTACAGGAAAGAAAATTATACATACAATAGAAGATGCAGAGCCAGTTGGACATAGAATTCCAACAGATATAATGGCTATAATTCCATGCACAGGAAATACCATCGGTAAACTTGCAAATGGTATTATTGATACGCCTGTATTGGTTTCTGTTAAAACAAATTTAAAGAGTGGGAATAATTTAGTAATTGGAGTTGCAACAAATGATGGTTTATCAGTTGAAGCAGAAAATATAGGAAAACTTTTGAAACAAAAAAATATCTTTTTTGTACCATTCAGGCAGGATAACCCAATTACAAAACCAGCATCACTGCTTTTTAGCTCAGTTTATATTAAGGAAACAATAGAAAAGGCATTTCAAGGAGAACAAATACAGCCAATATTAATATAAAAAATCTCAATAAATTATAAGAAAACACTTGAAAAGTGTTTTCTTTTGTTATACAATAAGCACGTAAAAATATAAATTTAAGGAGGAACAAATTATGTCAGTTAAAGTTGGAATCAATGGTTTTGGAAGAATTGGAAAATTAGTTTTCCAAGCAGCTTTAGAGAAAGGAGAAGTTGATGTTGTTGCAGTAAATGACCCTTTTATTACAGCAGATTACATGGCATATATGTTAAAATATGATACAGTACATGGAAAATTCAACGGACAAGTTAGAGGAGAAGGTAATAAATTATATGTTAATGATAAAGTAGTAAATGTATATAATGAAATGGACCCACACAATATTCCTTGGGGAGCTGAAGGTGTAGAATATGTTTTAGAATGTTCAGGAGTATTTACAACACTTGAAAAAGCTCAAGCTCATATTGATGCAGGGGCAAAGAAAGTTTTAATTAGTGCACCATCAAAAGATGCCCCGATGTTTGTAATGGGTGTTAATAATGATAAATATGACCCAAGTATGACAATTATTTCAAATGCATCTTGTACTACAAACTGTTTAGCACCTTTAGCAAAAGTTATAAACGACAACTTTGGAATTAAAGAAGGCTTAATGACAACAGTTCACAGTACAACGGCAACACAAAAAACAGTTGATGGAGCATCTAAAAAAGATTGGAGAGGTGGTAGAGCAGCTGCAGCAAATATTATACCATCATCTACAGGAGCTGCAAAAGCAGTTGGAAAAGTTATTCCAGAATTAAATGGAAAATTAACAGGTATG
>CAZTBY010000073.1:0-5712 GCA_964612395.1 uncultured Clostridium sp. | reverse complement strand
GTTGTAAAATGTAAATCTCTATATGATTTAACTTTATTCATTGCAGCTATTGCAAATAGTTCTTCATGTGTTGGTCCTAATGCATATTCTCTATTATATCTATCATTTAATTTGAACATACTAGGTCCAAAAGCATTTTTTCTACCTGTTTTTTCAAATACGTCCATAGGAAGTAATGATGGCATTCTAAGTTCATTTGCACCTGCTTCGTTCATATTCTTACGCACAATATTTGAAACTTTTTTTGCAACTCTTTCTCCTAAAGGCATTTTTGCATAAATTCCATTTCCTACTTTTTTAATCATTCCACTTTTTACTAAAAGTTTTCCACTTGTTGAATCTTCATCTGAAATATTTTCTTTTATTGTATAGAAAAAATCTTTACTTAATCTCATTTTTATCACTCTCAATCCTTTTTTTACTATATTAAATAATACTACAAAATAGGACATTTTGTCAATATTTAATTAATACATCGCCGGTAAGTTTATAGACTTACATAAAGTATTGGACGAAATCCCATGTACCAGCTACTGCTCCAGTTCGGAATGCTGACACTGTTATTCGCTGGTTTACCCGAACCACTGGTGCGGCAATCACCGACCTTTGACAGATCGATAGCGTGAAGAAGAAGATGACACTGTTGTCCATTCACAACAGTTACCTCCAGCATCATAAATGTTTTTTTGAACTATTTCTTTCTGTTGCTCTTTCCCCCTTCTTCTGTTTTTTTGCTATTTTACTATTCCCTTTTCTATCATTTTCTTCAAAGTTTCTATAAACATTGCATGTGACCAACCTAAACCTATTACCCAGTCTGGTTTCATTGTGTTATTATTTACCTGCTCAGCTAAAAAACCATTTTCTGTGCTTGTTTTTATTACGAAGTCGAAGCATTCTTTTGCTTTTTGCTTCTCACCTATTTCTAGGTAATATTCTGCTATCCATAGTGTTGCTATTATCCATGGTTTTCCTTCTCTATAGTTATCTGTTTCAAACCTTTTATAACCGCCTGTGTATGTTCTTAATGTCATGTTTATTCTTTCTACTGTGTTTAGTATTTTTTTATCATTTGGTGAGAATAATTCAAAAGGTATTACTGTTCCTAAAATGCTTATATCAAGTGTTTTATCTTCTAAGTTTCTAACTAAGCTCTTTTTGCCTTCATCATAAAAATTCTTTAAAATATATTCTCTTAATGTAACACTTAAATTTCTTAATGTTTCTTTTTCTTTATTTACATTTTCTTGCTTAACCCTATTTTTTGTAAATTCTTCCTTTAGTTCTTCATACATTTTTATCATTGCATTAAAACTTGCAAATATGCTTGATATTGCGTATAGATTCACTCCTTCATATTCTTCCCATAAGTCATAACTTATTCCACATTTATTTGTTTCTTGGAATACATCTTCTACATATTTTTTCAAAAATATTATTGCTTTTTCGCACATTTTTAAGTTGTCTTTTAAGAATTTTTTATCTTCTATTACTTTGTAATGGTTATATACTCCTATTATAACTGATGCAGTTTCGTCTATTTGGTATCCCCAACAAGGTGCTAAACGTCCGTCTGTGAAGAAGCGTTGTTCCCACATTCCATTTCTACTTTGTGTATTTTTGCAAAAATTTTTATAGAATTTCTCAACCTCTTTCTTCATTTTTAGAGTATCCATTGCCGTTGTAATAAACACAGCATCTCTTGGCCAGCAATATTGGTAACCTCCACATTGTTTTAAGTTTTCATCAACTTCAACAGCAGCTGATATTCCACCTGTTTCGTGGTTTACAAGTAATGAATACAATAGAATTGTTCTTGTGTAAATTTGTTTTATTTTTCTGTTTTTTGGAGTTTCTGCTAAATCTAATTCTAGTCCATCATGATCTTTTACATATTTTTTCCAGTATTTTTTCACTGCCTCGTATTCCGTTCTAAAATCTATCTTTCTTATTCTATCTATTGTTTTTTCTAAATTATCTAGTCCAATTTTACTATCTTCAATAAAAATATATAACTCAAATTCGCAGGTCTCATTTGGTTTTAAAACACCTAAATCATAGCTTATACTTGAATTTTCAGACATTCCAATATAATCTTTATCCCAAATTTTTCCATCTTTAATATTTGCTTTACTATTATTAATTTGTGAACTTAATAACTTTTCTTTTGAAAATGTGCAAAGCATATATTCATGGTTGTATTGAATTAGAGCATCATTTTTGCACATTCCACTTACTCTATTTTCTGGTGATGACATAAGACTTGAATGAACAAGTAAATTTAAGTTTAAATCTATTGTATTTTCATTTATAATCTTATATTTTTTTACTAAAACATTTTCTTTAATTGATGCATAGTCTATTTGAATAACTTTTAAATTAAAATATGTGTTTAATATTTCAGTATTTAATATATTCGTATCTTCTTCATATTGTTGCATATATATATTATTTATATCTTCATGCAAATAAACAAGCCTTGAATCATTTATTTTTAGCCCTACATGAAAGAAATCTATCATTTGCTTGTAATCTCTTGTTGGATATAATAACCTTAACATTTCTCCTTGTTTTGTAAAGCTTGCTAATATATTTTGGTTTCCTATTATTGCATCATTATAATACTTTTCCATTATTGGTCTCCTTTATGAAATAACCTTAACTATTTGTTGTTCTAATTCTTTAATTTTGTTGTTTATCTCTGCTATTTCTTCATCTTTTTTATCTTCATCAGATATATCTTCTTTTATCATCTTAGCCATGTCTTCTAATTCTTCTTTTAATGTTGCCAATCTATCCATTACTTCTAGTCTTAGGAATTTATATTGATCTGTTTGTTCTACTTTAGATATAACTTTTATTCTATCTGTTAGTTCGTAGTTTTCTCCATAATCTGGTATTGTTACTGGAATATCTGTTGTCTCTTGAATTTTTCCTTTTAGTACTACTTGAGCTTCTGCTTCTCCATGTACTAGGAATATGTGTTTTGGTTTTGTTATAAATGAATATACAAAGTTTAATAACCATTCTTGGTCAGCATGACCAGAATATCCTTCAATATATTCAATTCTTGCATTAACTGCAATCTCTTCTCCAAATATTTTTACCTTTTTTTCACCTGATACGATTTTTGCTCCTAATGTTCCTGGTGCTTGGTAACCAACAAATAGAATTGTGTTTTTTGGGTTCCATAGGTTATGTTTTAAATGATGTTTAATACGTCCAACTTCACACATACCACTTGCTGAAATTATAATATGAGGATATGGATCATCATTTAATGCCTTTGATTCTTCTGCTGTTTGTGTGAATTTTAGCCCTGGGAATTCTAGTGGGTTATCTCCTTTTTCTATTTCTTTTCTAACCTCTTCTTCAAATAAATTCATGTTTTGTTTGAATATTTCTGTTGCAGATATTGCTAATGGGCTATCTACATAAACTGGAGCTTTCATTAATGTTTCATATTTTTTCATGAATTCCTCATCTGTTCTTTGCTCTTTTAACTTGTTTAATTCGTATAAAATTTCTTGTGTTCTTCCTACTGCAAATGATGGTATAATAACATTTCCTCCATTATCTAATGTTTCAGAAACTATGTTTAAAAACATTTCTGCCTTATCATCATTTCTTGTATGAAGCCTATTTCCATACGTTGATTCCATAACTAGATAATCTGCTGTTTCTATCATTGTTGGGGAATCTAGCAATGGAATGTCATTATTTCCTAGGTCTCCTGAAAACACTATTTTCTTAGTTTCTCCTTTTTCTTTTACCCATACTTCTATAATACTTGAACCCAACATATGCCCAGCATCATTAAATCTTATACTTATATTTTCATCTATATCAATTATCTCATCATAGTTAGCTGGTTTAAAAAGCTTTAAACAGTCTATTGCATCTTGTGCTGTATATAGTGGTGGCAATTCTTGTTTTCCTGTTCTTGCCCTTTTTTTATTTTTCCAAACATTTTCCATTTCTTGAATGTGTCCACTGTCTGGAAGCATTATTGTACATAAATCGCATGTTGCTTTTGTTGCAATAATTGGGCCACGGTATCCATCTACATATAACTTTGGAATTCTTCCTGAATGGTCTATGTGTGCATGTGTAAGTAGCATGCAATCAATTTCATTTACATTGAATGCAAAAGCTTCATAATTTTCCATTTCCTCAACTGCTTTTCCTTGGTGCAAACCACAATCTACTAATATTTTTTTACCTGCCGCTTCTAGCAGGAAGTTTGAGCCTGTTACTGTTTTTGTAGCGCCTAAAAAAGTAATATTCATAAATTTCAAATCCTTTCTATATAAAAACTTTTATTTTTTTATTTGCTTTAACATTAAATTCTTCAATATTTTGTATTTCTATTGTATTATATATATTTTCTTCATCATATATTTCTAATAATATTTTTCCATCTTTAAATATAAATTTCAAATACATTTTTTCTAATTCTATTATATCCGTTTGCAAAATATTTTTAATAATTTCATAATTTTCTTTAATGTTTTTGCTAAATATAGTTATTATCCTCTGTTTACATGCTTTTGTTATTATTAGTCTTTGTATTAAATTAATATCTATTCTATCTTTAACTTGCTCAGTTTCTGAAATATATATTAAGCCAAAATATCTAACAACATATATTAATCTAATTATGTCTTCCTTTTCTTCTACATTATCTATTTGAATTTTTATTGCTTTGCATGCCAAAGTTAATAGTTCATTTATTTTTGCATCACTTAATTTTTGACTTTTCTTCTTCAAGTTCAATTCTTTTAATAATGCTAACTTATTTTCAATTTCAGTTTTTATTTTTATGAAGTTTAGTGGTTCCATTTTTTTGCTGCATTTGTTTAGACTATCTATTAGCTCTTTTCGTTCATTCTCTAATACTTCAGATAAATCGCTTAAACTAAATATTCTATGGTTCATATCTAAAACTTCATTTCTTTTAATGAATTCCTTTTTTAATTTAATATCGTTATTCATTATGTCATCTATGATTTTAATTTTTGCAATTGCCTGTCTCTTTGTTTTTCCAAGTGTTTCTAGATATTCTTTTTTATTATCCAACTGATTAAATTCTTTTTGAAGTTCTTTTTCCTTCTGTATTAATCTTTTTCTTTCTTCTTCATCTCTTTGGGTTATATTTAAAATACATATTTGTAATATGGTTTTAAATAATTGTTCTCCTAGTTCTGTTTTATATCTATTTGTCAAAACATCATTAACAATGGTTATATAACCATTTGAATGTTCTTTTTTCCATGTTTCTAGCACATTTTGCCCCACTAATATTTTTAAAACTTGATATATGAGGTTTGCTAAAATATTTTCAATTTCTCGAGGTTCTATATTCCAAGACCACCCATCAAAATCACGTATAATCTCATCTGAAGATATACTATAGCCTTGGTTTAATGTCCTTTCAAATGCTGGCTTTATTATTTCATAATCGTTTGGAATTTCAAATTTGGTATGACTAATTTGGTATATCTCATACAGCATTTTTCTGACATTTAAGTATGTTGTAATCTTCTTTTTTTCAATATCACAAAAGCTTTCTTTCGATTGTACTATTTCTATAGTATCACAATCATTTGAAATAATATCTAAAATTTCCTCTAAAATTTCTCTTTTTGTTTTTGCATCTACACTTACTTTTTTATAGTCTTCATATGCATTTTCTATTTTGTATAACATGCT
>CAZTBY010000072.1:0-5715 GCA_964612395.1 uncultured Clostridium sp. | reverse complement strand
AGACGCCACCCTCTCAAGGTGGAATCATGGGTTCGATTCCCGTATGGGTCACCAAAATTGATTTACATAATTGACTTTTTGCTGTTGTTTTGATATAATCATGAAGTGGAAAATTTTTATGAAGGGGAGTAGTAAAAATGAGTATTCATGATGTATATATTTATTGCGCTGAAAGTGATGTTGCACCGTTTGTAAATATTCTTGGAACAGCAGATAAGGATAATCCTGAAGACGTTCGGTATTTAATAAAACAAATCGTTGAACTTGCAGAGATTGCTTCAGTAAAATATTTAGCAAAATTTATACCACAAGAGATAAGCAATAGTGACGCTGAATGCGGTATAGAGGAAGACAAAGTAAGGGTAAATATTATTTTAGCTTTCATGAATAATACAATGAAATATGCATTTTTAGATGACTTCTTTCCAGAAGAGCCTCCTCCTTAATAGGGAGGCTTTTCTTTTTGCACTTTTTTGTGATATAATATTTAGGAATAAATTGAGAGGAAAAATAAATATATGAATGATATAGAACTTTTATCTCCTGTTGGGGAATGGAATTCACTAGTATCAGCAGTACAAAATGGAGCAAATGCTGTATATTTTGGTGCTGACGAATTTAATGCTAGAATGAATAGTAAAAATTTTAACAGAGAAGAATTAAAAAAAGCAATAGAATATGCAAAACTTAGAAATGTTAAAACAAATTTAACTCTAAATATATTAATAAAAAACGATGAATTCTCAAAAGCAATGAAACTTGTAGAATATGCATATACATGTGGAATAGACGCAATAATAGTGCAAGATTTAGGTTTGGCAAAGGCAATAATTAAAAACTTTCCAGATTTAGAAGTACATAGTAGCACACAAATGACAGTATATAATCTAGAAGGAGCGAGAAAAATTCAAGAGATGGGTTTTAAAAGATGTGTGCTAGCAAGAGAACTTTCAGTTGATGAAATTAAACACATTTGTAAAAATGTAAATATAGAAATTGAAGTATTCATACATGGTGCACTATGTATATGCTATTCTGGTCAATGCTTAATGAGTAGCATTATAGGTGGTAGAAGTGGGAACAGAGGGAAATGTGCAGGAACATGCAGGCTTCCATATGCTCTGTTAAACAACGAAAAAGAAGTTGATACAGGCTATTTATTAAGTTCAAAAGACATCTGTACACTAGACATATTATTAGAACTAATACAAGCAGGTGTAAAATCTTTTAAAATAGAAGGAAGAATGAAATCACCTGAATATGTGGGAACTGTTACATCAATATATAGAAAATACATAGATTTAGCAAATAGCAACAAACCATATAAAGTTCAGGCAGAAGACAAAGAAAAACTAATGCAAATATTTAATCGTGGGGGTTTTAGTACAGGTTATTTAAAAGGAAAACTTGGCAAAAACATGATGTATAAATATAAACCAAACCACATGGGAATATATATAGGAAAAGTAGAGCACTATAACCCAAACAAAGGTTATACAAAAATAAAGCTAGAAAAAGAATTAAACTTAGGAGATAGTATTAGCATAAAAGATGGAACATGTAAAATATCTGAACTAATGATAGGAAACAACAACATAAAACAAGGGAAAATCGGTCAAACAGTTACAATAGGCAGAATATATGGCAAAATTAATAGTGGAGATAAAGTATATAGAACAGTTGATATAAATTTAAACAGAGAAATAAATCAAAAGCTAAGCAAAGAAAACATAAAACGAAAAATAAACTGTAAAATAATAATCAAAGAAGACACGCCAATAAGTTTAAAAGTGCAAGATATAACAACAGGTATAGAAATTACAAAAACAGGTTCAGTACCACAAAAGGCTGAAAAACAGGGACTTACAAGAGAAAGAATAGAAGAACAAATATCAAAACTTGGAAACACAGTTTTTGAAGTAGCAGATATAAACACTGAAATAGGAGATATGCTAATTACACAAATAAGTGGAATAAATGAACTAAGAAGAGAAGCAATGCAAGAATTAGAAGAAAAAATAAGACAAACTTTTATAAGAAACCCAAGAAAAATAGTAGAGGATAAAGAAATAATTTTAAAACAAAATGTTTCTACTCCAGAGATAAGTATTTGCCTAAATAATATGAGCGAAACATTGGAATACAGCAAATTACAAGGAATAGATAACATCTATATTCCATTAAGATTTTTCATAGCTCCAAAACTAAAAAATCAAGTAAAAAAAATTACTGAAAACTTTAATACATACTTACTTATGCCAGCAATCAGTAAAAGTAACTATGAAAAAATAAATATAGAAGCTATTTTAAATGAATATAAAATAGTTGGAGTTATAATATCAAATATATCACAATTAGAAAAATTTAAAAATCTAAAAACAATAGCAAATTACACCATGAATGTAATGAATAATCATTCAATAAAGGAACTTGAAAACTTAGGAATAGAAAGGTACATAGTATCACCAGAAACGGATAAAAACACCATTTTAAGCCTAAATGGTAATATAGAAAAGGAACTAATAGTATATGGCAGAACATTGCTTATGACAACAGAATACTGTGCAATAGGAATATATAAAAACTGCCCAGGAACCTGCGAGCATGGAACATTCAAGCTGAAAGATAGAATGAGCTTTGAATTCCCAATATATACGGATAGAATAAATTGTAATAACTTAATTTATAATTCGAAAATAACATCAATAGAGTGGAAAGAATTTAGACCAAATACAATTAGAATTGATATTTTGGATGAAACAATAGAAGAGATTAATAATATAATAAACATACACAAACAAGGCAAAAGACTTGAAGGACAAAATTACACAAATGGTAATTTAAATAAAGAAATTTAAATGAAAAGGAAGGATAAATATGGCAGAATTTTCACCACTAATGCAACAATATTTTGGAATAAAAGAGCAATATAAAGATGCAATACTATTTTTTAGAGTAGGAGACTTTTACGAGATGTTCTTTGATGATGCAATACTAGCATCAAGAGAATTAGAAATTACACTTACAGGAAAAGAATGCGGACAAGAAGAAAGAGCCCCAATGTGTGGAGTGCCATTTCATGCGGTAGATAATTATGTTTCAAAGCTAATTGAAAAAGGTTATAAAGTAGCAATATGTGAGCAAATAGAAGACCCAAAAACAGCCAAGGGCATGGTAAAAAGAGACGTTATAAGAATTGTAACACCAGGTACAGTAATTGAAAGTAATATGCTAGACGATAAAAAGAACAACTTTATAATGTCTGTATTTAAAAAGGGACTTCATTTTGGAATAGCTATATGTGATGTATCAACAGGAGACTTCTTTGCAACAAAAATAGCAGAAAGCAATAATTTTGCAACTTTGTTAGATGAGCTTGCAAAATTTGGACCAGCTGAGATTGTTGTAAATAGTTTTTTATTTAGTTCAACAGAAGAAATAAATGAAATTAGAAAAAGATTTAATGTATATATAAATAATTATCCAGATGATAACTTCAAATTTGAAACAGATGAATTACTTAAAAATTATTGCCTAGAGTATGAAGGAAAAAAAATAGAATCTTTGGATAACTATGAACTTGAAACAACAGCAATAAATGCATTACTAGCATATTTAACACAAACACAAAAAATAAAACTAGACCATATAAACCATGTGAAAATTTATAACTTGCAAAAGTACATGACACTTGATATAACAGCTAGAAGGAATTTGGAATTACTAGAAAGACAGCACGATAAAGGAAAAAGAGGAACACTTCTTTGGGTACTAGATAAGACTTCAACATCAATGGGTGGAAGAAAGCTAAGAAAATGGATTGGGGAACCTTTATTAGATATACATGAGATAAATAAGAGGTTGAAAGCGGTACAAGAATTAAAAGAGGATAGTATTTTAAGAGGAGAATTACAACAGACACTAAAAAAAGTCTATGACATAGAAAGATTAGTTGGAAAAATAGCCTATGGAAACACAAATGGTAGAGAATTAAACTCACTAAAAAACTCTCTAATGCAAATACCAGATGTAAAAAACATAATAAAAAATAGTAAATCAGAATTAATGCAAGAATTAGAAGAAAAATTAGATGCGTGTGAAGATTTAGCTGGGCTAATAGACAAAGCAATTGTAGAAGACCCACCAATCACAATAAAAGAAGGTGGAATTATAAAGTTAGGTTTCAACAGTGAAATAGATGAATATAAAAAAGCTTCAACAGACGGTAAAAAATGGCTTTTAGAACTAGAACAAAGAGAAAAAGAAACAACAGGTATTAAAAACTTGAAAATTGGCTTTAATAGGGTGTTTGGATATTTCTTAGAAGTTACAAAATCAAACTTGAATTTAGTACCAGATAGGTATATAAGGAAACAAACCTTAACAAATGGAGAAAGGTATATAACAGAAGAGCTAAACGAACTAGAAAGTAAAATACTTGGTTCAGAGGAAAAACTTGTAGATCTTGAATATAAAATATTTACTGAAATTAGAAATCAACTTGCACAAAATATTGTGCGTTTACAAAAAACTGCAGACATAATTTCTACGTTAGATGTACTTGCATCTTTTAGTACAGTAGCAGAGGACATGAACTATGTGTGCCCAATTGTAGATAACAGTGGAGAAATAGATATAAAAGATGGGCGTCATCCAGTAATTGAGAAAACAATAGATACAGGAACATTTGTTGCAAATGATACATATCTAAACAAAGATAGTGATAGGTTATCAATAATTACAGGACCTAATATGGCAGGAAAATCTACATATATGAGGCAAGTAGCATTAATAACACTTATGGCACAAATTGGAAGCTTCGTGCCAGCTTCATATGCAAAAATTGGTGTAGTAGATAAAATCTTTACAAGAGTGGGGGCATCAGATGATTTAAGCATGGGGCAAAGTACTTTTATGGTAGAAATGATGGAAGTTGCAAATATTTTAAAAGAGGCAACATCAAATAGCTTAGTAATATTAGACGAGATTGGAAGGGGAACATCTACATATGATGGACTTTCAATAGCATGGGCAGTGATAGAACATATTACAGATAAAGAAAAGTGTGGAGCAAAAACACTATTTGCAACACATTACCATGAACTTACAGAACTAGAAAGCAAGTTAGAAGGTGTAAAGAATTATTCAATAGCTGTAAAAGAAAAGGGAGAAGACATAATATTTTTACGAAAGATAGTTCCAGGTGGAACAGATGAAAGCTATGGAATACATGTTGCAAAGCTAGCAGGGGTTCCACAAACTGTTGTAAAAAGATCTAACGAAATTTTAAGAAGTTTAGAAAGAAAAAGTATGCTAACAGGGCAAAAGAAACAAGAAAACAAAAAACAACCAGAAGGGCAATTAGACTTTTACAACTACAAGCTTGCAGAAATTGCACATGAAATAGATAAAATAAACTTAAATGAAACAACACCAATAGATGCACTAAATACATTAATAAAAATAAAGGAGAAGATGCAATGAGCATCTTTTCTTTTGACATATAAAAAAAGCAGTATTTTATACTGCTAATTCTGGCTGGGGTGGGAGGACTCGAACCGCCGAAATGCCAGAGTCAAAGTCTGGTGCCTTACCACTTGGCTACACCCCAATATGAAATTATTTATTTTTTAACGTGGGGTGGAAGATGGGACTCGAACCCACGGCCTCTGGTGCCACAAACCAGCGCTCTAACCAACTGAGCTACATCCACCA
>CAZTBY010000071.1:0-5804 GCA_964612395.1 uncultured Clostridium sp. | reverse complement strand
CAAGACCATTAAAACGTTTTGTACAAAAGAAAGTAGAAACATTAATTGCAAGAGAGATTATACAACAAACAATTCTGCCAAAACAAAAGGTAACAATAGATTGCAAAGATAATGAGCTTTACATTAAGAAATAACTAAAAATTCCTAGCTTGAAATTTAGCTAGGAATTTATTTTATTTTAAGTTTTCATCAATCTCTTTCCAAACTGCTTCTGAATACACTCTTTTCTCAGAAGAAAATGGCATAAATTTCAAATCTTTTAATGGGTTTAATTCATTTTGCAAAGCCAAAACAGTAGGTTCAACTTTAGTTGGTGCTAATTTATCAGCTTTATTTGCTAAAATCAAACATGGAAACCCAGTATTTATTATGTAATCATACATCATCTTATCATTCTCAGTAGGAGAGTGGCGAATATCTATTAAAAACACAATTAATGCAATTTGCTTTCTGGCAGATAGATAATGCTCAATAAATTCTCCAACTTTAACTTGTTCTTCTTTAGACATTTTACTAAAACCATAACCAGGTAGATCTACGAAATAGAAGTTATTATCAACATTGTAAAAGTTAATTTGCCTTGTTTTGCCAGGCTCGCTACTAGTTCTAGCTAGGCTTTTTCTCACAAGCATTGTATTAATAAATGAAGACTTACCAACATTAGATTTACCGAACAAGCACAATTTCTGGTAAATCAGTTTTAGGGTATTGAGATTCAGAAACAGCAGATATTTCAAATTTTGGATTTTTAACTAACATAATTATTCTCCTTAAAATCAAAGTAGGGGACGGCATTAAAACCGTTCCCGATATCAAATTTTATTTATGTGGTTGTAGAATTTCAGTTCCACCCATGTAAGGTCTTAAAACTTCAGGTATTGTTATACTTCCATCAGCTTGGTAGTGATTTTCTAAAAATGCTATAAGCATACGAGGAGGTGCAACAACAGTGTTGTTAAGAGTATGAGGAAAATAATTTTCCTTTTCTCCTTTTACACGAATACCTAAACGTCTACTTTGTGCATCTGTTAAGTTAGAACAGCTACCAACTTCAAAATATTTCTTTTGGCGAGGAGACCATGCCTCAACATCGCAAGATTTAGCTTTTAAATCTGCTAAATCACCTGAACAACATTCTAATGTACGAACTGGAATGTTAAGACTTCTAAATAGTTCTACTGTGTAACTCCACATTTTATCATACCACTCATAACTTTCTTCTGGTTCACAAACTACTATCATTTCTTGTTTTTCAAATTGATGTATTCTATAAACTCCTCTTTCTTCTAAGCCATGAGCACCTTTTTCTTTTCTAAAACAAGGAGAGTAAGATGTCATAGTATATGGTAAGTTTTGCTTTTGTAGAATTTGACCCTTGAACTTACCAATCATAGAGTGTTCGCTTGTTCCAATTAGGTACAAATCTTCACCTTCAATTTTATACATCATAGCGTCCATTTCTTCAAAACTCATAACACCTGTTACAACATCGCTTCTAATCATAAAAGGTGGCACACAATATGTAAAACCTTTATTAATCATAAAATCACGAGCATAAGCAATTACTGCAGAATGTAATCTTGCAATGTCGCCAATTAAGTAATAAAAACCATTTCCAGCAACCCTACGAGCAGAGTCTAGATCTATACCAGATAAACTTTCCATTATATCTGTATGATATGGGATTTCATAATCTGGAACAAATGGTTCACCAAATTTTTGAATTTCAACATTTTCAGTATCATCTTTTCCAAGAGGAACAGAATCATCAATAATGTTTGGAATTTTCATCATAATTTCTTTAATTTCTTGAGCTAATTCTTCCTCTAATTTTTCATTATCAAGTAATTTGTTATTAATTTCGTTAACTTCAACTTTAATCTTTTCAGCTTCTTCACGATTTCCTTGTTTCATTAAATTACCAATTTGACTACTTAAAGTATTTCTACTAGAACGTAGTTCATCTCCATTTAGTTTAACTTCACGGTTCTTTTTATCTAATTCTAAAACTTTATCAATCAATTCCAATTTATGGTCTTGAAATTTCTTCCTAATATTTTCTTTAACCATATCAGGATTTTCTCTAATCAATTTAATATCAATCATTTGAACTCACTTCCTTTCAAATATTTTACTATAAAATATTCCATTTTGCAATAATTTTTTCAAATAACAGTTGTTTTATCATAAAAAATTTGATATATTATACATGATGAATTTTTAAGGAGATGTTTATATGAACTTACCAAATAAACTAACAATTTTTAGAATTATTTTAGTACCAATAATGGTTATAATACCATTCCTAGGGATAACAGGAGATATATGGGGAATTCCTGTTCAAAATTTAATTATAATTGCAATATTTGCAATTGCATCTTACACAGATCACTTAGATGGAAAGATTGCAAGAAAACGCAATTTAATAACTACTTTTGGAAAATTTGCAGACCCTTTGGCAGATAAAATTTTAGTTTTATCAGCAATGCTCATGTTAGTTGAAATGGACTATTTACCAGCATGGATACCTATTATAGTTCTTGCAAGAGAATTTGTTGTTTCGGGATACAGATTAGTAGCAGTTGAAAAGGGTGGAAAGGTAGTTGCAGCAAGTATTTGGGGTAAAATAAAAACATGTACACAAATGATAGCTATTATATTAGCTTTCTTAGATTTAAACAGCTTTGGAGCATTTATTTCTGGAAATTTAACAGGATATAGTTTAGTTATAAATGTGTTATCAAGCTCATTAATGCTTATTTCAACAATAGCAGCAGTATTTTCAGGAGTTGACTACTTAAAAGGTGGTAAAGAATTACTTAAATAAAAGGAAGGTTTTCTAAATGAATAAAACACAAGCTAAAAAAAGAATAGAGGAACTAAATAAATTAACAGCATACTATGCTACAAAATACTATGATGATGATGCACCTGAAATAAGCGATTTTGAATATGATATGCTTATGAATGAGCTTAAAAACTTGGAAAAGAAATTTCCAGAGTTTGTATCTAAAAATTCTTTAACTCAAAAGGTTGGTGGAACAGTAAAAGAGGGTTTTGAGAAAGTTGAACATGTAGTTCCACTTCAAAGTTTGCAAGATGTATTTTCTTTAGAAGAAGTAGACGAATTTTGTTTTAAAATGCAAAAGGAAAATGTAATAGAGTATGTGGTTGAAACAAAAATAGACGGATTGTCTGTTGCTTTAGAGTACAAAAATGGAGAATTTGTAAGAGGTGCAACAAGAGGCAACGGGCTAGTTGGAGAAGATGTTACAGAAAACTTAAAAACAATTAAGCATATACCACAAAAATTAAAAGAGCCAATAGATATAATTGTACGTGGGGAAGTGTTTATTGGAAAAGAAGATTTTGATAAATTAAATGAAACATTAGATGAATATGAAAAATTTGCAAATGCAAGAAATTTAGCTGCAGGGTCACTTCGCCAGCTAGATAGCAAAATTGCTGCATCAAGACCACTTGATATTTTTATATTTAATGTTCAAAAATGTGAAACAAAGGAATTTACATCACATTATGAGTCTTTAAAATACTTACAAAGTATAGGCTTTAACATAAATCCAGTTATTATTTCATGTGATTCTGTAATAAAAGTAAAAAAAGCAATTGAAAAAATTGGTGAAATGAGATCAGAGATAGACTTTGGAATAGATGGAGCAGTTGTTAAAGTTGATAATTTGGCTTTAAGAGAGAAAATTGGAACAACATTTAAAACTCCCAAATGGGCTGTGGCATATAAATATCCACCAGAGCAAAAAGAGACAATTTTAAAAGATATAGTTTGTCAAGTTGGAAGAACAGGTGCAATAACACCGATGGCAATACTAGAACCAGTTGTTGTTGCAGGCTCAAAAATCTCTAAAACCACACTTCACAATGAAGATTTTGTTAAAGAAAAAGACTTAAAAATTGGAGATAGAGTAATAATACAAAAAGCAGGAGATGTAATTCCAGAAGTTGTACGAGCAGTGGTGGAAAAAAGGACAGGAGAGGAAAAAGTTTTTAAAATGCCTGCAACATGTCCAGTTTGCGGTGGAGAAGTAATTCGTGTACCAGGGCAATCAGTTAACAAATGTATAGGAATAGAATGTCCTGCAAGAAATCTAAGAAATATAGAGCATTTTGCTTCAAAAGAAGCAATGAATATTGATGGGCTTGGAGAAAAAGTCATCGAGCAACTATACGAGAAAGGCCTAATTCATAATATTGCAGACATCTATTCATTAAAAGTAGAAGATGTTGCAAGCTTAAAAAAGGATGGTAAAAGATTTGCAGAAAAATTGATAAATAATATAAACAAAAGCAAGGAAAACAATTTAGATAGATTAATTACAGCATTGGGAATAGAGCAAGTTGGAGCAAAATTAGCTAAAATACTTGCAAAAAGATTTGGTACAATGGATAACTTAACGAAGGCGAGTTTTGAAACACTAACATTTGTAGATGATATTGGCGAGATAACGGCTAATAGTATAAGAGAATTTTTCATGCAAGAACAAACAAAAGATTTGCTAAAAAAACTAAAAATGGCAGGAGTTAATATGCAAGAAATAGAGAATGAAAACAGTGATAATAGATTTTTAGGTAAAACATTCGTGCTTACAGGAACACTTGAAAAATTCACACGAGATGAGGCAAGTGAAATTATAGAAAAATTTGGAGGTAAAACATCAAGCTCTGTATCTAAAAAAACATCTTATGTACTAGCGGGAGAAGATGCAGGAAGTAAGCTAGCAAAAGCACAAAGCCTGGGAGTACCTGTAATTACCGAGTTACAGTTTGATGAAATGATAAAATAGATTGAAAGGAACATGCAAATGGAAGAATATACATTTGAAAGACTATGGAAAGAACTAAACGATGGATATCAAATATACTACACATATATGGGGAAAAGATACCTTCTTTCAAAGCTTGATAAAAATTGCTATTCAAAAGAACTAGTAGATAAAAATGAAAAAGGACCACACCCAAAACAGCAAATAGTAACACTAAAAGCAGTAAAAGAACTATTTGATTTTATGAAAAATATAGAATACAAAATACATTAAAACATGAAAGGATGACAAATTATGAGAGCAGTAATACAAAGAGTAAAATATGCGGATGTAAAGGTGAATGAAAAAACAATAGGAGAGATAGGAAAGGGCTTATTAGTTTTACTTGGAGTTGGACCAGAAGATACAACTAAAAATGCAGATGAACTATTAAAAAAAATTTGTAATCTACGAATATTCAGAGATAAAAACGAAAAAATGAATTTATCAGTAAAAGATATAGATGGAGAAATATTAGTGGTATCACAATTTACACTTTATGCAGATTGTCAAAAAGGAAACAGACCAAGCTTTGTAAATGCTGCACCAACTGAAAAGGCAAATGAATTATATGAATATTTCAAAGTACAGAGCGCAAAAGAAGTAAAACACGTTGGCTCAGGCATATTTGGTGCAGATATGAAAGTAAACTTATTAAATGATGGACCAGTAACAATAATTTTGGAAAGATAAAAAAGCATCAATGGAAAGTTGTAAAAGAAAAGTAACGAAGGAGGAAAAACCATGAAGATAGTAGCTAAAAGCCTTGAGGCTGTAAAAACACACACTTTATCTTCATTAGAAAATAAAGTGTGCATATTCCCATATGTTTTATTAAAGTTGTATGCAAGAGATGGATAATTTTGTTTTTTGTGTTTGACGAATAAGTGTAAGAAGTAAGAATTTAGAAGAAAAGGAGAAGATAAAAAATGAAGAGAAACAAAGGAATAACGTTAATAGCATTAA
>CAZTBY010000070.1:0-5813 GCA_964612395.1 uncultured Clostridium sp. | reverse complement strand
AAATTTAACAACAAAACTAAAAGATTTAGGAGATATGTGGACAGCAATAGTAAATTATAATACAAACAATAAATCAGGAGTATTCTATGACCCAGGTAATCCAGGGGGAATAAGTGATAATGGAGAAGCTTTAGGAAAATATGAATTAAATGGATATTGGTATGCAATTGATTCAACTGGTGTACCAACAGGAGTACCACAAGTATCAAGTGAAATTTCAGCAACAGCAAAGGCAATGATTTTTGGAGGTAGCAAAACAAATTATGGATACTGGCTGGCTTCTCGTGGGGTCTTTGCGGATTCCGATTGTGCTTTCTTTGGCCCAGGCGGCGTGGGCGATGGTATCGCGGGCTCATGCTGCGGCTTGTTCAGTTCCGATGGCGGTGCGTACGGCGATGAGTTTGGTTTGCGTCCTCTAGTTTCTCTAACATCTGACATCCCAGCCGCTGGAGAAATATTAGATTTTTCTTAATAATATGAGGACTCGGAACAAATAGAATAAAATTTTAGCTTATCCCAAGCCGGACCTCAGGTCGGCTGGGGATTTGGGGGATATTCAGTTTTGAGAAAAATTTAGAAAATGTAGATAAGTAGATAAATAGAAAAGAATGTAACGAAAGAAGGAGTATGTATATGGGAATTAAAAATATGATAGAGACTATAAAATTAATACATAAAGAAGATTTACTGTTAGTTAAGGTTGGAAGTTTTTATACAGCCTATGGTAGAGATGCTTATATATTAAATTATTTGTTTAATTATAAATTAAATAAAACACAAGATATGTATTCATCTGCATTTCCTATACCTAGCTTAGCAAGAGTTACAGCTGTTTTGGAGCAAAATAAGATTAATTATGTTGTGGTAGATAAACGTAATAATTATGATGTTGAACAAGAGAGTAATAATAAAAATTTGAACAGATATAAAAAAGTATTAGAACTTGCAAAGGCTAAGGTTAGCCATACTAGGAGAATAGAGGAAATTATAGAAGTTTTAAAAGAAGATGAAGATATATTAGAAGAAGTGGAAAAGTTGATTAATGAAAGAAGAAAAATTTAAAGTAATTAATTTTATAAGAACGTTGGTCCTTAACTTAGATGGTTTACTAGATAATTTCCCAAGAAAAGATATTGAAATAAAAAATAGAATAAGGAATAGTTCATATGATTTACTAGAACTTGCATATAAAGCTAATATGACAGCAAATAAGGAACACAGGAGAGAAATTTTAGAGGAAGCTTTTGCAAAGGTTAAAATTATAGATTTTTTAGTAAACATATGTTATGATAAAAAAATTATAAACAGCAAAAGGTATGTTAAGTTTGGCAACACAATTGAGGACATTAATAAATACATAACTGGCTGGATAAAAAGCATTTAATGTTAGGGCACTGTTGTAATTGGCTGGCTTCTCGTGGGGTCAATGCGAATTCAAATTATGCTAACTTTGGCCCAGGCAACGTGAACAATGGTAACGCGAACTCATACAACGACTTGTTCAATTCCAATGGCAATGCGAACAACAATGAGTTTGGTTTGCGTCCTCTAGCTTCTATAAACTGTGGTTGCTATAGTCATGTGGCTATGCAAGAGATAATATAGAAACAGACAGTTGTCCTTTAGTGAATTATCACTATAAAATAAAAATAGAAGTGTATATTTGTTAGTAAGGCGTAGAAGTTTTGAAAGTGAGTATATTCTAGTACTATTTTTAAGAGAGTTCCATTTTTATGGAGCTCTCTTTTTAACAAGGTATTTATAGCCTATAATACTACTTGCATAGCTTGAAAGTGGTATTTTTTTGGAACGATATAGATATTCTTGCTTTTTTAGTCTCCTTTTTAGTGTACGATACTTGGCATATTTACCATTAGGTGTTCGACCAAGAAATATAAAATTATCTGTTGATTTGTAAAGCCTTGTTTTCTTGTTTAATAAAAGCCCTTCTTTTAAAAGGAATTCTTTTAATTGCTTTAAACAGTAAGTTAAGTATTCTTTAGATTGGTGGTAAAGCAAAAAGTCATCTTGATATCTTACGTAGTATTTTATATGTAGAGTTTCTTTTATATATCGGTCTAAATCGCTTAGGTAAAATACAGCTAAAAGTTGACTACTCATTGTACCTAAACTTAGACCCTCCTTATCATTATCAATTATTTTAAATATAATATCTAAAGCATCTTTATCTTTAATTTTCTTTTGAAGTTTAGCTTTTAAAATGTCATGATTTATGTTTTGGAAGAATTTACTAATATCACATTTTAATATGTAGAATTTTTTGTATTTAATACTACAAATATGATTGAATTTTCTTTGCATTTCTAAACCTCTTTTAGTTCCAAAACCTTTGCGACTAGCAATATTGCAATCCATTAGGCATGGGGAAATTGCTGGTAGAATTATATATTTACTTACTAAGTGGTTGATGATTTTATCATATAGGTTGTAACTAACTATTCTACGTTTTTTGGGCTCATAAATGGTAAAAACATTGTAAGGACCAACTATATAAGCTTTGTTTTTTAGCGTAGTATAAATTTTTGAAATATAAATTAATTTGTTTTCTTTTAGATATTCTTTTTTCCTTTTATCTTTAACCTTGCAACAAATTGAATGATAAACATTTGCAATATTTTCAATATCATAAATATTTTGATATAAATTACCTAATCTTTTCAAAACATCATCTCCTTAAAATTAAATATAGCATAAACATATTGTGGAAATGTGTGGAAAATTGTGTACGAATTAAATTTTTTTTCTTGACATTTAAGCCATTTTGGTTCATAATATTTATTGTATTTTTGAAATTAGGAGATAATTAATTTATGTTAGAATTAAAAAATATAACTAAAGTGTATGGAACTTCAAACGAGGAAGTTAAAGCCTTGAAAGGAGTTAGCATAAAGTTTAGAGAATCTGAATTTGTTTCTATTCTAGGACAAAGTGGTTGTCGGAAAAACTACTTTGCTTAACATTATAGGTGGACTTGATAGATATACAAGTGGAGATTTAATTATAAATGGAAAATCAACAAAACATTTCAAAGACAGAGATTGGGATGCATATAGAAATTATAAAGTTGGTTTTGTATTCCAAAGCTATAATTTAATTGGTCACCAAACTGTTCTTTCTAATGTTGAGCTTGCTCTAACTATAGGTGGTATTCCTAAGAAGGAAAGAAAAGAACGTGCTATTAAGGCATTGGAAGAAGTTGGTTTGAAAGATCAAATACATAAAAAGCCAAACCAGTTATCTGGTGGGCAGATGCAGAGAGTTGCTATTGCAAGAGCTTTAGTAAATAACCCAGATATTATTCTAGCAGACGAGCCAACAGGTGCATTAGATACTAAAACAAGTATTCAAGTAATGGAGATTTTAAAGAAGATCTCCAAAGATAAATTAATAATAATGGTAACACATAACCCAGAACTTGCGGAGAAATATTCAAGTAGAATTATTAGAATACTAGATGGAGTCATTACAGAAGATTCCAACCCCATAAAGGAAAATGAGGAAATTAAGCCAAAGGAAACAAATAAAATTGGAAAAACTTCAATGAAATTTTGGACTGCTTTTAGGCTAAGTTTAAACAATCTTTTAACTAAAAAAGGAAGAACAATACTAGTTGCATTTGCAGGTTCAATTGGTATAATTGGAATCGCCTTAATACTTGCAGTTTCAAATGGTTTTCAAAATTATGTTGACCATATTCAAGAGGATACTTTAACTTCATATCCATTATCTATAATGCAACAATCAACAGATATTGCAGGAACTTTGCTTTCTTTAAGAAGTGGAGAAGGAGATAATGGTAACACATCTGGAGTTAAGGAAGAGCAATATATTTCAAACATGCTATCTAGTTTAAGTACAAACGATTTAAAAAGCTTTAAGAGATACTTAGAGAACAATTATAGTGAAGTGAAAAACGATATATCTAATGTTAAATACTCATACAGTATTGACCCACTTATATACGCTAAAGATGCAACAGGAAAGATTGCAAAACTAAACCCAAGCAATATCTTTAACTCTATATATGGAAATTCAAATGTATTAAGCTCTTACTCATCATTTGCCTCTGTATTTACTCAAATGATTGATGATAAAGAGGCTTTAGATGCATCATACGACGTGCTTGCAGGACGTTGGCCAGAAAATTATGATGAAATGGTAATTGTATTATCAGAACCAAATACAATTTCAGATTTACTTGTATATTCACTAGGTTTAAGAGATACAAAAGAATTAAGTGATATGATAACAAAAGCTATGAGTGGTGAAACAATAGATGTTAAAAACGAGCCAATGACTTTCTCATACGAAGATTTAATGAATATAAATCTTAAACTAATAAGACCAACAGATCTTTACAAATTTAATGATAAATATGATGTTTATGAGGATATGAGCGAAAATGAAGAATATTTAGAGAAAACATTTGATGAAGCAATTAACCTAAAAATTGTAGGTGTTGTATCTGCAAAACCAGGTGTTACAACAATGGCACTAAACCCAGGTGTTGCATACACAAGCAAATTAATAGACTATATAATAGATTATTCAGCAAACACAGATATTGTAAAAAAACAACTTGCAGATGATACAATAGATGTTTTCTCTGGTTCAAAATTTGATAGTAAAACAAATAATTTTGACCTAAACTTTGAAGATTTAGTTGAAATAGATAAACAAAAACTACAAAGTGCATTTAATATAAACATAGATACAAGCAAAATTCAAAATCAAACAGCAGGCTATATGAATGAAATTTCAAATGCAATAACAACAGACACAGAGCCTGCAAAAAAAGCATTTACAGATGGACTTGAGAATATGGCAAATGACCTATTTAATAGTATAACAGATAAAATAGCTTTAAGTGATATTGAAAGTACTGTAACAAATTATTTATCTAAAGAAGAACCAACAAAAACTGTAGCAAACCTTGAAGCAAATTATGTAATACCAGCAGAAACTTTTAAAACAACATATTCAGGGCTATTAAAGGGACTTTTGCAAATATATATAAATTCATATTATGCAACAGACCCATCACTTACAGAAAACACTGAGAACCCAGTTGCTATAGTTTATAAAGAGATATCTTCACAAGTTATTACAACATATATGGAAAATATTGCAATACAAGGAACTGCAGAAACAATGGCAAAAGCTATGACAGAAGCTGTTATGAAAAAAACAATTTTAACAAAGGTGGGAGAAATAACAAGTTCTTTAAGTAGTAGTATAGCATCTTCATTTAATGTTGACCAAGACAAAATATCAAGTGCATTTAAGCTAAAAATTACAGAAGACGAAATTACAAGAATTGTAAGTGCAATGATGACTAAAACAGAAACAACAGCAAAATCAAACCTAATATCACTTGGCTACCAAGATAAAGAAGAACCAACATATATTTCCTTCTATTTCAACAGTTTTGAAGGAAAAGAACACTTTGAAGAGTTCATAAATTCATATAATGAAAAAGTAAAAGCAAATGGGGAAGAAGATAAAGAAATAAAATATACAGACACAACAGGAATTCTTATGAGTTCAGTAAAAACAATTGTAAATGCTGTAACTTATGTATTAATTGCATTTGTATCAATATCTTTGGTAGTATCTTCAATTATGATAGGAATAATAACATACATTTCTGTATATGAAAGAACAAAGGAAATAGGAATTTTAAGAGCAATAGGTGCATCTAAACATAATATATCTTCAATATTTAATGCAGAAACATTTATAATAGGCTTATTATCAGGACTATTTGGAATAGGAATAACATATTCATTAAT
>CAZTBY010000069.1:0-5968 GCA_964612395.1 uncultured Clostridium sp. | reverse complement strand
GAAATGTAAGCAAAACAGAGGAATTACATTAATAGCGTTAATAATAACAATAATAGTAATGTTAATATTAGTGGCAGTAAGTGTAAATATTTTAATTAAAAGCAACTTAATAGGAACAGCAGAAAAAACAGCAGATAAATATAAAACAGCAACAGAGGAAGAAAAAAATGGAGCAATTGAGATAAATGGAAAGAAGTATTCATCATTAACAGAATATGTAAAAATATTAAACAATAATGGCAGTAAAATAGAGTTTGATTACACAATTGATAATGATGAATTATTAAAACTAAATGTATACCTTATAGGTTCTTATGAAGAATTTGCCTGTGAAAAATTAAAAGGCAAAAGTAACAGTGAAAAAGCTGAAATTATTACAAATGGTTTAGCTTTTTGGAATGGAAAAGGAAGAGCTTTAGAGAAGAATATTGAAGAAGTATTAGAAAACACACCTTTTAATAATGCGGAAGAACTAGTGGAAAACCTTGGAGATGAACCTTTTATAAGGCAAAGACTGGTTTATCCAGAAGACTGGATATTTTCTAAAGAAAATGACTTTTTAGCTTTTGAAAGAGCAATTCTAGAAAATGTAACAGACGAAAAAGATAAAGAAGACTTTTTATTAAATGGAACAAATTATTGGCAAAGCTTTGAAGGAGGAGAACCATATGAAGATATAACTGCTTTATTAACAGATAGGGGAGTTGCAACAATTGAAGCGTTATACGAATCACAAGGTTTTGAAAGTTTGGAAGATATGTTGGTATTTAATCAATTAATATATCCAGAAAGATTAGAGGAATTTGAACCTACTATAGAATTGATTCTTCCAGATGGAACTATTTTAAATAATAATGGTGCAATTTACTGCCTACCTTATCCGGTAGATATTTTTAATGAATATGTATTTACAGCTAATTGCGGAAATGATAAAAATACAATAACAATAAAGATTGAAGAAAAACCAATAGAAGGTCCTAGTATTAATGCAGGGGAAATAGCAGAAGTAAATTCTATTTACAAGGGAGTTGTAATTCCAGCAGGATTTACAGTATCAGGTAGAACAGACGAACAAAATGTAGAAGATGGACTAGTAATATATGAAATACCAAAAGATGATTTAGATAAAGCAGGAGAAAATTTCTGGACAGAAACAACAACAGTTGGAACAGAGAATTATCCAAAAGTGCAATGTGACTACAATCAGTTCGTATGGGTGCCAGTAGAAACACCTTATGTAACAGCAAATGCATTAACTACTATAATTAACAATAGTAATGGTACTATAACAACGGAACAAGAAGCTTTACAAAGTTTGGCAGATAGTGGCAAATATCCAATGGCAGTAAAAGCTGGATCTAATTACAGCGGTGTGATGTACAGTCTTAGAGAAGAAAATAGTAAGGTTAAAGTTAAGGTCACAACATATTTTAGAGAACCTAGTACTTTAAGTTTTACGGGTTACATTAATTCTGATAAAGAAAATAACTTAATGATACAAACTAGATATAATAATATTGTGAAAAGTGTAAGCAAAATTAAGGGCTTTTGGGTAGCACGATATGAGTTGAGTTTTAACAGTGAAATAAGTAAAGGTGAAAGTAAAAGAGGAAAAGTTGTAGCTTCAGGAGCTGATGAAACTACAAAGTATTGGTATGGGTTATATGATGTAAGTGAATTGATGTATCAAAATAATGAAACTGTACAAAGCAGTATGATATTTGGTAGTCAATGGTATCAAATATTAATATGGTTAAAAGATTTAAAAAATGTAGTATATCCAACAAAGTATTATGTTGGGTATGGAAATGGCATGGGAAATTTAACTTTTGGAGGAGGAGTTAATGCACAAGTAAGTGGATATAATGATAATTATTCTACAAAAAAAATCTTTGATCTTTTGGGTAATCTAGGAGATTGGACGGCGGCATCAGAAGACACAGCTTATAGAGTGTGTTTTGGATGGCCATCAAGTGCACAGGCTATTTCAGCTAGTGTTCAAAGCACTGTAGAATATCATCCGATAGCTACACCGGATAATGCTACAACAAGAGTTGTACTTTATATGAATAATTTTTAAAACTAAAATAAAACAGATGTAAATATGTTAAAAAACATATATTACATCTGTTTTTATAATATTTCTTTCCAAGTATTGACATCTGGACATAATCGCGATAAAATTAAGTGTAATAATTTTTAGGAGGTAAAATGGATATTGAAAAAATAGCAACTCTAATTAAAGAAAATGGTGGCAATACTTATTTAGTGGGTGGAGCTGTACGTGATGCTATTTTAGATAAACCAATTAAAGACGAGGATTACTGCATAACTGGATTTACTTCTGAAAAATTTCTAAAACTTTTTCCTAATGCTAGAGTAAGAGGAAAGTCTTTTGAGGTTTTTGACCTTGAAGGAAAAGAGTTTGCACTGGCTAGGAAAGAAACAAAAGTGGGCAAAGGTCATAAGGAATTTGCCATAGAAACTAGTGAAGAAATTACTATAGAGGAAGATTTGAAAAGAAGAGATATTACTATTAATTCTATTGCACAAGATGTTCTAACAAAAGAGATAATAGACCCTTTTGGTGGACGAGACGATTTAGAAAGTGGTATTATTAGAGCAACAAGTTCACGTTTTAGTGAAGATCCTCTAAGAGTATATAGAGTAGCAAGAATAGCAGCAATTTTAGATTTTAAGGTATCTAGAAAAACATTGAACATGATAAACAAGCTAAGAGATGAATTACCAACATTATCAAAAGAGAGAGTTTTTGTAGAATTTAGAAAAGCTTTAGAAGCAGATAAACCATCTATATTTTTTAATGTTTTAAAAGAAGCAGAAGTATTAGATGTTCATTTTAAAGAGGTGTATGATTTAATAGGAGCAATACAACCAATTAAATATCACCCAGAAGGAGATAGCTATAATCATACAATGCTAGCACTTGATAATAGTGCTAAAATAACCAAAGATGTTAAAATTAGATTTTGTACATTAGTACATGATTTAGGAAAAGGAAGAACACCAAAGGAAATGTATCCACATCATTATAACCATGAACAAAGAGGAGTTGAGCCTTTAAGGCTTTTATGCAAAACACTAGGAACCCCAAATGAATGGAAAAAGATGGGACTAACAGCAGTTTTAGAACACATGAAAGGTGGAATTTTCAATCAAATGACAATCGCCAAAAAGGTAAGCTTTATAGAAAGAATAGATAAATCGGCATTAGGTTTAAAAGGCTTACAGCTGGTAGTGTATTCAGACAAAAGTAGAAACATTGAAAATGATAAAAACGAAATCAAAAATAAACAATATGATTTCTATTCAATAGGCACAAAAATGTTAGAGGCTATTGATGGAGATTACATTATAAATAAATACAACATAAAACCAGGCATTGAGTTTGGAAAAAAACTTCATGAAGAAAGAATAAAATGGTTAAAAAATAATATTTAAATAGGGGGCATATTTATGAATGAGTACAGAACTCACAATTGTGGCGAATTAAGAATGGCAAACGTAGGACAAACTGTTAAACTAGCAGGTTGGGTACAAAGAATTAGAAATTTAGGAGCAATGAAATTTATTGATCTAAGAGATCAATTTGGAATTACACAAATTATAATAGGTGACGATAGCAACTTACATGAAGAGGCTGAAAACCTTGTAACAGAATGTGTAATATCAGTAGAAGGTGTTGTTGCAGAAAGAAGTAACAAAAACAGCAAAATTCCAACAGGAGATATTGAATTACAAGCAACAAAAATTACAATGCTTGGAAAATGTAAAAGCGTACTTCCTTTTGAAGTAAACTCAGAAAAAATTGATATATCTTCAGTTAGAGAAGATTTAAGACTAGAATATAGATACTTGGATTTAAGAAATGATAAAATACATAAAAATATATTACTTCGTTCAAAAGTAATGAAATTTGTAAGAGATAAGATGGACGAAATGGGATTTACAGAAATCCAAACACCTATTCTGGCAAATTCATCACCAGAAGGAGCAAGAGATTTCTTAGTACCAAGTAGACTACACCCAGGTGAGTTTTATGCACTTCCACAAGCACCACAACAATTCAAACAATTATTAATGGTATCAGGCTTTAATAGATATTTCCAAATAGCTCCATGCTTTAGAGATGAAGATCCAAGAGCAGATAGAGCACCAGGAGAGTTCTATCAAATAGATTTTGAAATGTCATTTGCAACACAAGAAGATGTATTTAAAGTTCTTGAAGAGCTATTTACATCAACATTTAAACATTTCACAGACTGGAAAGTTGATGAAGGACCATTTGTAAGAATTCCATATAAAGAGTCAATGGAAAAATACGGAACAGATAAACCAGATTTAAGAAACCCACTTGTTATACAAGATGTAACAGAGATTTTCAAATATTCTGATTTCAATGGCTTTAAAGATAAAACAATAAAAGCAATTATAGTTCCTAACGGTGCAGAACAAGGAAGAAAATTCTTTGATAACATGACTCAATTTGCAGTAGATGAATTAGAAGCAAAAGGTTTAGCTTGGGCAAAATTTGATAATGAAAACAATGTTTCTGGAGGTATTGCAAAATACATAACAGATGATATAAAAACAAAACTTGCAGAAATAGGAGTTAAACCAAATGATAGTATATTCGTACTAGCAGATGAATTTGAAAAAGTTCAAAAAATGGCTGGAGGTTTAAGAATAGAACTTGGAAACAGGTTAGACTTATTAGAAAAAAATACTTACAAATTCTGCTTAATAGTAGACTTCCCAATGTATGAATTATCAGACGAAGGAACTGTAGACTTTAACCACAACCCATTCTCAATGCCACAAGGTGGAATGGAAACATTATTAACAAAGAACCCACTAGAAATACTTGCATATCAATATGATGTTGTATGTAATGGCTATGAAGTAGCATCAGGTGCTGTAAGAAACCATGATCCAGAAATTATGGTAAAAGCATTTGAAATAGCAGGATATCCAGAAGAAGAAGTTGAAAAGAGATTTGGAGCATTATATAATGCATTCCAATATGGAACGCCACCACATGCAGGTGCAGCTCCTGGCTTTGATAGGATGGTAATGCTAATTGCAGATGAGCCAAACATACGTGAAGTAATAGCGTTTCCTAAAAACAAAAAAGCAAGAGATGCCTTAATGGGAGCACCAAGCACAGTTACAGAACAACAATTGAAAGATATACACATAAAAGTTGTAGAAAAAGAATAAGCTATAAAAACCAGCAAAATGCTGGTTTTTTACTTTGCTTTTTAGTTATTTATTCAAATGAAACTAAAGCACAAAAAACTTTTTAAACTTTTTTTGAAAAAAATGTTGACATGGGTAAGAAAATGTAGTAATATAAATAAGTACCTAGTAAATGTGAAGACACAATTATATAGAAAGTAGTATATAATTAGTAATATTTAAGGCGAAAAATAAAGACGGAAAATTACTAATTTTTTTGTTGAAAAAAAGTTTAAAAATATTACAAAAAAGTGTTGACAAAGTTAAAAATAAATGGTACAATAAATGACGTTCTCGATTTTGAAGAGAGGACAAAAGTACATTGAAAAATAAACAATAAAATCCTTTAAATGAGTTTTAGAATCGTCTAACCAACGATTCGTACTAAACCAAAAATTTGGAGAAAACCAAAAGTAAAAATCAAGAAACAGGAGTGCAAGAAATTGCACCAAATCAAACTGATATGTAAGGTCTCGAAAGAGACAGTATATATACAACAAATTAGAGAGTTTGATCCTGGCTCAGGATTAACGCTGGCGGCGCACATAAGACATGCAAGTCGAACGGAAGTCGTTATAACTCAGAACAAAGATTTATCTGAGGGAAGAGATATAACAATGGCTTTAGTGGCGGACTGGTGAGTAACACGTAAGAAACCTGCCTATTAGAGGGGAATAACAACGAGAAATCGTTGCTAATACCGCATAAG
>CAZTBY010000068.1:0-6358 GCA_964612395.1 uncultured Clostridium sp. | reverse complement strand
GATGAAAACAAAGAAGAAACAAAAAATACAGAAATTGTATAAAAATTGCAAATTATGTTTACTAAATAATATAAAGTATGTTATAATAAAAAAGTAAACATCATAATTATATATTAAAAATTTTTAATATATAATATGTATTTGAATTTTGTATGCTTTAATGAAAGGGGAATTTGAATGAGCAAAGGCGTACGGTCGAATTTCTATGCAGACATAATGTCTCAGCACCAAGAGGTGACAGGTTCATGCCACTTGGTGGTTGTAAAACTTCCAAATGGCGAAACAATTAGAATAATGGTTGACTGTGGTCTTTTTCAAGAGAAAGAACACTACAATGATAACCGAAAACTAATTTGTAAACCTGCAAACCTTGATTTTGTGATTATAACACACAATCATATTGACCATATAGGAAGACTGCCTCTTTTAATAAAGGAGGGGTATGAAGGTAATTTTTATTCTACACACATTACGCAAAACCTAATGCCACTTGCGCTTTATGATACCTGCCGAATTTTAGCAGATTTAAGCAAAAGAAAGAACATTCCATCGCTTTATGATTCAAAAGATGTTGCACAAACTATTGATAGAACATGGGGGTATGATTTTAATAAGAAAATAAGACTTTCCCCTAATGTTACGGTAACTTTCTTCAAGAATGGACATCTTGTTGGTGCTGCAATGATTTTGCTTCAGATATCTTATCCAGGGTATGAAGATATTAATCTTCTGTTTACAGGAGATTATAACAACAAGAATATGTTCTTCAATATTGAAGAACTACCACTCGAAGTAAGAAAACTTCCTCTTACAATAATTCAAGAGGCAACATATGGCTATGTAGATTCTACTGAAATTAAGCCGGTTTTTAAAGAGAATGTTGCAAAAGCAATTAGCAATGGCAAAACTGTAATAGCGCCAGTTTTTTCGCTTGGAAGAGCTCAGGAGATTCTGTATATCCTAAAGAAGATGCAGGAAGATGGGCAAATCTCAACTTCTATACCGATTTATTTTGATGGAAAACTTGCATTCGAGTATACCAATTTTTATCTTGCTAAGGCATTCGACCTAAAACCTGAAATGGAAAATTTTCTGCCAGACAATTTGCAAGCCGTAAATAAAACATCAAGAATGAGTGTTGTTCAAGATGAGGGAGCGAAAATAATTGTAACAACATCTGGAATGGGCTCTTATGGACCTGCACAAACCTATATACCTGCATACTTATCTCGGAAAAATGCACTTATACATTTTACTGGGTATACTGCAGAAAGAACGTTGGGAAGACTTTTACAAGAAACTGAAATAGGTAGCACTGTAAAAGCTTTGGGACTGGTTACTATAAAAAGAGCAGATGTGCAGTACACCAACGAATACTCTGCACATGCAAAGGCAGACGAAATGATTGCATTTCTGAAACAGTTCGAAAATATCAGAATGGTTCTTGTAAACCACGGACAAGTAGAGGTTAAAGAGCAGTTTGCAGAAAGAATTCTGAGTGAAGTGGATACAAGAAATGTAGGTATTCTCGGATGTGGATATTTGTTTAGAGTAAACAATTATGGACTAATCAAAACCATGGGTACAAAATTCGAATAATCAAAAGAAAGGGAGCTTTTTTAGCTCCTTTTCGCATATAAAAAACAAACAAATTTTCACAAAAAGTATTGACAAAAATTATAAAAAGATATAAAATATTCACGAACAAGAATTCGGGAGGTTTTGAAATGATATCTACATTACATATAAAAAATATTGGAATTATAGATGATTTATCAATAAATTTTGAAGAAGGGTTTAATGTACTAACAGGTGAAACTGGTGCAGGTAAAACTTTGATTATAGGCTCACTTGCAATACTTAGTGGTGGAAGATTTTCCAAAGAGATGATTAGAAAAGGGGAGGAATATTCATTAATAGAAGCAAGCATTTTTGTACCTCAAAGTGAATTTTCAGAAGATGGAAATATTATAATTTCTAGAGAAGTATATTCAAATGGTAGAAATACTTGCAAGATAAACGGAAACTTAGTAACAGTTTCAGAATTAAAGAAAGTTATGAGTAAAATAATAGATATACATGGTCAACATGATAATCAAAATTTATTAGATAATACGAAACATATTGTGTATTTAGATGGTTTTATAGGATATGAACTTTTTAATATAAAACATGAATATCAAGAACACTTTAGCAAATATAATGAAATTAAGAACAAACTAAAGAACAACTATGGAGACGAGACAGAAAAAACTAGAAGATTAGATTTATTAAGATACCAATATAATGAGATCGATATAGCTAATTTAAAAATAGGAGAAGATCTAGAACTTGAAGAAAGACACAACATTATGATGAATAGCGAAAAGTTAAAGGAAAACTTAGAAGAAATTGATGAAAATATTAATTCAAATGCTATTGAATATATTTCTAATTCAATTAGATGCTTAGAAAAAATTGAAAATTATGGAGAAATATATAAGTCAAAGCTTGCAGAATTAAAAAGCATATATTATGAATTGCAGGAGACAGCAAGAGATTTAAGTTCATTGAAAGATGAAGCAAATTTTGATGAATATGAAAGGGATGAAGTTGAAAGGAGATTAGATATAATATTTTCACTAAAAAGAAAATATGGTAATAGTATAGAAGAAATATTAGAATACAAAAACGAACTAGCAGAAGAAATAGGACAAATTGAAAATGTAGAAGAAATAAATAAAAAACTTAAAATGGAACAAAAAGAGATTGAAAACAAAATGAATAATTTATGCAATTTAATGAATGAAAAACGAGAAAAATATGGTATAATACTAAGTGAAAAAATTAATAAAGAGCTAAAAGACTTAGAAATGCCAGATGCAAATTTTAGCATAAAAATAGAAAAAGAATCAAGCTATAACATAAATGGAAATGATAAAGTTGAATTTGCAATTTCAACAAATGTTGGGGAAGAAAGTAAAGAACTTATAAAAATAGCTTCAGGTGGAGAAATGTCTAGAATAATGCTTGCAATAAAAACAGTACTTGCAGATATAGATGAAGTTTCGATTTTAGTATTTGATGAAATAGATACAGGAATAAGTGGAAAAGCAGCTAAAGCAGTTGCAGAGAAAATGAAAATAATTTCTAATAAACATCAAACACTTTGTATAACTCATTTACCTACTATTGCGGCACAAGGCAATAACAATTTTTACATATATAAAGAAGTGAAAAATGGAAAAACAAGAACGAATATAAAAAAATTAAATGAAGAGGAGACCATATTTGAAATTGCACGTATTTCAAATGGAGATATAACAGTGGCTGCTATAGAAAATGCTAAAGAGCTACGAAAGGCAGTGTAATATATAAACTTTTGAACATAAAGTGGTTGTATGATTAGACTAAGGGGGATGCTAATGGATTTGTCTAATGAAAATGTTGTTCACATAAAAGAAAATGGGATAGAATATTTGCAGTTTAGAAAACTACTTGAATATAAAGAAAACTTAATACATGCATTCACAATGGGTATAGAGAATGATTATAGAATGCCATTGTATAACAGCCCAACAAATATATTAACATTTGAACAAATTGAAGAAAACAAGAATAGTTATAAAAAAATTTGTAAATCTATAGGAATAAATTACGAAGATATAGTAAAAACAAACCAAGTTCATAAAGATATAATTAAGAATGTTGAAAACAAAATTAATGAGTTTAAACCAGATTTCCACGAAAAGACATATGATCAAACTGATGGTTTAATTACAAACAGAAAGAATATTGCATTGTGTACTACAAATGCGGATTGCATAGTTTTAATGATGTATGACACAAAAAAAAATGCTATTGCAAATGTGCATTCTGGTTGGAAAGGAACAGTCCAAAAAATTGCAGCTAAAACAATAGAAAAAATGCAAGAACAATATAGTTGCAATCCAAAAGATATAATTTGTTGTATTAGTCCAAGCATAAGAAAATGCCACTTTGAAGTAGATACAGATGTAAAAAATACTTTTTTAAATGCTTTTCCAAAAGCAACAGATTACATTGAACAAATACAAGAAAAATGGCATATTGATACAGTAAAAATTAATATAGAAATTTTAAAGGAAAAGGGATTAAGAGAAGAAAATATAATTGATTCAAAAATATGTACGGTTTGTAATTGTTCTCAAATTCATTCATACAGAGGAAGTAAACACCATAATGGGTTGGAAATGGGAATAATGGAATTAAAAAACCAAAAATAACAAAAACTTGAAATAGGTTACAATTTATGGTATAATACATTATGTAAATTCGTTAACACTCTGGAAAATAATTATTTTAGGAGGAAAATGTTATGCCCAGACATTCTCAGGATGTAAGGCTTGTGTGTCTTTGTGCACAGAGCCCCAATGTGATTGCACGTCACAGGGCCGCTGAAAACCCAATTTGCCCAGAGGAATATATTCTCAAACTTGCAGATGATACGGATTGGTATGTGCAGGTTGGAGTAGCAGAAAATTCCACGGCATCTAGCGAATTGCTAAGATATCTTTTCAAGAAGAAAAAACAACATGCAGAGGTAAGGAGGGCTGTTGCAAGGCACATAAAATGTCCACAGGACATTATGAATGAAATTCTAAAAGACCCAGACTGGACTGTTCGACAGGGGTTGGCACTTAACCCGGAATGCCCAACAGAAATTTTGGGTAAACTTTCACAGGACAATGAGTGGGAAGTTCGACGGATGGTTGCAAAACATCCTAAAACTTCTAAAAAAACATTGCAAGAGCTGCAAAAAGACTCAAGCGAATGTGTTGCAGAATCTGCAAAATATGCCTTAAAATATACGCCACAAGAAAGGAAATAACATTTAAAAAATAAAGAGGTTGTGTCTTGGAACAACCTCTTTATTTTTATAAGTGCTATTATTTTAATATTCTAAATGTTGATAAGTACATAAAAATGATATATAATATATTTTATAGGAGATGTAACTTATGAGTAAAAAATTTATAATTACAAATGATAATGTTAAAGATTATGCAGAAAAAATTGAAGAATGGATAAAAAATAAAGTAAATGAAGCTAGAACAGAAGGTGTAGTTTTGGGAATGAGTGGTGGTGTTGATTGTAGTACTGTTGCAATGTTTTGCAAAAATGCAGGAATAAAGGTACACTTGGTTATTTTACCATATGGCAAACATATGAAAAATTCAAACACATATAGCAATGCAATGGAACTTATAAATAGATTCAATTTTGAGTATCATATTTTTGATATTAAACCAGCAGTTGATTCACTTGCAATTCAAACAGAAGAGGAAACATACAAAACAGAACTTGCTAGAGCAAACATTAGACCAAGAATTAGAATGACTTATTTGTATGAATATGCTCAAATTAATAACTTACTTGTAATAGGCACAGGTAATCTATCAGAAGCAACAGTTGGTTATTTTACAAAATGGGGAGATGGAGCACATGACTTAAACCCACTTGCAAATTTAACAAAAAGAGAAGTATATATATTAGCTAAATATTTAGGCGTTCCGGAAGCAATAATAAAAGCTAAACCATCAGCTGACCTTTGGCCAGGGCAAACAGATGAAGATGAATTAGGGTTAACATATGAACAGATAGATGAATTTATCTTAAAAGGAACTTCAGGAGATAACAACATAGATAAAATAATACAAACAAAGAAAGATAAAAATACTCATAAATTAAAACCAATAGCAAAATTTGAGGATTAGAAAGGAAATATTTATGAAAAAGATAGTAATAATAGCTGCAATGGATGAAGAACTTGAAGCTATACAAAACAAGTTTAAAGATGTAGAAAAAAAGAATTTAAAAGAACTAGTTTATTATGAAGGACAGGCAAATGGAAAAGAATATATTTTAGTAAAATGTGGAGTAGGAAAAGTAAATTCTGCAAGAGTAACACAAATGTTAATAGATAACTTTGATATAGAATATATTATGAATATAGGAATAGCAGGGTCTTTAAATGATGAACTTGAAATTGGAGATATTGTAATAGGAAAAAAACTAGTACAACACGATTTTGATATAACAGCATTTGGACATGAGAAAGGCTATATAACAGATACAGGAAGATTTTTTAAAAGTGACGATAAACTAATAAAAGAATATAACCAACTAAATGAAGAATATAAAATGCTTATTGGAACAATAGCATCTGGTGATATATTTTGTAATCAAGTTACAATGAAAGATAAAATTAGAAACAAATTTAATGCAGACTGTGTAGAAATGGAAGGGGCAGCTATAGCACAAGTATGTACCTTAAACAAAGTTCCTTTTATTGTAATACGTTCAATTTCAGACAAACCAAATGGTAGAAACCATATAG
>CAZTBY010000067.1:0-6376 GCA_964612395.1 uncultured Clostridium sp. | reverse complement strand
TTTCAGCCCTTCCGGCTACTGGCTGCAGCCCCGGAATATTGAACGGGTATGCTCCGGAATATGTAAATAAAGTCAGAAAGAGCCAGTGAAGCTGCGCGAGAAGAGACTCGCCGATGGGAGTCTAAGCCTTTACTTGGACATCTACCGAAATGGCAAACGGCAAAAAGAGTATCTCAAACTTTATCTTATTGATGCCACTACTCCTGCTCAAAAGGAACAGAACCGTCAAACGCTTGCTACAGCGCAATCCCTCAAAGCCAAGCGTCAGATTGAGCTTCAGAACGGAGAGTATTCATTCACCAAGCAATTCAAGGAAGATACTCCTTTCCTTGAGTACTACCGAAACATGTGCGAGGAACGCCACAAGAACCCGGATTCAAAAGGGAACTGGGGTAATTGGCGCAGTTGTCTTAGGTATCTTGAAATATATTGCGACGAGAAGACTACTTTCCGTGATGTAACGCCGGAGTTCGTGAAAGGATTCAAGAACTTCTTGAACACAGTGGAGAAAGACACTCACAAACGCACACGCCATACAGAGCGCAGCACCTTCTAGGCTTTGTCCCAAAACTCCAAGGTGTCCTACTTCAACAAACTGCGTGCTTGTATCAATCAGGCGTTCGAGGAACGTATAATTCCCGTCAATCCTCTCCGTGGCATCGAAGGCTTCAAGACTGCTGATGTAAAGCGTGACTACCTCACCTTGGAAGAAATCAAGGCATTGGTCGCCACTCCATGCAACTATCCATGTCTGAAACGTGCGTTCCTTTTCTCTTGCCTTACAGGACTCCGCAAAAGTGACATTGAGAAGCTTACTTGGGGTGAAGTGCAGAAGTAGGGCGAATACACGCGTATCATCTTCAAGCAGAAGAAAACTGGAGGACAGGAGTATCTGGACATTACGCCGCAGGCTGAAAAGTACCTCGGAAAGAGAGGACAAGCTGACGAGCTTGTGTTCTCCGGCTTTGTTTATGGTTCTCAGACAACACTGGAATTACGCCGGTGGTGTATGATGGCTGGCATTATGAAGCAGATTACTTTTCATTGCGCACGGCATACCTTTGCTGTGCTGATGCTCGACCTCGGTGCCGACATCTACACCGTGTCCAAGCTCCTTGGTCATAGGGAACTCGCAACGACTCAAATCTATGCCAAGATACTTGACCACAAGAAGCAAAGTGCAGTGTCGTTGATACCGGATTTGGAATAATCGTCACCTTATTATATATAGGGTTATGAACAGACAAGAAGCCGCTATCAAGATAGCAACGGTCAATCGGTTCATCAAGCAGTTGAACTATTGGAGTGCGCTGGGTGAAAGCATTCACCCGGCTGCATTCGGTGACGACATCTATTCCATGAGTTCGTGGGTGAAGGAAATCCAGGCTTACCTCCGTACTGACGAGAATGTTTCTCTTTTGGTGGACTTGATTGAATGTGTCGGCGACATTTCGGTGATAGACGAATATCTTGACAAGCATAGCCGTCATATGGAAGAATTCCTGCGGCAGTCATTAATGGGCTTGTCACGTAACATGAAGGCTTTGCTTGCTGAATGCCAAGAGTTACGGAAAAAGTCAAAGGGAAACTACTCCATGCTCCCCGACTCTTTATACAATAACACTGCCATTGAACTACTGGAGCGAGCAGTAAAGGCTGGCATACTGGACAATAGATTTATGCCGACAGACAAAGCCAACTACAACAACCTGAAGATTATTGCCTACGCCATAGCAAAGACAATGAAGTTCGACAAGCATCACCTCTACTGCTACTGCGAGAAGATGTGGCACAAGCGCCTGTCTTCCGTCATGCTGCCGACCTATCAGACGGAATCGTATCAGGAAGCTATGGATTTGTTCCCAGAGGTGGATTTCTCGAGCCTTCTCAAAGAGCATGAGCCAGTCGTGTTTAATAGCCCTTTCGATGATGAACGCAAGGATGAACTGCGCCGCGCATTGGCACAAAACGGCTATATCACACGTAACACGACCTGCAAACAATTCCTCGCCATCTTTGACAAGGACAAGTTCAAGACTCCTGTCAATTGGCTAAAAGACCAGAGGTCGCTTAGTGTCTTCGTCAAACTGGCGCTGGGCCCTACCAACAACAAGAAACTTTGGCTGAAGGCAGCTTCTTGCTTTAATGTCAATGGCAAGCGTCCCCATAAAGGTAGTCTCCTGTCAGGGTATTCAATGCTTGAAAGAACCAATGCGTTGGATAATTTTGATGCTGTTCTTATTTCAATATGTAAAGCATACAACAAGAAAACAAACTGTTGTGTCGCCAATATTGACGGCATAACCATGTCTAATTAAAAAAATAATATCAATGAGTAAAAAGAACCCTTTGCTCATCTCTCTTTTTTGGAGGTGAGTGACACGCAGGGTACGCCAATCGTGCGGCCCTACGTCGGAATTGACGAACTCGTCCGTCTTGTATTAGAGGCACGCGCGTTGTACGTTCGTGAGGTGGTTGGTCAAAACAAGACCTATTCTCGTTTCAGCAACGACCTGCTTAGTTCCATCGTTTTTCATGATGCCCATGATGCTTACAGTAAGAATGAGCATGCCAAGAATGTGCAGATTCTTACAGAGTTGCTTCGTAAAAACAAGGCATTCGTGAAACATTATTTCATTCAAGATGACTTCTCTGCCGATACTGTCAGAGAGATGCTCTTGAGATTCAACCAAGGAGATGTGACCATTCCCCAAAACATTACAGACCAGTCTCCTTCCCCATCCAGTAGTGCCGCCGGACAGAATTCCGGTAGTGTTTCTTCACGTCATCGCATTCCAGCCGATATAGTTAGCCTCATTGTCCACTGTGCCAATGAGGCTAAATTATTTTTGGGGGATGTGACCCAGGAGCAATTTGATGCCTATTATGACGGAAAATTGCAGCATCCTCTACAGGCACAGCACAATGTGGAAGTGGTGGAGTTCTTCGGCTATCTCGCAGACAGAGGACTGATTCATCGCAACTGGCAGCATATCATTGACAAGGACAAACTTATCATTAGCTCGTCAGGGCGTCGCCCTCTCACCACGGCGGTTATGTCTTCAACGAAGAGCCGTCTTACAAGACGGACGGACACGTGCAATGTCATGCGCATCGCTGACATCATCGAACGATACATAAAAGAACATAAAGTCGAAGTTCTCTAAGGAAGGAAAACGTGTTTGTTAAGAATGGTGTTTGGCGCAGCGTTAAGCCTTAACAATCGCTCTTCTTCGGCACAAAAACATCCTATAACTTTGCCCTCCGTAACCGGTTGCTACGGAGGGCTTAGCTGTTTCTCCATAATTGTAAAACAAAAAAACATCATACGATATGAAAGAGAAGAAACCAAACTTTATAAGTCTGTCTTCCGATATGGTGGACAGAATCGAGAAGTCGCTGACACTGATAGCTGACGAAGATATTCCTCATCGCCTCAAGGCAATCGAGGATTACTTGAAAACATTGGACTGTGTAGATGAACTGTCATCTCGTCTGGAGGATGTGGAGAATGCTTTGTGGAAAAGCAAAGACATCCTGACAACGGCTGAAGCCGCTAAGTACCTTGGCTTCAAGTTGAGCTATCTCTATAAGCTTACTGCCGACAACAAGATTCCATTCTACAAACCGACTGGCGGTTCTATTTATTTCTGCAGGCAAGAATTGGTGGACTGGGTAAAAACCAATGAGATATTTCCTACAACAAATGTCCGTTTCTAAAGTGAAGAAGAATGAACAAGAAAGAATTTGTGCCGTATCTTGAGCGTATCGAGGCGGCTCGTGACTTAGTGGAAGGCCCGGAATTCAAAGCTTTGCAACAGAAATCAGAGGATATATGCAGATTCTTTGAACGGTTTGGGAGCATGGCAGAGATAATCGAGCATGTGCGCTCCTTGGAGGAACGGTTGTATGTCATAAAGGAGTATCTCACGCTTGATGAAGTGGCGATGTATCTTCAGGTAAGCAAGCACACCGTTTACAAACTTACCTCGGCTAACGAGATAACGTTCTACAAGCCCAACGGCAAAATGATATTCGTCCACCGCAAGGATTTGGAGGATTGGATTGGCGTACTCCGTATCGCTCAAACTATGAGCTGGAACGCCAGGCTAACTTGCTTGCCTATCAAATAGAGAAAGACCATCAGCGGTCTTCGATGGTTAACAGAAAAGAGCCTGGAAAATGAACAACATAACAGATTTGTTCGACAATAGGCGCATCGACAAGGTGCGCTATGACTCGCTTCGGAAGCATTTCGAACTGTTAGTCACTGAAAAGTATGAGTTTCCGCCGGAAATTGTCAAGGTGGATGGCACTACCATTGCCACCATTGGCAACTTCAGTGCATCAACGGGCAAGCCGAAGAGTAAGAAGACATTCAACGTGTCTGCTATTGTGGCTTCTGCCTTGTCCGGCAAGGAGGTCCTTCGCTATACGGCTAAATTACCTCCTAACAAACGCCGTGTGCTTTACATTGATACTGAACAGAGTAAATGCCATTGTCACAAGGTGCTTGAACGTATCTTGCGCCTTGCAGGACTGCCCATAGACGAGGAGTGTGACTTGATTGACTTCTTTGTCCTTCGTGAGTATAGTCCTGACCAACGGCGTGACATCATCAATTGGGCTTTGCATGATGATTGTCATTACGGACTTGTTGTTATTGATGGCATCCGTGACTTGATCCGTGACATCAACAGTCCGAGCGAGTCTCTTGACATCATCAACGAGCTGATGCGTTGGTCAAGTTTCTATGAATTGCATATTCATACGGTGCTTCATCTTAACAAGGGTGACGACAATACTCGTGGCCATATTGGTACGGAACTGAACAACAAGGCTGAGACTGTTCTTCAAATCTCGAAGTGTGAGGATAATGGGAATATTAGCGAGGTGAAAGCCATGCATATCCGTGACAAGGAGTTTCCTCCTTTCGCTTTCCAGATTGGCAATGATGCTCTTCCGTATCTGGTGGAGAGCCATGAGTTCAAACGGAGCAAGCGTGAACGTGCAGCTCCTCTTACGTCACTTGGCGAGGAACAGCATCGCCAGGCTTTGCAGATTGCTTTCGGAGAAGCAGAGAGCCTTGGTTACCAACAGCTTATCGAGGCTCTTCGCAAGGGATATCAGGAGATTGGTTACACTCGTGGACGCAACACAATGGTCAATCTTGTCAAGTTCCTGTTACAGCAGAATGCTATCGTAAAGAATGACAAGCAGTACTCTTATAATCCCGGTTTCACCCTCCAAACATCGGATTAGTTTGGTCCGGGTATATAAGGTATGTATGCACTAAACTCATGTAATGACATATTTTAGAATTATGACTATAGAAGAAGCAAAACAGATTAGATTGGTGGATTGGCTGTCCGTGCATGGCTTTACTGCCACCAAAGTTAGGGGTACTGCGCATTGGTATTGCTCGCCGTTCCGACAGGAGAACAATCCTTCGTTCAAGGTGGATGATTACAAAAATGAGTGGTATGATTTCGGTACGGCACAGGGTGGCGACATCATTGACCTTTGTAAGTTGATGTTCAACATTGATTCTCTTTCCGAGGCTTTAAGTCATCTTGAGGGATGTGCTGGTGTCGCAACGATGAGATTAAAGCCCAAGGCTCAACTGTACAATTCAATTCAACAGAGGATGACGAACATCGAAGTTATTCCGCTCAGTCATTACGCACTTCTCTCCTATCTGCGGACTCGTGGCGTGGACTATGAAATCGGACGGATGTATTGCCATGAGGTGCATTACCGCTATTTCAAGAACAAGTACTTTGCCATAGCGTTCAAGAACCGTTCGGGGGGCTATGAAATCCGCAATGCATATTTCAAGGGATGCATCTATAACAAGGACATAAGCGTCCTTCACCATCTGATTGGCGAACAACAGAAGGGTTGCTGCGTATTTGAGGGTTTCATGGATTTTCTGTCATATCTTACGCTTGCGAAGCGTGGCACTGATTATAGGATGGCTTTGGATGAGCCATGTGATTTCATTGTCCTTAATTCGGTGAGCAACTTGAAAAAGTGCTATCCTCTGTTGGATAGTTATGACGCCATCCATTGTTTCCTCGACAATGACACGGCAGGACAATGTGCAACTGCATCTATCAAGGCAATCTATGAGATGAAGACTATTGATGAGTCATACCGCTATGCTGACTGCAATGATGTGAATGACTATTTGATGAATAAAAAGCGGTAGGTTCCCTTGCTTGTAGTGTATAATACATCGCTTGGGCTTTTTGCTTGAGTGCCATTTGTAATGGTTGCAGCCAATGTCTTGTTGGTTGCAATCTGTGCTTTTATAGTATATCTTTCCTTCGTACTCATCGTCCTTCCTGGCTTGAGTAAGAATTCTGTTGCAAAG